>CAYRFU010000216.1:0-12753 GCA_964423525.1 uncultured Burkholderiales bacterium | reverse complement strand
GAGCTCAGTGGCCTCCGTGTTATAACCCTTCTTCCTCGGCTAGTCGAATGTCAACAAGCCCTAGAAGCGCGGCCGGAAACCCCATTGACAATGGGGTCCGGCCAGAGCGACGACCCACAGGTTGTGCTAGAACGTCCGGCCATCCACCGTAGGTTGTCTGGCGAAACTTGCTTCCGCCGCTCAAAGTGACTTTTCGGCCGGACTTCTAGCGAGGCCCTCAACGCCTTCACCTGGCCCAGGTTTTAAGCTCTCCGGCCGATCTGTGGGTCTCCTGCTGAACTTCAACTAAGTCCGCGGCGTCTCTGCGGTTCATCTCACGCTGGAACCGTAGAAGCCCGTGAGGTCGCTAATCCCGGTAAGGTTTGGGCTAGGTCGCTGAGTTAACCTGGAATCACAACCAGGAGGCCAGTCCATGATCATCAGAAACAATTCCATCATTCCAAGAACTCTCAGGCCTGTACGAGCAAACCGACACAATGACCCCTCCCCTTCAGTCCCCGACCTGGTCGACCTGACCGGCGCTCCTCTGGTTTCCCGAGAGTCCCTTCTCCGGTCCGGCCACGTCTCGAGTCTTGGGGTGGGGTGTCTGACCCTGCCGGGTAGCCTGGCGCGAGCCTTTGGGGACGAAGAGTTCGCCGCTCTCAATCCCGGCCTTTACCACAATTCCAACCACGGCTTCCGAACCAAAGAAACCGCCGTGAAGCTAGCTCTCGACCATGGCCTGCCGGACAAGATTCCTCTTCTTGGCACGGCCGCTCTGGTGCACGATGCGGACCCCCGCTCCCCCGGAACCCCTGCCAAAGTTCACCGAACCCTGGAGTGGATGGATCGAAACGAGGAGACTTTAAGGCACCGGTTCGGTTGGTCCCGAGAGGACTTCGTGGAGGCCCAGGCCGTGATAACTCGGACCGATTTTCCCTTCGATGACAAGCCCCGAGAGGCTGGCACTCGCTACGACGGCAAGAGCCCTCAACAGATCTATGTTGAGAAACTCGAGGAACTCCCCTCTGAGCGACGTTCCCTAGCCTTGCGAGGAGGGGCGCTACTGGAAACGGCTGACAAAGCCAGTTATTATATCGACTCCATGGCCGTCGCCATCCGGTCGGTCAGAGATCTGCAAGGGGAACTCGGGGGAAATTTTGGAGACTGGCTTTCGGCCACTCACGGGTTTATGAATTCAGTGGCCGTCGACCGTCGGGCAGATCAGCAAGCCGCCGAGAGGGTGGGAGCCCCAGCCCAATTTCTAGAGAGAGACCAGCTTCTTTCAAGCTTTCCGACCTTCGCCACTAATCAAGCGCAGTTCCAAGCCATCGGCATCGAACTCTCCAACATCAAAGACGTGGAAGCCCGAAACGCCCGCGCCGGGTGGCTTCTCAACGACGCTCACAATCATTAGCTCCAAAGACCATGGTTCGGTCGGGGCGGGTTCACGAAAAGGGCACGGAAGTGGGGCAGGCTTAAAGCCAGGGGCAAAGCAAGGGTCAGAATCATAGCGGCCATCTGAAAAAAGAGAGTAGCTTGTCGGCGTAGAGTCAGCATCAGGAACCTCCTGATCTCAAAATACCCCCCCTTTCAAAGCCGAGTCTCAAACGGAAGCCTAAAAATGTTACAAATTTATGAAAGATCTAACAAAAGGCATCTCCGGCCGGTCCCGACGTTCGCGGATGGCTAACAGCAAAAAGACGGGAGTCAAGACTCCCGTCTTTTCTGATCCGGTCTAGCTGACGCTTAGGCGGCTTTCGTCTCCTCGCCAGCCTGAGGGGCAGCCTCAGGAGCAGCGGGAGGAGTGGGGGCCACAGCCGGGCTGCGCCAGAAGGTGAAGGTATTCTTGACAGCGTTGAGGCTCTCTTTACCGAAGATACGAGCCAGGCTGCCAGCGTTGTCGACAGCGACCTTACCGGCCAGAACAGCAGCACCAATACCGAGCAAGCCCGGATTGAAAGGAGCCAGAGCGGTCATCACGCCAACAGCGCCGTGGACTACCGACCGGACGACGTCGCCTTTCGCCTGGCGAACACCAGCAGCATCGCCAGCTTTATCAGCCTCTGAGTGGTTCTTCATAGACTGGCTCAGCTCGCCCCAGGCCTGTCCGACACCCAGGACTCCGAGACCCACACCGAGCCCGAGAGCAGCAGCTGCAGGAGCGAAAGCCACACCAGCACCGCCCATCGTGCCGATAACGGTGGCTACGGCGGCACCGGTCAGAGCGGTGGCGTACCAAGCGTCACGGGTAAAACTTTTGGGATTGGTCGAGTCCAACCGGGCTTCATATTTGGCCAGGTATTTCTCATACTGAGCTTGCTCTTGGCTGATTTCAGCCGTGTCGGTGGTCTCAGCGCCAACGGCGGGGGCTTCCGCATCGGTGGCGGCGTCTTGGACGTTGGGGGTTGAGCGGGCCACGTAAGCTCCGCCAGCGGTTCCTGTGGTGTTCAGTGTATTTGCAAACATGTTATGTCCTCCGGATCATTTGAGGCTTCGTGAGCCCCGGTCAAATTTTTGATAAGCGGTGGCGGAGCCGGGTTGGACGGGCTGAGAGCCTCTGCCCTCACGCCTGTTGCAGATTTCCTTCGCCGTGAATATGCCGTAAACGTCGGAAAACATCCTTAAAAAGATAGTGGCCAATGTAACCGATTTTTTAACATCCCGACGTTTGCCGAGGTGCAACAAAATCCCAGCTCAGCGGTTGTGAGGTCGGAGGTAACGATCATGCACCTAAAAAGTGTTGGCGCCGGCTTGTTTCTAGGGGTCCTGGGAGGAGGTCTGGTGATCCGAGCGGGAGCTCCTCCCGCCCTGGCGGGGCTGGCCCTGCTTAGCGCAGCCGGCCTGGTAGGACTGAACCTTCTCGAACTAGCCCTGTGGCACAAGACCATAGCTCGCATTCGTCAGGCCGTCGAAGGGGTGCCAGTCAGAGCACTCCTAGTCGGCATTCTGACGGTCTTGATGGGGGTCTTGCTGGCCTCCATCAGTGCAGGCACGAAGGTGGCGCCGCTCAGCGCTCTTTTTCTGGTCGGCTGCTTTTCTCTCGCTTTGTTGGGAGGCGTGCCGGCCGCAACGGCCCAGCTGGTGGGAGCACGGCTGGAACCAGAAGCTCCTCTATCACGTCAGACTGTGGTGGGGACTCTGGTTCTTTTCTGCGCGATGTTGCTCCCTGTGGTCGGCTGGCTGCTGGCCCTGGGATTAGTGCTCACGACCCTGGGAGGGGGGGTGCTTAGTCTTGCCCGCTCGTGACCCCAACATCGCCCATCTCTATCGGAGAGTCGGCTTTGGCGCTACCGACCGTGAGCTTCGCCGAGCGGAACGCCTGGGTTTGAGCGCCGCCCGGAGAGAACTGCTGAGCTATCCTCAGCGCCCTAACCCTTTGCCCGGGCCTCCCCCCTACCCCGCCTTTGGCCCCGGCATCACTCCCACTCTCGTTTTACTCGGCAAGAGCGTCCTGTGGTGGTTGGAGAGAATGATCCAAACCTCTCGACCTCTTGAAGAGAAGCTCACTCTCTTCTGGCATCGACACTTCGCCACCAGCGCCACCAAGGTCTTCAGCCCAGGCATGATGCTTCGCCAGAACGAGACCCTGCGCCGGTTCGGTAGCGGAAAGTTCGGAGACCTGCTGGCGGCCGTGGCCAAAGACCCGGCCATGTTAGAGTATTTAGACCTGAACAACAGTCATCAGGAGCACCCCAACGAGAACTTCGCCCGAGAACTTCTCGAGCTGTTCACCGTTGGGCGAGGGCACTATAGCGAGAAAGACGTCAAAGAAGCCTCCCGGTTGTTGACGGGTCGAAGGACCAACCTCTGGACCTATGCCTTCCGTTACGACCCCGAAGCTCGGGACCGCGGACCGGTAAGGATTATGGAGCTCAAGGGGCAACTGGAACCCGAGGAATTCTTCGACTATCTGGCCATTCATCCGGCCACCTCACGAAGAATTTGCACCAAGCTCTGGGAGACGCTGGTTTATCGGCCGGTGCCGGCATCGAAACTGGAACATCTTAGCAGGCTATGGCAACGGACGCGGGGTCACACGCTCACTTTGGTGCGGGCTATCCTCAGAGATGAAGAGTTCAACTCCGAGCGAGCTCGCCAGGCTCAAATCCGAAGTCACGTCGAGCTTTTTGTCGCCGCCAAAAGAGCTTTGGGCCAGACGAAGGTGGCCTGGAATGAGCTAGAGCGCCTCCATCATATGGGGGAGATGCCTTTTCTTCCTCCCAGCGTCAAAGGCTGGGAAGACGGCCCTGCTTGGATCCATCCCTCCGCCCTCTTGGCCAGGCTTGAGATGACTTGTGCCCTGGTCGATAAGCTTGCTGACGATTCTCCTTTACTCCGACTCCTGGCTCGGTCGTCTCAACCAGGGCGGGCGCTACTGACCCACTGGCGGGGGCACGCCTTTTCAGGCGATGTCGAGAAAGAGTTGTTCCACCACACCGACCCTCGCCAACTGCTTCGTGTAGCTTTGGCCTCACCAGATTTCCAGCTATGTTAGGAGAGTTATGATGCAACGTCGTTCATTCTTGAAAGCCTGTGCCAATACACTTCTGTTGGCCGCCCTCGGACCAGCCCTCACCTGGGAGAAAGCCCTGGCCCAGACCCCTCGCGGCCAAGACGACCCTATCCTCGTGGCCCTTCATCTGGCCGGTGGTAACGATGCTTTGAACACCCTCGCTCCGGTCAAAGACAAGCTTTACCGAAGAGCCCGGCCCAACCTGGCTTTACCCGCTCACTCCACCCCGACTTTGGAAGAGGGTTGGGCCCTCCACCCATCCCTCCAAGGACTCCATCGGATCTACGAGAACGGCCAAGTCGCCTTCGTTCAGGGGGTTGGGCGTCCCGATCACGACCGCTCTCATTTTCGGTCCACCGACATCTGGCAGACAGCCGGAAACCCAGAACAAAGTGAAGGCTGGCTGGGTTTGCTTTCTGACCGCCATCAGCTGGCCTCGGTGAGCGTGGGAGACAGTCTTGCGCGAGCCCTTTATTCTGAACGCCACGGAGCTCTCTCGTTCGGAGGAGAAACCGTGCCCAGCTACCCGGGGAACCGTTCCCTCCACGAAGCGATCCGGAGAATGTACGGTCAGGATGAGGTGGCTGAGGCAGCCCGAGCAGCTCTATTAGATTCGGGGCAGCGTCTCGAGGAAGTCGTGGTCGACTACCGACAGAAAGCCCAGGCGGTCCAACTGAAGCACGGATTCGGCAACCACCTGACCGGCAAACGGTTGGCCCTGGCGGCCAGAATCCTGGCCGCCCAACTGCCCCCCAGGGTGGTGCATGTTTCGGTCGGCTCCTTTGATACTCACGAGGCTCAAGCCGGTCAGCAGGCCCGCGAGTTGCGCCAACTCGATGAAGCCCTGACGGCCTTCTGGGGAGAGATGAAACATCGTGGTCTCGACAAACGCGTGGTCGTTTTTGGCTACAGTGAATTCGGGCGCCGAGTCGAGGAGAATCTGTCGGGAGGGACCGATCATGGGGCCGGGGGCCTGGCCTTCTTCTTGGGCCAAAAGATTCAGGGAGGTCTCTACGGCACCCCTCCCGACCTGGCCAACCTTCGCGACGGCGACCTCCCTCACAGTGTCGACTATCGGCAGCTGTATGCCACCGTTCTGGAGGGACATTTCGACCAGGCTAGCGCCCAGGCGATCGTTCCCGGTCATCAACCCTTACCAGGACTGTTTGCCTGATTTTCCAGAGTTTTTCAGGCCCACGGGCTAAACTGGTTCCATGGTCATCAACCAGGCTGAACTAAGAGGGCCACTCTATCCCCGGGGCCCCAAACCTGCACCCACTAACGGACTTGACTATTTCCACCGGAGCCCCCCTCCGACGGGGGGACTCTACAGCCCCTCCATGTTCTCCGCCTCCGAGGCTTCCAACGGCCTGGTCGAGGCGGCCTGGAAACAGCTGGCGATCTACGAACCGAAAGACGGCTCTCTCTCTCGCACCACCGACGATCTTCGAAGAGAAGGAATCGAGAGCTATGCCTTTCAAATCCACGAACGCTATCGCGTGCTGGGCGAGCCCCGCCTGAATCGTCCTTATCCCGACCCCGAGTTGAGGGAGGCTGGGGTGGAACAGAATCTTCCTATGGACGTTACCTCTCCTTTCAAATGGCTCCTTTCCAAGCCGTTAGTCCTGGGAGAGCACCACGACATTGTTTTGCTGCCAACCCAGTATGAGGGCGGCAGAAGCGGCTTCGGTGAAGACGAGTATGAATGCCGAGACTTCTTCATCGCTTTAAAGTATCAACCAGAGACTGGCCGCTTTCGAGAAATCGGGGCAGAGATGACCCGAGAGCCGGGTTTCCAGGATGTCTACCGCTCGGTCGGACCCACCCAAAAAGTTCCCGGTCATCCTCGACGGTTTGGGATTCACGTCGAAGGAGGCGGGTATTCCTACCTGAATGTCAAGGACACCCTGGTCTATGAAGTGACCGATGAGGGGGTGAAACAGGTAGGCGAGTGGGAGGGTCACATCCCTCTGAGCGACCTGGCAGCCTACCCTGGGAAAGCTCGGGAAGACTGGCACAGAAAAGTCTCTTAACCATCTTCATCAGCGGCTCGAGCTTCGGCCATGACGAAGCTCAACAGGGCACTACCGGCGGCCGTCAAGAAGGCCATCAGCAAGAGGAGTTGACCCAGCCAGGGAAAGCCGCCAGCCAGAAAGAGCAAAAAGCCCCCAACGGCAATCTGACGCAGAGGGGTGGCCTGGCGATCGTCGAGTCGCAGGAGACCCCCTCCAAGGCGGGCCAAGAGAGCTGGCAATCCCAACAGAACGAGACCCACCAGAAAGACCAGAGTGAACAGAACCAGAATTCCGGCGGCCGGCGCAGCTTCGGCCATCCCCATCGACAGAAGCAACCACCCGATACTCAGAAGACCCATAAAAAAGCTGGCTCCGGGGCGCTTCTGCAAAGCCCCTCCCGAGCGACGAACCCGCTCGCTCCAGACCACGGCGGAGAAAAGCGCCCAGCCGACAGCACAGAGACAGATGGCGAAATAGACGAGATAGAGAAAAAAGAAAGCGGCTAAATTCTGGGCTGGACCAGCCCAAGCTGCCAGGGGTAGCGACACTAAAAACCCCGCTAACAGTCTAGAGTTCAAGATGCATTTCCTTTCTTCGCACCATCCATAGAGAAACTCCCTGGATGAACGCCAAAGTCAAAGCTAGCGGCACAGTCGCCGAGAAATCAAATTCGGGAACGGAGGGAAGCTTGAAACTGGCGAACCAGGCCGAAAGCTCCACCAGAAAACTCTCGCTAGCCGCCGTCACGGCGGCCCACGAGGTGCCCTGGAGGGCCACCGCCACCATTCCGCCAAGACTGGCCCAGGCCAGTCGCTCTCCCAGGCCGAGACCCGCCTCTGCCTGAAGAGGCGAATTCACAGCCGCCAAGACCTTCTCAGCCAACTCGGCTGGCGGCAGGGGGAGTGGCTCCTCTAACAACCGACTGAGCAAAAGCGACTCCTCCACGAAATCCTGACAAACCTCACAACTCCCAAGGTGACGGGCCAGACGCTCCGGCAACAGGTCGGGCGGCACTCCCACGGCCAGATGTTCTTCGATCTTCTCCTGATAGTGCTCGCAGTTCAACGGTTCTCTCCTTTTCGATTCTTCTTCAAATGCTCTTTGAGCTTCTTGCGGGCTCGAAACAGCTCGCTTTTCACCTGGGCCATACTCTCCCCTAGAATCTCACTCATTTCCTCGTAGCTGTAACCTAGCATGGCCAACGTCAGAACGGCCTGGCGCCTCGGCGAGAGAGCCTCTACCTGAGAACGGAGCCGGGCCCGTAAATCCTGGGCTTCGGCGGAGCGGCTCGGGTCGGAATCGGGTCCGGCCGGGAGCCAGTTAGCCATCGAGAGTTCCGGGAAACTCAACCGTTTTCGCCGTTCCAGATAGTTGAGAGAGAGATTGACGGTAATCTTGGCCAACCAGCCGGCCAGAGAGCCGGTGGGTCGATAATCGGGAAGCTTCTTGAAAGCCCTCACGAACGTTTCCTGGACCAGGTCAGCAGCTTGTTCCCGGTCGCGAACCATCTTCATGGCGATAGCAAAAAGCTTCGACTGATGGCGTTTGACCAGCTGTTCGAAAGCCTCCTGGTCCTGATTGAGGAATCGAACAACGAGCTGATGGTCGACTTGGCGTTCTAAGGATTGACTCATAGGGGCTCCTCTTCACCCTCACAACAGACGGGATCCGAGTTTGTTGCAACTTTCTGCAAAAAGACGGGGGAACTTCCTGACAGGCGAATTATGTTATTCTCGTTATGGTGGAACAACTAACGGGGGAACAGCTACTCAAGAGACAAATCGCCCTCAGAAAGCTTGAGACTCAGCTCGATGACGACTATCTGGCTACCAATGAGCCCCTCAGCCAGTGGTCAGGGCGGTTGATCGGTCTTTTGGTTTTTTGCCTGGCTGGCGAATGCCTATTCTGGCTCTCCATTCTGGTTCCCAACGGCTTCATCTGGTATCTGAACACCTTTCTCAAAATCGGGGAGACCGTGGGCATCGTCGGCCTAGCCGCGTTAGCCATCCTCCAGTCGATCGAGAGCTACAAGTTCGAACAGAGAAAGGCCGAGGCAATCAAGGCCTTCGAGGCCGAGTGGAGTCAGGCTGAAGCCACCAGTTGACGGAGTTCTTCGGCATCGAGCGGCTCGCCTCGCAGAGCGCGGAAGAACCTTTTACACCGGTCTCCCAGGTTGTCGAGCAAGCGTCCAACGCCACCGCCCCAAAGGGCCAGAGCCAGGCTGGCCAAACCGCTGGACTCGGGGTCAAGTCCCAAGGCACAGAGGGCTATGCCAGAAAAAAGTCCGGCTACCATCCCAATCTTAGTGAAGGTCCCGAACCACGGCTCGCCCTTCGTCAGGATCCGCCTGCGGCTCATTGAGCGGCCGGACCTCTGAGCCTTCTCGAGAGCCAGCTTGTTCTCATAATAGGTATAGACGTTCACCGTCATAGCGTCAGCCTACAACCAGGGACTGAAAAAAACCTGACGAAGGCGCGGCCTCATGTTGAGTGACTACTTCGAACCCGGCCAGCATCTCGTCGACCGAATTTTCCACCAAGCCCACTATCCTTGGGACCCGTTACGCCAACTCAAAACGGTGGTGGCTCAAATTCTCGAGGAAGTCGGTCCTCGGGTTCCCGAGGGGCTACCTGGCTCGGTCGTCATCAAAGGACTGGTGCATATCGAAGAGGGAGCCCACATCGAAGAGAACACCTTCATTGCCGGGCCGACCTTCATCGGGGCCGGCAGCGAAGTTCGCTTTGGAGCCTATATCCGTGGTCATGTCCTGGTAGGCTCAGACTGTGTCGTGGGCCACGACACCGAGATCAAGCACTCCGCCCTTTTGCCCGGGGCCAAAGCGGCTCACTTCGCTTACCTGGGAGACTCGATTCTGGGTCGCGGCGTCAATCTCGGGGCCGGCACCAAACTGGCCAACGTGCGAGTCGACCTCGGCAAGACCTCGGTCAAGGTGCGCCTCAACGGTAAGGTCGAAGACAGCGGTTTAAGGAAGTTTGGAGCTATTCTCGGAGACGGCGTCAGCCTTGGATGCAACTCGGTGACCAGCCCGGGAACCGTGATTGGCAAAAACAGCCTCAGCTACCCCCTGGCCAGCTTAGCCGGGGTCTATCCACCCGATACGGTCATCAAAGTTCGCCAGACCCAACAGCACACTGAGCGCCGCTTCTAAAGGATGGACCGCCTTCAAACCTACTTGAATGACCTTTCAAGCGACGGCCACTCAGACTCAAGCGGCCAATTCACTCTAGCGGTTGAGAAAGCGGCCGACAAACTGAAAGCTTTTCAGCTTCACGACCCCCATTTCTATCTCCTCAAGATTTTCCAGGCGGCTGTGGCTGCGGGTAGTGGCCACGTCGACTTCGTCTTTCGACGGCACACTGCCGAACTGCGTTTTACCCTGGAATCCCCTGAAGCTCTCCCTTTCGACCTCTTGAGTTCCAGGACAATCCGCCCAAACCTCGCGGTCCGAAGCGTCCCGGAGCCTATCTTTACTGCTTTCGAATCACCAAGCCGTGGGCCTGGACCTGGGCTAGCCCGATGCGAGAGGAACACACTGTTGTCCAGGCTCGCTGTGGCTTCGGATCCCTTCAGACTCGACTCGACTGTCGACCTCTGAGATCAGGATTTGGGCCCCACCAGGGTGACGACTGGCATGCCGAGATCAGCCGCCCCTACTTCCTGATGAAGTCCTATCGAGGTGAGGGTCCTCTCCGTCTCAAAGCTCCCGAAAACGACCAACGGGTTGAACGAGACGGCCTTTGGGTGAGCCGCGCCAACAAACTTCCTCGCCACCAGCCCACTCCCACCTGGATCGTTGATACCGGTCAGATAGCTCTCCACGATGCCATCCAGGGCGAAACCATCGGCTGTGCCCTGGCCGGGGCTTTCTCCCTCGCCCTTCAAGGCCCCGCCACTCTCACCATCGTTCGCCACGGAGTGGCTGTCGAGACCAAAGTGGTCGAAGCCGGTGGCGCTGGAGCTCGGGCCATCGCCTGGGCAGACGGGCTGCATTTTGACCTATCCGGTTTTCGGGTGGTCGAGAACGAGGCCTATGAAGAGCTGAAGAGGAAAGTTCGACGATTGTGGTCTGATATGGCCGACCACCTGATTGTCAACCAACAGTTACCCCCGGTTCATCCCCCAGTCGACCCCTCTCAGAAGGCCCGCGAGACGCCCCTCGGGTTGCTCAACGTGGTGGTCGATAGCGTGACTGGTGACATCACTCGTCGGGCTGCCGAGAAGCTCCGTGAAAGGATGGTCGAGCGACTCCAAAAAGCCCTCTGGTATCATCGAGATTGAGTGGAAATCTAGTCAAAACGCATAGGAGCCCTGGAGGGGAAAGCGAACGCGACGGGGCGATGCAAAGAACAAACCTGAGAAATGTCGCGATTATCGCGCACATCGACCACGGCAAGACCACTTTGGTGGACGGACTACTACGACAATCCGGAGTCTTCCGCGCCGACCAAAAGGTGGCCGACCGGGTGATGGACTCCAACGACCTGGAGAGAGAGCGTGGAATCACCATCCTCTCCAAAAACACTTCGGTGGTCTATGGCGAGACCACCATCAACATCGTGGACACACCTGGCCACGTCGACTTCTCGGGGGAGGTTGAGCGAATTCTAGGGATGGTGGATGGCTGCCTTTTGGTCGTCGACGCCTTTGAAGGGCCGATGGCCCAGACTCGCTTCGTAGTCCAGAAGGCCCTCCAAACCGGGCTGGTCCCGATTCTGGTGGTCAATAAGATCGACCGACCCGAAGGCCGTCCCGAGCAGGTTGTCGACGAGGTTCTAGAGCTGTTTATGTCGCTCGACGCCACCGACGAGCAGATAGACTTTCCCATTGTCTACGCTTCCGCTCGCGACCAGATCTCCGGGCTGACTCCCAATATCGCTGAAATGACCAGCCTGGAACCGATGTTCAAGGTGATTGTCGACCATGTTCCCGCCCCCACTGGCGATCCCGACGCCCCCCTTCAAATGCTAGTCAGCAGTCTGGATTACGACGATTACATCGGTCGGTTGGGTATAGGGCGAATCTCGGCAGGCCAACTGAAGACCTCCCTGCAGGTGGTCTACGGCTCTCCCGAAGAGAGCCTTCAGAAAGGCAAAGTCGGCAAAATCTTCGTTTTCGACGGCCTGGCTCGAAAGAGCGTGGAGTCGGCCTCCGTCGGCGAGATTGTGATGTTCTCTGGCATTCCCGACATCAGCCTGGGCCAGACCCTCACCGACCCGGAGAACCCTCAGCTTCTCCCTGGCCTCTCCATCGACGAACCTACCCTGGCCATGACTTTCCTGACTTCCGACAGTCCCCTGGCGGGGCGAGACGGAAAATACGTCACTTCACGACATCTCGGCGACCGACTCCGCAAGGAGGTAGAACGAAACGTAGCCCTGCGGGTCGAACAAGGCGAAACACCCGACCTGTTCGATGTCTGTGGCCGGGGAGAATTGCACCTCTCGATCCTGTTGGAGACGATGAGGAGAGAAGGGTATGAACTTTCGGTCTCCGCTCCCCGAGTGGTCACCAAGCAAGAGAACGGCAAAACGGTCGAGCCGATCGAGGAACTGATTCTCGATATTCCCGAAGACTCGATGGGGGCCGTTATGGAGCGCCTGGGAGAGCGGCGAGCCGAACTGTTGAATATGACCGGTTCAGGAACGGGCCGAACACGCCTGGAGTTTACGATTCCTATGCGGGGTCTGATCGGGTTTCGTTCTGAGTTTCTCACCCTGACCCGGGGCTACGGTTTGATGAGTCATTTGTCAGCCGGTTACGGCGAGCGCCGGGGAGAGATCCAGGCCCGCCTGCGCGGTTCTTTGGTGGCCTCTGAGGCGGGAGCAGCCACCACCTACGCCCTCCATAACTTGCAAGACAGAGGAGTGTTCTTCATCGAACCTCAGACCGAGGTCTACGCGGGCATGGTGGTCGGTGAGCATTGTCGGCCCGGAGATCTTGAGATCAACGTGTGCAAGAAGAAACACGTTACCAACATTCGCAGCTCGACAGCGGAGCAGACCCTCCGCCTTGAGGTGCCTAGAAAACTCACTTTGGAACAAGCCCTGGAATACATCGGTGAAGACGAGCTGGTCGAGATCACGCCCAACCACGTCAGAGTTCGCAAAGCGATCCTCAACACCCACGACCGGGCACGAGCCCGCAAAGCGAAAGCTAAGCTTGAAAATTAGGGCCTGTTGACATTCGACTGGCCGAGGAAGAAGGGTTATAACACGGAGGCCA
>CAYRFU010000215.1:0-12783 GCA_964423525.1 uncultured Burkholderiales bacterium | reverse complement strand
CGTTGTGGAGGCGCTGGCCGGTGGCCTGGTCGACGACCCGAGCCAGTTTTCGCAGAGAAGGGCTTTGGCTGTGTCGGCGGATGCCTCGAAGCACTTCGTGGCCGACCGCCCGCTGGGCTTTGGAGTCTTCACAGTGATCGAGAGCGCGGCAGCCAAAGTCGGCCAGGTCTTTCTCGAGAGAGGCGGCTGGCTTTTCCAGAATCTTGGTCAGGGCGACGTCTTGAATCAGGCTTCCAACTTTCTGGGTCAGATAGGTTCCACCGGCTGCCTGACCGACGTCCCCCAGGGCTTTAGCCCTCGGGTTGGTTGACTCAGCCTTGAGGGTAGTCAGGACCGTGTTGATCAGGTTTCTGGCGTCCTCGTTGTTGTAACATTGCATCCGGGCCCGCCGTCCGAACTGGGCCAACAGGGCGGCTGAATCGCCCTGGCGGCACTCGACTGCCCCGATCATCTGGAGAGCTGTTCGCTCTGCCTCAAAACCTGACTCGTTGTAGAGACGTTGGCTAGAGGCTTGGCGAGCGGTTCGAGCTAGGAGTTTTTCCTGGGGGTATTGGCTGTGATTTTCGATCCCTGAAAGAAACGTTGAACCGAGAGTTCGACCGTCACTGTAGGCTTCGCTGGCCCGGTGCCAGACCGACCCGTTCATCGCTTCCACACCCACCAGAGCAAGAGCCTGGCCGAGGGGACCAGAAAGCCCGGCGGCCAGAGTCTTGAGGGCGGCGTTCTGGGCCTTATAGGCGCTTTCGTTGTAGAGCCGGTTGGAGGCTGCCTGACGGGTGATGCGCGCGAATTCAGCTTCAGGGCCACCTTGCAAGGTGATCTGGTCGAGGCAGCGGTCGCCCTCTTGACGAGCCTGTTCAAAGGTTTTGCCGGCTTGGGCCTGGAGGCCTTTTTGGGCTAGAGAGCGGACAATCATCAGCCAGAGAGTCGGCAACGAACCTTAAACCATCCTCAAAAGGAGAGTTGGAGCACGCCAAGAAGGCCGGCGCGTGAAATCGCGTAGTCAGGGTATGGCTCTCCTTCCGATCGTGCTGGGGACCATCTTTATCTTGCTGGTTTTGGTTACCGCTCTCCACTATCAGCAAGCTACCAGTCGACAGAAGCTGATGCGCGCCGAGGCCCGAGTCAATTTCGAACAGGGCCGACGTTTCGCACTGGTGGGAAAGACCGGGACCAATTCGGCCTCCGAGCCCTCTTCGGTGGCCGTGAGCGGTAGCCTCAAGACCAGCCACGCCAGTGAGTTTGAGCCTCTGGTAGCCACCCGCCTTTTCTCGGACGACGGTCTACCAGACCTCTCCATCGACGAGCCTTCGACCACGAGCGAGACTCGAGGTTTCGACCACTACAGTATCGAGCCCACCACCAGCGACCTTTCCCTGAGAGTCTTCGGCGATCGCACCTGGCAGACGGTCGTGCGCGATAGCGCCGCTTATGCCGCCTACGCACCCAAAGGCAAGGTGACCATCGACGAGGCGGTCGCCTGGGCCAACCCCACCTTCAAATCGAGTACGACCGACGCGGGCGAAACCTATAGCGGCCAGGGGGTGGTGATCTGCGGCCAAAACGATGTGGTGATCGATAAGCTCCTCTTTGGCTACGCCTATTCCAAAACCAAGGTGGAGATCAAAGAGGGGTTGGGAGTTGGCTTTCTCCAAGACCCTCCTTTACGAGCCTACGAAAGCCAGCTTCAGACGGCTTTGAGTTCAGCCATGCTGACCATGCAGGGAACCGCTATGAGCGGTGACCGGACCAACAATATCGCCGGCAACGTCTTTAGCAAAATCGCGACCCTCTTTACCTTCCTCACGGGCAAAAGTGAGCCCAGCTTCCTTCCGACTCTGGAGGAGGCGATGGGTTTGAACCTACCTATCATTCCTGTCTTCGCCAACACCATACCTAGCGTTTTCATCGAGTTCTATTTTTTCGTTCCCTTTGTGTCGGACACGGCTGATTTTGAAGCCACCGACGAAGGCAAAGACCTTCCCAACCAGAACGAGGAGCTGCAGAAGCTCAAAGACGCTTACGAGGCCAAGAAGAAGGCCGCTGATGACCTCCAAACCCAATACGATAACGAGTCCGATCCTGATAAAAAGGATGATCTCAAGGCCGATCTCGATGCCGCCCGCGACGCCGAAGAAAAAGCGCTCAAAAAGTGGCAGGACGCCACCACCAACGTCCAGGACAACGCTGACGCCAACGCCAATCAGATCAAAAGCCAGATTCCCAGCAAGCTCAAAGACCCTCCCACCACCCGTGAAGAAGACAAAAGCTTCGACAAAAAGAACGGGAGCTTTGGCTGGAACTACTCCTGGATCATCGACTCCTTCGCCAGTTTGATCAAAGGAGCCATCACCGGAGATTTTGGGACGGCCCTCGACGCCATCGCTCCCAAAGTTCGGATTGTCCACTTTGGCGACAAAGACAACGACGCCAGCACCAATTTTGACATCTCCACCACCTTTTCAGGAGCCAAAGACTTGACCTCCGAGGTGACCTGGGTCGTGCCCAGGGCTCGAACCTTCCGCTTCGATGGAGATATGACCGTGACCGGTGACATTTGGGTTCAGAAGGGCGGGGTCTTTTCGGTCACCGGCAATCTAACCCTGGCCAAACCTGCCGCCACCACCGCTCAAGACATCAACCCCTTCTATCCGAAGGGTCGTCTGATTCTGGAAGAAGGCGCCACCCTGGTGGTGGGCAAGGACTTCGAGGCTGTAGGGAACCGAACCTTTGGTTCGGTGCTGGTGGGCTCTCGACCGGGAGAAGTCCATCCCATCACTTCGGCCATCCTCTGCGGAGGCAATGTGACACTCCGCCACGGCACCTTTGCGGCCGCTACCCTAGACGAGCTAGCCGCTTGGGTAGGGGAGGAAACGGGCTCGACCTTCCTGGTGGATTCGGGAACGGTGCTCACTTCGATCTTCGTGAATGTGGTGCCGAACCTGGCCAAGATCGCCGGGCCCTTTCATATGCGCCGGCCCTATTTCGCCCAGTATGCGACCACCTTCCAGGTAACTTTCATTCCCACTCCAGTGGGAACGATCCCGGTCCCAACCCCGATTCCACTGCCTCATCGTAACCTCTACAATCCCGTTCTCCGGGGTCTGACTTACATCTACACTCCTTACCTCAACTGGACCCTGGGAGAAAATCTGTTCACCCATGCCGACTGGTGGGCTTTCGGTCAGGGCGCGGTGCCGGTGGTGCCTAAGATCGACCCCGTTAAAGCCGCTTTGGGGATGCAGAACTTCAATCTGAACGGTATTTCGGTCACGGCCATCGACTGGGAAGAGGAGATCTCGTCCTTTCGAGACGACATCATCCAGACGGTTTTGAGCTACGTCATCCAAACTCTCCTCAAGCAGCTCATCAACAAAGTGATCGTCAAAGCGGCTCTGCCGGGCGGCTCGTTTCTCGGGATTCTGATTGATGAGGTCCTGGATGGAGTGGGCGGCGCGCTGGGCTTTGACGACACGGTCGACAATCTGGGCGATCTTTTGACCCAGATAGCCAATCGGGCTATGGAGCCTTTCAAAGACCGTCTGGAGGAAGTGGTCGAGCAGCTCAAAGACAAGGTCTACGATGCCGTCGACGACGGGATTTTACGTGAGGTCCCGGGTCTGCTGGTCTACGCTGACAGTATCGACATCGGCTATACTAGCGGGATTAAGAACAGCTTTCAGCCGATGGTGACCGCCGGCATGTTTGTGGCCAAGACAAGTTTTCGAGCCAATGTGCGCAACGTCATCGGAACGGTCACCGTTTTCGATGGCGACATCACCATCGACGGCCGGCTCCTTTACCTTCCCTACTTTTCGCGGGCTTCGCTGTTCGTACCCCCGGCCACCGAGTCGGACAGCATCCTGCGGGGAGCCGAGTTCCTCTACGGTAAAGCTTATGTAGACAGCAAAGGTGGAGGAACAGCGGTCGATATCTCCACCGGGTTGAAGCAGGTGGTCGCGGAAGGTTGGAGTCGATGAGAAAAACAGGATTCAGTCTGGTCGAGTTGATGATCGCCCTCAGCCTGATGGTGTTTGGGATCTTTGTTTTCCTCTCGGTCTTTTCTTCCAGTTCGCGCCAGTCCGCTCAAAGTCGAATGCGGACTTTAGCCTCTCGGGCGGCCACCGACCTGATGGAGGAGATGGAGGCTCATCCCTACGGTGAGGCCGCTCCCCTGGCCTGGTCAGAAGAGACTCAGAAGGTGGGAGAACTTTGGATTCGCGGCCGTCAGCAGCAGCTGTTGATGCATAAGAAAATCGAGTTCCTAAACGGCAGTTTTGTGGGACAGTCTAACGACAATAGCGACCTGGTCACTATCACTCTGAGCTGGCGAGAAAACGTGGGCGATAGTCAGACCAACGGGACTTCGGCCACGGGTCACTCCGAGGACAACAAAGAGATGATGGTGCAGGTGCCGGTATGGCGATGAAGCGAGCTATGACCCTCATCGAGATAGTGGTCTACTTCGGGCTTTTTGCCCTGGCGGCTGCCACCCTCACGACTCTTTTCATCATCAGCAGCCGAACTCAGCGTCAGGTCTACGCTGATGCCCTGGTCAGCGGTCGCACGGCCTCAGCTCTGGCGGTCTTGAGACGAGACTTCCAGGCCACCGCCCTGGCTTCCATTACGGCTTATCCTAACGCCTCCGAGAGTGGCGAGAGGCCAGGGGTTTCGTTGGCCTCGGGCTTTAACAAAGACGGCCATTTCTCGGTCAACGCTTTCGGAGCGCCGCAATGGGACGCCAACGTCTACTACACTTTAGAGCCACAGACCGACCTGACGGGTCGGTTGGTGCGTTGGGAACAAGAGGTTTCCAGCAAGAATTTTCTCCCTCAACTGGCTCCGTCGCTGCCGTCCTCTCAGGGCACGAAGCAGCACACTTTATTGGAGAATCTGTTGTTGCCGAATAAGACCATCGAAGGGGTGGGCGAGGGGGGAAGCTACTCAAGCGATGAGCACGGCGGCTTTGAGGTCAAGTTCGTCCGGCGAGAGGGCGGTCCAAGCGGGACTGAGTCGACCTCGGCTGAGAACCCTCGAAGCCAGGCGGCCTCAGGCAACACGCGCTTGGTCGAGATCACTCTAAGGGTGTTGCGCCAACAGAGCAGCTACCCCCCCAGTCTTTTCGTCCAGACGATCCGAGTCTGCCCTCGCCACTAGGGAAAAAACCGGTCCTAACAAGGCCTGACAGATGACTTTGCGAACTACGCCCTATGGGCCTGTTGGCGAAGTCGAGAGAGGTCAGTCTACCGGGAGGTCTCCTTCAGGTTCCGAAGGGATTTCGTCTGACCCCCCAGGCCTTTCAGGTTTTCCTGGAGGAATCCGGCCTCAAGCCGGAGCTGCTCAAAGCCTTTGGGCAGGTTGATCAGAGCGAGCCGAACAGCGTGATGATCGTCAGCTTCAAGGTTCGAAAGCTGGTCACCCGAGCTGAGCTACCCGCTTCTCTCAGTCAGGAGCTAGAAGAGGCCTACCAGCAGTTGGCTGAGCAGCCTAAGCCGCCAGTGGTGGTCAAGCGAGCCGACGCGGCCGATCTCCAGGTGCGGGGTCTTGAGGAGTTGGTAGAGGCGATCCGCTCCAGTTTTGCCGCAGGTTTGACCCAACGGGTTCACCAACGGTTTTATGATGAGGGCGTCGACTCTTTGACCCCTATCGAGCTAGAGGTCCAGAGGCTGGTTGAGGTCACTCGTTCCGGTCTGGCTTATACTTTCGATCCCAAGTCGGGCTGTCACGATCTCCTGGCTGTCTACGCCACCTGGGGTTTGGCTGAGGATCTTGCTCGCAAAACCCTCACACGTGATGAGTTCCTGGTGCATCGGGAACGCCTCCAGAACGGATTCCCCGCTTTGCTGTCGAGCAAAGCCCAGGCTAAAGAGTTTTGTTTGCACTACGATCCCTCGACTCATCGCCTTCAGCACCTCCCGATCTCTGCCGCTAAAGCCCGCCGGTTTCTTTAGCCAATCATGAAGCCGTGCAGCTCAGCACCGAGTTAGCGGAGCTAGAAGGGGGTTGGGAACTCCACTGGGGCGCTTCGGAGGAGCAGTTTTTCCTGTTCGGCTTGAGAGAGGTGCCACTCCCCCAGCCCGACAGAAAGGTCGTTCTCTACCGAATTTCCGAGCCTCCTGAGCCGTTGTTGACAGGGCGCGCCATCGGACGAGGAGTGACCAGCGGCAAAGTGCATGTGATCCGGGGGGAGGCCGACTTGGAGGATTTCCAGTCAGGACAGATTCTCGTTGCCCAAAGCACCCAACCGTCCTGGGAACCCCAGTTCAAGAAGGCGGTGGCCTTGATCACGGCTCACGATAGGCGTGTCTCCCATTCCACCATCTTGGCCCGCGAGTTGGGGATTCCGGCGGTTTCGGAGGCTCACGAGCTGGCTTTGCTCCAGGATGGTCAGACCATCACGGTGTCTTGCTGCCAGGGCGAGCAGGCCCGAATTTATGAGGGCGAAGTCGATTGGAGAAGCGAGGAGTTTTCTCTTGATCGTATCGAGGAACTGCCCCTGGCCCTGATGGTCGGACTTTCTCAGCCCGAGCAGGCCGTCGAGACGGCTCTCCTTCCCTGGGCGGGAGTTGGGCTTTGTCGCTCTGAGTTCATTCTCAACGGCTGGGTGAGAGTCCATCCCCTGGCTTTGCTGGGTTATGACGAACTTCCGGCTGAGATCCAGACGACCGTCGACCGCCTGTGCCGGGGGACGACCGACCGAGCCGGTTACCTGGTGGAGCGACTAACTCGCGGATTGGCTACTGTGGCCGGGGCCTTCTGGCCCCGACCCGTTCGGGTGCGCCTCAGCGATTTCAAGAGCAACGAGTATGCCCGGATGGCCGGCGGCCATCTGTTCGAGCCCGAAGAACCCAACCCGGCCCTCGGTTGGCGGGGCGCCTCTCGCTACCTCGACCCTGAGTATCAGGAAGCCTTTCTTTTGGAGGTGGAAGCGCTTCGGGTTGTGAGAGAAGATCTCGGCTTTAGCAATCTCGAACTGATCGTTGCCTTCTGCCGGACTCCAGAGGAGGCGCATCTCGTCTTGGAACCTTTACCCCAAGCGCCCGTCTGGTTGATGGCGGAACTACCCTCCCACGTGTTTCTGGCCCGGGAGTTTGCTCAAATGTTCGACGGCTTCTCGGTAGGGAGTAACGACCTGACCCAACTGACGCTGGGTCTCGACCGAGATTGCGATCGCCTCGCTTTTCTTTTCGACGAGCGCCATCGGGCCTTGATGACGGCCTACGACCAGCTCCTAGAGGCAGCCTGCGAGTTCTCCAAGCCGGTGGGATTCTGCGGGCAGCTGGTCTCAGACCGACCCGAGTTTATCTGGGAACTGGCCGCCAAGGGCTTTGGGTCGGTGACGGTGGCTCCAGACGCTCTGGTCCCGACTCTCGCCTCCTGGCTGGAGGAGTCGGAGGCTTCCCCCTCCCCTTTACGAAGTCGCTCCCTATGAGGATCCTAGCCGGGCCCGATAACTGGTCGTTCTTTACCAAATACTTTCAGCTTGGTCTGGAGAGCCATCAACTCCAGGTTTTCGAGCAAAGTCAGGCCCCTCGTTTGATGGAAATAGCCCAGACGTTTGAGCCCGACTGGGTGATCTGGTGGTTGCCGGAGTATCAGCGGCTGCCGTGGGGAGTGAGAGACTGGCCTTATCGCACCCTGGTGGTCGTCTCGGACTGGCACCTGGCCGGCGAAGCTTTGGCCGAGATGACGGAGGCTTTCGACCTGGTGGCCACCGACCCGGCCGGGGCCCGCTATCTTGAAGGGCGAGACAACGTTTTCCAAGCACCGCTCTACGGTTTTGTTCCAGGTTTTCACCGCCTGCTGCCGGAGCAGGAAAGAGACGTCCCGGTGGGTTATCTCGGAAGCATCAACGGCCACGCTTACCGAGAACGCCTGCAAACCCTCGGCCGGGCGGCTCTTGGCCTTCCCCCCGGCCAGGTTCAGGTGTTCTCCGGAGTCTACGGCCAAGATTATGTGCGCCTTCTGAATCGTTTTCAGATTACCCTCAACCCGAGCCTGCGCGGTGAGTTGAACATGCGAAGCTTCGAAGCCATGGCTTGTGGTTCGTTGCTGTTCTGTGAAGACAGCAACCTCGAGGTTTCGGACCATTTTCGGGACGGTGAACACTGTGTGCTTTTCAATCAAGACAATCTGGTTGACCGCCTGCGCTACTATCTCGATCGACCAGCCGAACGGCAACAATTGGCCAGGGCCGGCTACGAAAGAGTTCAGGACTACAGCTATCAGGCCCAGGGTGGCCGGCTTTTGGAGGAAGCTGAGCGTCGCTATCAGCCCGGCCGACGGTCCCTTCGGACTGAGGCAGAAAGAGAGAGAGTCTTCTGTGCCTACCGCTACCAGGTCTTCAATCTCGAACAACCACGAGAGGCGGCCGAGCGCGTTGGCAAAGCCTGCACCAAGTTCGGTGATAACGAGGAGTTGCGAAATCTGAGGGGATGTCTTGAGGCTCGCCTGGCTGAGACCAGCGCTTTATCGGATATCAGCCAGTTGGCCGCCCAGGCGGTTGAGAGGCTGCAGAGGGTCGAAACCCTGGGTATCCTCCCGAGGCTTAGCCTGGCCCAGGCTTCCATCCTGGCCGGTCAACCTGGCCAGGCTGAGGAGGTTCTTGTCTCATTGGAGCAGGAGCCTCTTCAGCCCGTTTCTTTTTATCCGAGGTTTCTCCATCCTTTGACCTTTCTGTTTGAAGCCGACCGAGACCCTGAAGCTCGTCGACGGGCGGTGATGTGGTTGGTCGAAGACTTGTTGTCGGGCCTTCGTTTTGCAAGCTCGGCGGAGCATTGTCGGCGAGCCCTGAAGTGGCGCTCCGATCAACCCACCACCTGGTTTCGTCTCAGCCAAAGCCCTGAGGTCGACCTGCCGGAGCGCCTGGCGGCCCTTCGTAAGACGGTGGAGCTGGCGCCGTTTTTTCTCAAAGGCCACTTCGAGCTGATTCGTATGGTGGCCGAGCACCAGCCCAAGGCCGAGCTACGCGAAGCTCTGCAGGCCACCTTCGCCATAGTAGAGGCCTTTCAGCGAGGAGTGGGTCCGGTTGAAGAGTTTCATCAGCTCGTCAACAGCCTCGGTCAGCCTGCTGCGCCCGCGCCCCGAACTGCTGCCGAGTTCGCTCAGGCTATCAGGTTTCTGGTCGTCTCTCCTGAGGAGGTTCCTGAGTCTCTCTTTTTTCACGAACCCAGAGCTCAGTTTGAACTTCTCAATACCCGCTTCCCGGTTGATGATACCGAGCTCAAGAAACGGCTCGGGCCGCTGCTCGGAATGCCGCGCTTGTCGACTCTTGCCATCGCCGGATTTCTCAATCAAGCGGTCCGTTCCATGCCCGATCATCTCGCTTTTCTCAACGTGGGTGTATGGCATGGTTACAGCTTCTTGTCTGGTTTGATCGAGAACGACAAGCGCTGTTGGGGGGTGGACAACTTTAGTGAGTTTCATGGTCCTCGGGAGGCCTTTCTAGAAAGATTTGAACGCGTGCGCCGAGCCGATCACGCCTTTTTCGAGTCCGACTATGAGGACTACTTTCAAGACCACCAGCACCCGCTCGGACTCTACTTCTACGACGGGGAGCACAGTTATGCCCATCAAAAGAAAGGTCTGGCCGTGGCTGAGCCTTTCTTCGAGCCGGGCTGCCTGGTGGTCGTGGACGACACCAATTGGGAGGAGCCGCGCCAGGCGACCCTCGACTTCGTGGAGGAGAGTTCGCACCGTTATCGGACGGTGCTGGATGTGACGACCCCGTTAGCCGACCATCCCACTTGGTGGAACGGAATGATGATTTTGGAGTTTCTGGGTTGATGAGAGATTTTCGCCAAGAGCTAGAAGGCGTTCCTTGCTGGGGGCCGTCTACCGAAGAGCTGTTTCGCACCACCGGCGTTCCCAGCCAGGACACCATTCTTCAGAATCGGGAGGAGCTGATCGGGCTTTGTGAGTTTATGGAGCGCGAACAGGTCCGCAGCTATCTTGAGATCGGGACCTGGAGTGGTCAGATGGTGACGACTTTGCACCGTCTTTTCCGTTTCGATTCAGTGGCGGCGGCCGACATCGGTTGGGCTCAATCGATCGGTCTTCCCCTCCATCTGCCCGACGAGGCTGACCTTTTTGAGGGCGACTCTCATTCCGAGGATTACCGTCGGTGGCGACACCGACTCGGTCCGATCGACTTGGTGCTGATCGATGGCGACCACTCCTATGAAGGAGTTCGGCTAGACTTTGAGACCAACCGCCGTTTTCCTCATCGCTTTCTAGCTTTTCATGACATTGTGAATCCCCATCCCCTGGCCCCCGGCCCCAAGAAGCTGTGGGCCGAACTTGAGGGAACCAAAGTTGAGATCGTGCGACCCCATCAGGAGCTCGGCCTCGACCACTCCACGATGGGGATCGGGATCTGGTCTTCCCTGTAACATTTTAGCAACACCTCGTTTAGATCGGTAATTTTAAGCTCTGCCTGCAACAGTAAGACTGCGGTGACGGCCGAGGGGGCGTGCTTGCTTCCAACTCCTTCTACTTCTGCTTCCTTGAACCGGAGCTCGCATTCGAACTTGCTGGCCGAGCCCCGCTGGTGCGCAACACTGGGGCTCGGCCAAGTTTTTGTGGAGGAGAATTTTTGTGTCGGATGTGAAAGCAGAGAAGCGCTCTGAGAGTCGGCTTCAGGATGTCGAGCAACTGGGCCTGATGGCCTCGATAGCCAGCCTCAGTTACGTCTTTTGGGTTTGTGGCGGAATGGAAATGGTGGAGAGGCTGGCCTACTATGGGGTGAAAGCCGTGGCCGCCCTCTATGCCAAAGACCCCGTCTCGGCTGGGGGCTTGGGCATCACCATGGCTGATTTCGGAACCATTTTGATGACCTGGGCTTTGATTCAGTCGATCGTTCCGGTCTTCACCGGTGGGATCTCTGATCGCTACGGCTACAAGCGAACCATTTTTGCCTCCACCGTGATCAAGATCTTCGGCTATCTGACCATGGCCTGGTTCCCGACTTATACCGGGTTCTTCGCCGGTGCGGCTCTGCTGGCTACAGGAACAGCGGTCTTTAAGCCCGGGATTCAAGGCACCCTGGTCAAATCGACCAACCGGCAGAACAGCTCGATGGCCTGGGGAATCTTTTATCAGACCGTCAACATCGGGGGCTTCCTGGGTCCGCTTCTGGCTGGTTTGATGCGGAAGATGGCCTGGTCGAACGTGTTCTACGCTTGTGCGATTATCATCAGTCTCAACTTCATTCTGCTCTTGACCTACAAAGAGCCTGAGTCCGGGGCTGTCGGCTCTAGCGACCAACCCCGCGAGAATCTCGCGTTGGAGTCCTTAAAGGAACTGGCCAAGCCTCACGTCTGGACCTATCTGGCGATTTTCTCCGGCTTCTGGTTTATGTTCAACGCTCTGTTCGACGTGTTGCCCGTCCACATCGACGAGTGGGTCAACACCAAAGACATCGTCAACACCCTTTTCGGGAACGGGGGCACCGACAACCCATTGGTTAAGTTCTTCGTGGTGATGAACGCCGAGGGCACCGAGATTCTGCCTGAGGGCATGCTTAACCTGAACGCGGGGTTGATCATGGTGAGTTGCTTCATGTTCGCCTACCTGTCCTCCCGACTCCGGGCCACCACCAGTATGGTGATCGGCACCCTGATGGCCTCGCTGGCGATGTTCGTCACCGGCTACACCGCTCTGGGCTGGATGAGCCTGCTGGCCATCGCTATCTTTAGTGTCGGCGAGATGCTCTCCTCACCCAAGTTCAGTGAGTTCATCGGCAACTTCGCCCCCGACGACAAGAAGGCGATGTATCTTGGATTCTCCCAGATTCCTTTGGCGGTGGGTTGGACTCTGGAGGGCAAGATCGGTCCCTGGCTTTACGAACACTACGCCTCCAAAGAACGCTTCAGTCGCGAGCTTCTGACCGAGAAGGGGATGAGCCCCGAGCAGGTGGCCGAAATTCCTCAAGGCGAGGCTTTCCAACATCTGGTTGATTCCACCGGTCAATCACCGGAGCTTTTGACCGAGATTCTCTACAACTCCCACCAGGTCGGGATGGTCTGGTATATCATGGGGGTGGTCGGCATCGTTTCGGCGGTGGGCATTTTCCTCTACGGCAAGTGGATTCTCACCCTCAAATCAGAGGACTAGAAAGTTCCATGAGCTTGGCGCACAACCAGGCGCCGTAGGTTCCCAGTCCATAGCCGACCACCGCTAGCAAGACTCCCACCGGAGCCAGGGCTGGGTGGAAAGCTCCGGCCACAACGGGGGCACTGGCAGCGCCCCCGATGTTGGCTTTAGAGCCCACGGCAAGAAAAAAGTAGGGCGCTTTGATCAGCTTGCCCACAATCACCAACAACAGGACGTGGATGACCATCCAAATGGCTCCGACCAGAAAGATGCCGGGATTCTCGAAGATGGCCAACACGTCCATTTTCATGCCGATGGTGGCTACCAGGATATAGATAAAGGCTGTCCCGACGCGGCTGGCTCCTGCCCCCTCATAACGGCGGGCCTGGGTGAATGAGAGGCCGATACCGATGGTGGTAGCCAGCACGATCAGCCAGAAAAATGAGCTGGTCAAGCTGAATTTTTCGGCTCCGGGAATCTTCTGAAAAAGGTCGGCCAGGAGCGCCCCGAACCAATGGCTAAAGCCCATGGCCCCAAATCCCAGGCCGAGGATGGCCATCAGGTCGACGAAGGTTGGAAGCCTAGCGATGCTGTTGCTGAACTCTTCCATCTTCTCTTTCAGGTGGTCAACGGAGCTGGAGTCGGCTTGAAACCAGCGGTCGAGCTGGTCGTGCTTGCCTACTCCCAACA
>CAYRFU010000214.1:4128-12795 GCA_964423525.1 uncultured Burkholderiales bacterium | reverse complement strand
ACTTATCAGTCGCAGGCTGTGCCGGGGGCGCCGGGCCCAGCCGGTCCGGCCCGTCCGCTGCGCTAAGCCGAGCTGAGGGCTCCCTCGTCGCGACGACGGAAGTAGTCAGCCGACTGCAAGAGCCAGGGCTGAACAGCCTCTTCAAAAGCCAGGACGGCCTCGACCGCTTTTCGGAAACACTCCATGGGAAGAGCTTGGCGGGCATCACACAGTTGATGAGGGCGAAAGGCCTCGCTATGGATGATTTCCGTGATGGTCCCGGCCGGGTTAAAGGGCAGCGAAGAGACCAGGTTCTCGACCACCCGGCGGTCGTCTCCAGCCGGGTGGCTGGGGTCGAAAATGACGGGTAGAATGGTTTTCTTGCGAACGTAACTCATCACGTTCAGGTCCGGGGTGAAGCGGTTGTAGCCTTTGCCTGCAAACATGGTCTTGACCCCTCGTTCGCACAGGATAATGTCAAGGTTCTGTTGGTTGGCGATATACTCGGCTGCGTTGAACCACTCTTCGGCGTCGTTGCCAAACCCTCGTTTGAGAATGACCGGCATCCCGGTGCGACCCACCGTCTCCAAGAGCTTGAAGTCTTGGGCGTTGCGAGTGCCGATCTGAAAACAATCCAGATGACCGGCTAATTCTTCGACCAAAGTGTGGTCCATGACCTCAGAAACATAGGGGATACCGGTCTCTTGACGCACCCTGTCGAGCAATTTTATCCCTTCCATCCCGAGTCCTCGAAAGTCGGTCGGACGGGTTCGGGGCTTGAAGGCTCCGGCTCGGAACATGATTCGGTCGCGAAGGTTTTTCTCGTCGGCTAGGGCGGCGATTTGGCGAGCCTGCTCAAAAACTTGAGCCTCGGTCTGCACCGAATCCGGTCCCACCACGAAAACGTGCTTACCTCCCCCGAACCGTCGCACCTGGCCGTCGGGCCCGGAAATCTCGACCACCCGGCAGTCTCGACTGATGGCGCGACCATCCTGACCCGAAACCACTCGGGCAATGTTTTTGTAGCTGGAACTGATCCTCCAGGCCCGTTCGACTCCAGGGAGAGTGCGGATATAGTCGAGATGAGCGTAGGCTGGGCGGGCATCGCCCACCACATGGAGCGTGTTGTAGACCCCATCTCGACCTTCAATGGTTTCGATTTCGTTGCCATAGCGGCTCAGGATTTCGGCGATCACCCCAACGCTCTTGGGATGGCCTTTACGGATTTCAATGATCATCTCACCTATTTCCCTGGAGGGTCGCTAACTGCTTGAGTGTCCGGTTGGTTTCGCTGAGGGTTTTGGTGGTGTGCTCTAGGGTGTGCATGAAGACGGCTCCTAGCTTTTCTAGAAGCTCTCGGTCCTCAGCCAGCAGAGCTGTGAGCGGTTGGATGGCCATCCCCTCAAGATAGTCTTGCTCCTTCTCCAGAGGCACGATCTCTTCGAGTTCAAAGACCAACCGCTCGGTTCGACTCGGACCGGGGGTGGGCTGTTGCTCAAATTTCTGGTTGGCTCTTTGAATCGCTTCAAGCATCTGCTGGGGCGTCACCAGTCGCATCAAGCCGAAGGCTTTGATCTGGTTTTGGACTTCTTTGATGAAAAGCTCAGGGGCCTCCAGCTCTTGCTCAGCCTTTTCGAAGCGCGCGCGGGTTTCTTCAGCACTTTCGATGGCCAGGCAGAGCTTCTTGAGTTCGTTTAAATAGATCGGCTGACTCTCGCCGCTGTATTTCTTGAGGGCCACTCGAGCTTGGGTAAAGGCGCCGAGAGCCCGAGCCATTTCGGTGGTCACCTTTTGGGTGCTGCCCATGGGGTTTTGGTAATAGTGCACGCTAGGAGTCTCTTTCGAGGGTTACGAACACGAAGTCGTGTTGGTTCCTTTCGTCCTGAGGGTGAGGTTCCCTGGCGAGTTCGCGCCACTCGCTCATGGGAAAGTTGGGATAGAAACAGTCGGCCTCGTAGCTCGCTTGAACATAGGTCAGATACTGACGGTCGGCTAGGGGGAGGAACTGTCGATAGATGGTGCCTCCCCCAGCGATCATCACTTCGGGTTCCCCCTGGCAAAGATCGAGGGCTGCCTGGGGGCTTGCGGCCAGCTCACACCCTGGCGCTTGATAGTCTAGGCGGGTGGTGATCACGATCATTTTCCGTCCTGGCAAAGGGCGACCGATCGACTCGTAAGTGCGCCTCCCCATCACCAGGGGCCTGCCGAGGGTCAATCGCTTAAAGCGTTGGAGGTCATCGGGCAGCTTCCATAGGAGGCCATTGTCTTTTCCGATTCCTCGCCCCTGATCGAGGGCGGCGATGGTCGAAATCTTCATACCGCGATGGGCGCTCGAAGGGCGGGGTGGTGTTGATAGTTGACCAGTTCGAAATGGTCAAAGCGGAAGTCGTCGATAGCTTTGACGGAAGGGTCGATTTTCATCTGGGGGAGGGGAAAGGGCTCTCTCTGAAGCTGCTCCTGAACTTGGTCGAGGTGGTTCTTGTAAAGGTGAGCGTCGCCCAGGGTGTGGATAAACTCGCCAGGCTCAAGCTCCGTGACCTGAGCGATCATCATGGTCAGTAGCGAGTAAGAAGCGATATTGAACGGCACGCCCAGAAAAACATCCGCGCTACGTTGATAGAGCTGGCACGAGAGCCTCCCCTCGGCCACATAAAATTGAAAGAAGGCGTGGCAGGGGGGTAAGGCCATCGCCTCGATTTCTCCCACGTTCCAGGCGTTGACAATCAAGCGCCGGGAGTGGGGATCGGTCTGGATGCCTTCAATGACCTGAGCGATCTGATCGATGGTGGTGCCGCTGCGGGTAGGCCAGGAGCGCCACTGGGCTCCGTAAACTGGTCCCAGGTCTCCTTTTGCGTCGGCCCATTGGTCCCAGATGGAGACGTTGTTCTCCTTAAGGTAGGCGATGTTGGTGCTACCCTGAAGAAACCACAGAAGCTCATGGATGACTGAGCGAAGGAAGAGCTTCTTGGTGGTCACGGCTGGAAATCCGGTTTGCAGGTCGAACCTCATCTGGTGACCGAAGAGGCTTAACGTTCCGGTGCCGGTCCGGTCGTTTTTTTCCACGCCCTCGTCGAGGACGCGTTTCATCAGGTTGAGAAACTGCTTCATGTGAAAGAAATTCTAGCCCGAGGCGCTAAGTCCCTCGAAACACTTGTTCTTACTCGAGGGAAACCACCAGGGTGGGAGGATAGCGGTAGGCAATGCCGGCTTCCTCGTCTCCGTCTTCAACCCATTTCTTGGCTCGAAAAGCGTTCTCTCCGTGCAGTTCCTCTACGCACAGGGCGATTTCGAGACGGTCGGCTTCTGACACAGCTCGAAAGATGTGGCACAGCTTCCCAAATTCGATGGTGCCCTCGGTGTCCGTATAGGAGCAAAACCGGGGTTGCAAAACCCCCTGACGAAGTCGGTTGAGCAGTTCTCGAACGGTTTCCTTTTTGGCCTTGTCAGCCCTTTTGCGTCGTTGCACTGTCACCTCAGAGTCTCCTTAAATGTCCGTGCCTTCGCTATCAGCGGTTACCCCCCTCCGATTTTATGAGGAAGCTCGACGACCGCGGCCGAAAAGCCGTCGCTGGTAATCAGTCTGGAGCCGGGTTCGTTGTGCTCTCGGCGCACATAACCCAGGCCGATCGTCTCCCAAAGGCTCGTTACCCAGCCGACCTCTTTCCCGTCGACCACAAATTTGGAACCGGTCTCGACTCCCGGACGGTCGAAAGAGAGGCCCACCAGGCGGCGATTGACGCGGCCGCGATGGAGGATTCGCGCAACCACTTCCTGGCCAGGGTAGCAACCTTTGTCCTCTGAGTAGGAATCGGGCGAGGCGAATTCCAGAAAAAGGGTGTCCTGGTCGTAGTCGACGCCGAAGCGGGGGGTGCCTTGAGCGATTCGAAGCTTCTCGAGTTCTCCCTTAGCGTCCCCCTCGAGAGGACCCTCCTTGACTACCGACCAGGCTTCGGCGGCTAGCCGCTCTGTCTTGAAAGCGTAGTCGTAGGAAGGCTTGTCTGGTCCCAGATGACACAGGACCGACCATTCCGGGACAGGCTCGATGGTGAGTTTCTCTCCAAAGTGAAACTTGTCCAATTCTGTGAAGGCTGTTTGGGCCAGGCCTTTGGGCACTTCGATAAGGGTTTGCTCACCCACGTCGTGGAGCCACATCTCTACCAGCGGCTTGCCCTGAACGGAAAGCAAGAAAGTGTGGGCCGTGGTCTGCCCGGGAGTGACTTGGTTGGTGGTCAACCGATTCAGGAAATCATGACGGTCGGGCCCCGAGACCCTCAAGACTTCCCAGTCGGGCCAGGCTACCGTGGTTTTGGTCGGAACAGTCATAAAGTCCCCATACGAGGCCGATTGGGGAAATCCTTACAACGACTTAACACTCTTGCTCAACTTCACGTTTACGGTTTATACGCCATGAAATTTCGTTTGCTGCTTTTGGCTCTGGTCATCCTGATGGCCTGTCTGGTTCCCACCAGCCAGGTTGAGGCTCAGGGAGGGTTGCAGGGCTTTTTCGCGGGGACCTCAGCCGATGGCGCGATCTTTTTGGCCCAGAGTCACCAGGATCTGTCCGGGTCCATGTTGATCAAGCTGGCCGGAGTGACCGTCCCTGGACGGGCTCTATCGTCGTTCAACCGCTACTGCTCCTCAGTTCTGGGCGGTCATCTGTTGATGATCAAAGTCTATGAACGCCACGGGGAAGTGAAGTTTATGCCGACCTATTCAGGTGTCATCACCATTGTGACTGGTGGCAAAAACATCAACTTCAACAAACAGCTGCTGGTCGATGGCTACGGGATGCTGCGCCGACAAGATTCTCGTTTCACCGATTGGGAGAAATACGAGAACAAAGGCCGACAGAGAAAGGTAGGGGTGTGGTCGCTGGGGGCGCCCCGCTGGCCCATCCCGAAAATCCCTCGGGTGGCGCCTGAGTCGACCGCCCAGGGGACTGACCGGGACCGCATCATTTCGCAATATGGTCTACCGGACCACACTAACCGGGTTACCATTCCCGATAACTATAGTATTATTTCCTACCACCTGTATATCACCGACTTTTACCTGCGCGAAGGGCTGGTCTTTATCTATCGCGACGGAAAATTGGTGAATAAACAGCCTTACGTGGAACGTTAGGAGTCGACATTGCGAGCCCTGATCATTTGCCTGCTACTCCTGCTCCCCCTGGGAGCGGTAGCCGATATCGGCCCTAAAGCCGAGCCCGATGACGAACTAGTCGTCGAAGAGTCGCTTGAGACGCTGAGCGAGACGGTCCGTCCTCAGCCCCCGAAGCTGAACCACGCCCTCACCTTTTGGTGCTCTCCCTATCCGCTTGAACAAGGTTGGGCGGTGAGAGTCACTCATCGTTGGAACCAGTTGCATCCCGACCAGGCTGTGCGCTTGGTGGCCATTCCCCAGGACCGCCTGGCTGAGGACGTCTTTCGTGAGGCGATCCAAGAGGGCGACACACCGGACCTCACCAACCACCTTTTTCCTTCCAATACCTCTGAGTTTGTTCAGTCGGGAGCGCTGGTCGACCTGACGGCCTATCCCAGTTTGCTCAAACATCTTGGGGAACGCTCCGGTCAGGAAGCTGGCGAGCCCTTTTTCTCCCGTGATGGGGCGCTCTATCAGTTTCCCTGGAAGGGCAACCCGATTCTGCTTCAGTACAACGCCGGATTGTTTCGGCGATACGGAGTTGAGCCTCCCCGCACCTACAGTCAGATGCTCGAAGCGGCCAAGATCCTCAAAGGCCAATCGGAAGAACCGATCTGGCTTTGGGCGCCGGCTCCTAGTGACAAATTTTGGCGTCGCTACTACGATTTTTTCACTCTCTATATCGCTGCCTCGGGAGGGCAGGGGCTGTTGACCGAGGATGGTCGACCGGCTTTTGACAACGCCACCGGAGTGGCCGTGATGAGGTTCCTCCAGCAGCTTTACAGCCAGGGCGCTTCGCCTCGCAGCGAACTCTATCCTGACGCTCCCTCAGAACTCGATGGGTTCTCCAAGGATAACCTGGCCACCATGATGACCGGCCCCTGGAACATTGAGCTGGTTCGAGACGTGGCCGGTGAAGAGATTCAGTTCGACTTTGTGGGCGTGCCGGTTCCCGATGGCTACCCGGTCAAGAAGCCCGTCTACAGCTACGGCAATTTCCGAAACTTTGGAGTTTTCCAAAGCTGCAAACGTCCCGATTTGGCGGCTGAGTTTGTCGAGTTCGCGACTAGTCTGGATAACGATCTGCTCTTCCTGGAGACGACTCATCAGCTTCCTTTTCGCCAGAAATTGACCCAGGATGCCCGCTTTGTGGCTGCCCTGCAGAAGGGTCCTGCCCATCTGGCCAAGTTCGCTCTCCAGAGCAAATGGCTCCGGCCAGTGGACAACGAACCTTACTTTAACGAGGTGATGGCTGCTATTTCGGCTGAGTTCGTGGCCTGTGCCGTGAAAAACGAAAAGACGGCCGAACAAGCCGTCAAAGACGCGGCCTTAAAGGCCGACAAACTCCGTCAGAAGCATTACGAAGGCTTGTGAAAAAGAGCCTCGGTCCCGAACCCCTGGCGAGAGGCTCGGCCGTTGGCAGCTAGGTGTTCGAGAATATGGTAGACAGCTTCCGGGTCGGCTCCCACCTGACCAGCTAGCTCTTCGGCTGGGGCCGGTCCGCTCAAGCTGGTTTCGACTTTCTTCTGCAGTTCTAAGACGGCAGCAGCCGCTTTCTTGCCCGCTTCCACGCCTGGCTGATGGTAGGCGTTGATATTGACAAGCTCAGCGTAGAGCCCTACCGCTCTCTCGTAAAGAGCGATCAGTCCCCCCAGATGGAAAGCCGTGACAGCAGGGATGGTTAGGGTCACGGAGGTCCGGCCCGACTCGGCCAAAGCTTGCCGGGTTCCCTGCCAAAAGCCAGAAAGGTAGTCTCCGGCCGTAACGCCGGGGTTGACCTCGACGGAAGCACCCTGACGCTCTTCGAGAACGACGATAAAGGTGGCGAAGAAGTTATTCAAACCATCACGTAGCTGTTGAACGTAGGCGTGTTGATCGGTGCTGCCTTTATTACCATAGACGGCGATCCCCTGGTGGGCTTCCTGGCCGTCTCGATCGAGCCTTTTGCCTAGCGATTCCATAATCAGTTGCTGCAGATAGCGAGAAAAAAGAGCGAGCCGGTCCTTGTAGGGGAGAATCACCATGTCTTTCAGGCCCCGGCCCTGACCCGCTTCATACCAGGCTGCCGCCAGAAGAGCGGCTGGATTTTGGCGAAAGTCCTCGCGACGGGTGAGTTCATCGACGTGAGCCGCTCCCTCAAGCAGGTCGTTGTTGTCGATTCCGGCTAATCCGCAGGGAAGAAGGCCTACGGCCGACATCACCGAGGTGCGGCCACCCACCCAGTCCCACATGGGGAAACGGGCCAACCACCCTTCTGACTCGGCTAGCTTATCGAGCTTGCTGGAGACGCCGGTGACGGCCACAGCGTGTTGAGGGAAGGGGAGACCGGCCTGTTCGAAGGCCCGGCGAGCCTCGACCATTCCGTTGAAGGTTTCGGCCGTTCCACCCGATTTCGAAATCACCAGCACGAGCGTCTTGGATAGGTCGGGGAGTCTCTTCAAGACCCGATCGAATCCGTCGGGGTCGGTGTTGTCGAAGAAGTCGATGGTGAGCCCGGAATGGGCCGGGGCCAGAGCATCACACAGGAATTGGGGCCCCAGTGCCGAGCCCCCGATGCCGATGGAGAGGACGTTGCTAAAGCGGCCTTGGTTGAGGATGTTCTTGGTCCACTGCTGGACCGCTTCGCGGACCGCTCGGATCTCTTGGGCCAGTTCCGCTTGGGGGGCGAGGTGAGGAGCACGGAGCCAGTAATGGCCTACCATCCGTTCTTCGTCCGGATTGGCGATGGCTCCAGCTTCGAGCTTTTTCATGGCCTCAAGAGCTGGAGCCAGGCGCTGGGCCCAGCCCTTCCAGCTGGCGATGTCGCTGCGAGAAAGGTCGAGGGCCAGGCCGCTCTTCTGATCGCAGAAATGAAATTCTTGATAACGTTGCCAGTTGGCGGTAACAGTGGGCATGGCGCTCCTTTATCCGAACAGTTTGCTGACCGAGAGGTTGAAGTAGTTGCGACGGATCGCCTCGCCCAGAAGGGGAGCGACCGAGAGGACTGTGATCTTGCCTTTCTGAGCTGAGGTGGGCACCGGGATGGTGTCGGTCACGATCACCTCTTGAAGGGGAGATTGCTCGATCAGGTCGACAGCTTTGCCAGCGAAAATGGCGTGGGTGGCGGCCGCGAACACCCGCTTGGCTCCGCGAGCGATCAGCATTTCGACCCCCCTTATCAAAGTGTTACCGGTGGAGATAATGTCGTCGACGATCAAGACGGTCTTGCCTTCGATTTCACCCACCAGGTCGATCACGTCGATGGCGTCGGGCTTGGGACGTCGTTTAAAGATGATGGCCAGACCGGCTCCCAGGCGCTCGGCGAAGACCCGAGCCCGATTCACGCCGCCGGCGTCGGGGGAGACCACCACCAGGTCTTCCTTGGGGAAATTCTTGCGTCGAAAATACTCCACCACGATCGGCATCGCCATCAGGTTATCCACGGGGATGTCGAAAAATCCCTGGATAGCTCCGGCATGCAGATCGACCGTCACCACCCGGTCGGCACCGGCGGTGGTGATCAGATTGGCCACCAGCTTGGCCGAGATCGGCTCGCGACCGGCC
>CAYRFU010000214.1:0-4118 GCA_964423525.1 uncultured Burkholderiales bacterium | reverse complement strand
GCCGTAGTAGGGGACGACGGCTGTGATGGTCTTGGCCGACGAGCGACTGAGGGCATCGCAAATAATGAGAAGCTCCATCAATGTGTCGTTGACGCTGCCGCAGGTGGGCTGGACCACGAACACCTCGGCGCCCCGAACATTCTCTTCGATCTGAACCCGGATCTCGCCGTTGGTGAATCGAGTCACAAGGGCGTCCCCCAGCGGCACCTCCAAGTATTCCGTAATGGCTTGGGCCAAACGAGGGTTAGCGTTGCCGGTAAAGACAACGATGTTCTCCCCTTCGAGAGCGGGTTGCTCTCGCTCTTCCAGAACTAGCATCTACGTCCCCTTACTTTATAGGTTGCCCCGTCGGGCCTGTTCTCGCTCGATGGCTTCGAACAGAGCTTTAAAGTTGCCCTGTCCGAATCCTCGGCTCCCTCGACGCTGAATCACTTCGAAAAAGAGAGTGGGTCGGTCTTGCACCGGTTTGGTGAAGATCTGAAGGAGATACCCTTCCTCATCCCGGTCGACCAAGATTCCCAACCGCTGGAGGTCTTTCAGGTTCTCTTTGATCTCTCCGATGCGGTCGGGGATGGCGGCGTAGTAGCTATCGGGGATCGACAAGAACTCCATTCCTCGCTCTCGCATTTGGGAAACGGTGGAGATGATATCGCCTGTGATGAGAGCCACGTGCTGCACACCCGCCCCTTCGTAGAAATCGAGATACTCTTCAATCTGAGATTTTTTTTTGCCCGAGGCCGGTTCGTTGATGGGAAACTTGATCTTGCCAGTCCCGTCCTGCATCACCTTCGACATTAAAGCGCTGTATTCGGTGGAGATGTCCTCATCATCGAAATGAAGCAGTTGGCTGAAGCCGAGGGTGTTAGCGTAGAAGTCGACCCAGCGATCCATCTGACCCAACTCGACGTTGCCGACGATGTGGTCGATGGCGGCCAGTCCGACCCCTTCAGAGTGACTCTCTCGGGCTTCGAACCCCGGTAGAAATGGCCCGGCGTAGTCGCCCCTCTCGATAAAGGTGTGAACGGTGTCTCCGTAGGTCTTGATAGTGGCTAAACGGACTTGGCCGTGACTGTCTTCCAGGGTGTGAGTCGCTTTGACCACTTCGGCTCCCCGAGAGGCGGCGGCCTGGAGCGCTTGTTCGACATCGTCGACTTCGAGGGCGATGCACTGGACCCCGTCGCCGTGACGGGTGATGTGATCGGCCATGGGATGTTGGGAAGTGAGCGGGCTTGACAAGAGGAAGCGGATCTTTCCCTGGCTCATCAGATAGGAGGCGGCCTCGCGGTGGCCGGTTTCGGGTCCCCGGTAGGCGGTCAGCTCAAAACCCATCGCTCCCTGGTAAAAGTAGGCCGCCTGCTTGGCGTTGCCAACATACAATTCTATGTGATGGACCCCTTTAAGAGGCAGAAAATCTTCGGCTGTTGGGGAGGATTGTTCCTGAGTCTTCATAACACGCTCCGCGTCGGTGGGATTTGGGGCCGCTTTCCGCTCCAATCCTGAAGATCCTGCCCGCCTTGACAGGGCAGGATAGGCAATAGGGGTGCCGAAGGCATCGGCGCCGCAGCGGAGGTAGAATGGTTAGACTACGCAATACGGTCGAGGTCAAAGTTGGCACGGTATCGATGGGCGCCGGCAATCCGGTTCGAGTCCAAAGCATGACCAATACTGACACCGCCGATGTCGAATCGACGGTCCGGCAGATCATCGAGTTGGCCAAGGCCGGCTCAGAGTTGGTTCGTTTTACCGTCAAAGATGGTGAGAACGCCGAGGCCGTCCCCGAGATTCGTCGCCAGGTTCGGGCCGCCGGCTATGACGTGCCCCTCATCGGCGACTTCCACTATAACGGCCACAAGCTTCTGGTTCAGTATTCCGAGTGTGCCCGAGCCCTCGACAAGTATCGCATCAACCCGGGCAACGTCGGGGTTGGCAAACAACACGACCTGAACTTTAAGACCATGATCGAGGCGGCTGTCGAATATGACAAACCCGTCCGGATCGGCGTCAACGGCGGATCACTTGACCAGGCTTTGCTCAAAGAGCTGATCGACGAAGATATCGCCCAGGGCCAGCCCAAAGGAGCCAAGCAGATTTTTCTCGACGCCATGGTCGAGTCGGCTGTTCGGTCGGCTCAGATGGCTGTCGATTACGGGCTTCCCCCGAGCAAGATTATCCTTTCCACGAAAGTGAGCGAAGTTCCCGAGGTGATTCACGTCTACCGCGAACTCTCTCGCCGCTGCAACTACGCCCTCCACGTTGGTCTCACCGAGGCCGGAATGGGGCTCAAAGGCACGGTCAGCTCCAGTATTGCGCTCGGGGTTCTTTTGTCGGAGGGAATTGGCGATACCATTCGAGTGAGCCTGACTCCTCAACCGGGGGCACCTCGCACCGAAGAGGTCGAAATCTGCAAGGAGATTCTTCAAAATCTCGGGTTGCGAAGCTTCAACCCCCGGGTGACCGCCTGTCCCGGCTGCGGGCGCACAACCAGCACCTTGTTTCAGGAGCTGGCCATCGATGTGGAGAGTTACTTGAAGGATCGAATGGACTACTGGAAGTCGTCTGGCTACGAAGGCGTCGAGGGGATGAAGGTGGCCGTGATGGGCTGCGTCGTCAACGGGCCAGGGGAGGCCAAAGGCGCCCATATCGGGCTTTCTCTGCCCGGAACGGGCGAAACGCCTTCGGCTCCGGTCTATGCCGACGGCCAGAAGGTAGCCACCCTCAAAGGGGATGGCAAGTCGATCGCCAAACGTTTCTTAGAACTCGTAGAAGATTACGTGGAGAAGCATTACGCTCCCACCGTATAGAGAGGACAGGTCAAACTATTGCGCATCGGTTTCGTGCTGCAGAAGGCTCCCCAGTCTTTGGCGGGCTCTCGCACCTTCTATCATCTCGCCCTGGGAGCCCTGGACCTGGGCCACGAGGTGCACGCCTTCTGTCGAGGAGACGGCATTTATCAGGCCCTCAAGGCTCAGCATCTCCCCGCTAGCGAGGCCAGCCAGGGGTCGCCGGCCAATTGGTGGGCCGCCCTGATGGCGCGAGGTGTGCAGGTGACCGTCAACGAGATGTGCGCAGAGGCCCGGGGGCTGGGCGACGCTGAGTTCTTCTTTGACGGGGTGCGCCTGGGTGACGCCACTCACTTTTCCGAGCTCACCGGAGATTGCGAGAAGGTGGTATGTCTATGAAGAAAGTGCTCGTTTCCGTTCATCACCCTCTGCCTGTGCTGGGCGTGGCCGAGGTGTTGGGTCCCGCTCTGGGGCTAGCCACCGGCTATAAGCCTAAGCAGGTGACAGTCATGTTCCACGGCCACTCCGTAGTGACAGCTCTGGCCAGTCAAGGCAAGAGATACCTGGCGGCGGCCGAAGCACTGGGTGTCGAGATCCAGTTGGAAGAGGCTGGTCTGGAAAGTGTGGGGGCCAAAGCGGAGGACTTCTCGGCCAAAGCAATCTCCTTCACTGCCGAGGACTTCGTGAAACTCTGGAAAGAAAGCGACCTGCACCTGAGGCTGTAATGCAAGAGATTATTGTTTTATCCGATCGTCTTGACGAGAGTATGCGAAGAGTGCTGAAGGCTCAGCCGGAGGCTCCCGTGTTGTTGCTGGGTGAAAGCCTTTTTGCTGACCTCGATTCTTTCGACGGTCGCAAACTGTTCTGTTTGGACAGCGAGGCTGCTGAACTTGGGCTCAGTGAGCGCCTGGAAGACAAAGTTGAGCAGTGGCGTCCCTCCGAGATTATCGACCTGCTCTGTGCCAACCGTGTTCTAAATCTTTGAGCCCGGCTTTCCTCTCGCTAAGGGGGCAGTTTCCGGCCCTGACCCGATGCCATAACGGTCACCCCGTGGCCTATTTCGACGGCCCCGGGGGGACCCAGTGTCCTCATTCGGTGGCCGAGGCCGTCTCCAACTATCTCCTTCACCACAATGCGAACACCCACCGGGCTTTCCCAACCGATCAGTTGTTGGCCGAGGCCCGCCGCAGATTGGCCCTCTTTGTCAACGGCCGCCCCGAGGAGATCGTGTTCGGCAACAATATGATCAGAGGGCCTGTTGACATTCGACTTGCCGAGGAAGAGGGGTTATAACACGGAGGCCACTGAGCTCACGGAGTTCTTTAGGGTGGACAGTGC
>CAYRFU010000213.1:2970-12901 GCA_964423525.1 uncultured Burkholderiales bacterium | reverse complement strand
GTCCTCCCCCAGGGGGTCAGCGTGAAGTTCCAGCACCTTTCTCAACGGCTGGTTACGACGGTGAGCAAAACTCGAAAGCAACACCAGACTGAGGCGGGGAAACTCAAAGAGAGCGTGGGAGGCAAGATGAAAGTAGCTGATACTGTCGGTAGGATCGGCCAACGAACGAAGGAAAGCCGTCATAAACCGAATCTCGGGACGGGCGTAGAGACCCCGATTGCCGGTGAAACGAAACGGAATTCCCTTCATGTTGAGAGCTCTCAAATAAGGGTCGGCCTCCCGATTAACCCGCACCAGAATCGCACAATCGGAATAGGAAAAGCCCTCTTTGTCGACCATCTCCGCGATCCGCTCGGCCACCGCCTCCGATTCTGATGAGACGTAGTCAAAAGCGGAGTATTTCAGCTCCCGTTCCGCCCCATCGCTTGATTGAGAGCGGTGGGAGATCAACTTTTTGTCGATGCCGTTCTTGATCTCAAGTCGGTCCGGATTGTTATGAACGATGCCACGGTAGGCCGCATCGAGGACGGTTTGAGTGGAGCGAAAATTGCGTCGCAAGACGACTTGGCGAGCCCTCGGGTAGACCTCGGTAAACTCTAAAATGTTGCCGAGGGCGGCGCCTCGAAACTGATAGATCGACTGGTCGTCGTCTCCCACGACCGTCAAATTGGGTTCGGGACCGGCCAACATTTTAATGAGGGCGAACTGAGAGTAGTTGGTATCCTGAAACTCATCGACCAACAAAAAGCGAAATCGCTGGCGCAAAGTTTTAAGCAAGGCGGGGTGGGCTCGCATCAGTTCCAATACCAAATAGACCTGGTCGCCGAAATCGAGGAAGCCGTTCTTTTTCATCAGGTCTTGATAGGTCTGGTAGCAACCGGCCAACTCCAGCTGAGCCTCGGCCCGATCGAGTCGATCCGGGTCCCCCTGACTTTCGGCTTTAAGACGCTCGGCAAAAGCGAGGTAGTCAGCCGGTGAGCGGTCCTCGTCCTTAGCTTTGCTAAAGTGGGAGACGAGGGCCGAGAGATGGGCGGTGGGATTTCCCGGTGGGCGGTAGCGAACCAGGGGGAGTGCGAACAGATTCTCTCGCAAGAAAAGCACTTGCTCGGCCGAGGACAGCACCTTGAAGTCCGGGTTGATACCGATTTCGAGGGCGTATTGACGCAGGAGACGGTCGCCGAACGAGTGGAAAGTCGAAATCTGGACGTCGGCATAACCGTAGGGCAAAAGCACATCGACCCGCTCCTGCATTTCGTTGGCCGCTTTCTCGGTGAAGGTCAGGGCCAGGATTTCTCCAGGTTCGGCTAGACCGGCGGCCACTAGAAAGGCGATCCGCCGAGTCACCACGGTCGTCTTACCGGTGCCCGCTCCGGCCACGATCATCAGGGGCCCTTGGCCGAATTCGACGGCCGCCCGCTGGTCCTCGGTGAGACCGGTAAAGATCTCCTCGAGGCTCGATTGCATCGACGCTCTGAGCGCGGCAGCGTTCCTTTCGACCAAGGCCGACTTCAAGACTGACCCGCCAAGCAGATTCGGTTTCGCCCACGATGCTTGGCTTCGAAGCGAGCCTCATTCGATTTTTCCAGCACCTCTTTCTTGGTCTCAGCGTCTTCGGGAAAAGCCGCCACCCCTCCTGAAAGGGTGACCGTGACCATTTCATCAGCCACCGGAAACTGACTTTGTTCCACGGCCTGCCGCAATCTCTCTGCGGCCACCCCGGCGTTGGCTCGGTTGGTCTCGGGCATCACTACGGCAAAGCTATCAGGACCGAAGCGGCAGACCGTATCTTGGGGCCGCATGGTGGACTTGACCACGCCCGCCAGCTGCTGCAGCAAGCTGTCACCCTGACCGTGACCCAAGCGGTCGTTGATGCGACTGAAATGATCGATGTCGGCCACCAAGAGAGCGATCGACTGGTTATGATAGCGGGCCTCCGAGATCGCCTGGCCAAGAGAATCTTGCAGATAGGAGTGGGTGTAGAGGTCGGTCAGAGCATCGATATTCGAAGAGAACCTCTCTTTGCCCTGATGACTCAGCAGTTCCAAGGCCAACCCCAGTTGAGAGCAGACCAACTCAAGCCGAACCAGGTCGTCGCTTTGATAGCGACGAGGCCAGGAATGGCATACCACTCCTACGCCTTTGGCCTTGCCATCGACGACTAATGGAGCCACCAAGAGCGACCCCCGTAAAGCCTCGGGGATCACTTGCTCGGTTCCGCCTTGATTGGCCCCGGTGAGGCGGCTTTGCTTCTCTTTGTAGCAGGTGAAAAGAACCGAGGCCCGTTCCTGGGGCGAGAAATCTTCGAAAGCGGGATGCTCAGTCCAGGCGATCAGCTTAAGCTCCTCTTCTGTTTCTTCAGCCAGATAAAGGACGGCAGCCTCAGCTTCGAACATCGAAGCGAGAGCCTCGGACGTCTGCTGGACCAACTCCTCAAGTTGAGATCGCGAAGTGAGAACCCGAGTGAGATCCTCCCAGCTGGACAGAGGTCTTAACACCTTCTGGAATCGCTCAGCTAAAACTCCCCCTGCGGCGGCCAAGCCCACGACCACCAGTTGAAAACTGATATGATGGCGCACCCATTCACCGCTCTCGCTCCCGATAGAGCTGACCTGGATCAGCAGAAGTAGACACACCCCAGCTGTGGCCAGACCCGCTTGAGGCTTGAACAGAAAGGCTTCCGGAATGGCCAGGGCGGCGACGGCCGCGAAGAGCGGGTCGGGAAAAGCAAAGTAAAGGGCCCCTCCCACCACCAGATCGCCCACCACCAGGGCGACCGTGCGAAACGGTCTGTCCAGCCCCAGTATGGCCCCCACCGAAAAGGCGAGATAAACGAGGGCTATCACGGCCACCAGGTTGGGGTTCCACTGGTCAGGGTGGGCGGGAGCCCCCACCAAACGGACCCCGACCGCCAGCCCCGTCCCGATCCTCAGGGCCAGGAGCCCGTTACTGACCGGATCGTTCACCGTCGAGAAAATTCAGGAGTCTGATCGTGGGAACCACTCAGCAAGTGGGTCTTCCAAAGATAGAGCTTCTCGAGCGCTTGCTCGGGACTCAACGACTCCAGGTCGAGGTTTCTTAATTCCCTGGTCCAGTCAGGCTGGTCCGTCGGCGTAAACAGCGACAACTGAAGGCTATCCAAAGTGTGAGAGGCCTCTCGCCGAGTGCCTTTCTCAAGATCTTTGAGCAAAACTCGAGCCCTCTCCAACACCGACCCTGGAACTCCCGCCAACTGGGCCACATAAATCCCGTAGCTGCGGTCGGCCCCCCCCGGCACGATTCGATGCAGAAAGACGATGTCGTCTCGGTTCTCGCGGACTGCCACCCGACAATTGCGCACCCCGGGAAAGCGGCGAGCCAGGTTGGTCAACTCGTGAAAATGGGTCGCGAAGAGAGTCTTAGCCTGGACCGTCTCGTAGAGATACTCGGCGATGGCTCGGGCTAGCGCAAGTCCGTCGAAAGTGCTGGTGCCTCGGCCGATCTCGTCGAGGATCACAAGCGAGCGGGGAGTCGCGTGTAAGAGAATGTTGGCGGCTTCACTCATCTCTACCATGAAAGTCGACTGACCCAGGTGCAGGTCGTCCGAGGCCCCCACTCGAGTGAAGACCCGATCGGTGACGCCGATGAGGGCTCGCCGGGCCGGCACAAAACAGCCCATCTGGGCCATCACGACGATGAGAGCGTTCTGGCGGAGATAAGTCGATTTTCCACTCATGTTGGGGCCTGTCAAGACCACCAACCGGTCCTTTTCATTCAGTTCGCAGTCGTTGGGAACGAACCCCAGGTCGAGGGACCGCTCCACCACAGGATGACGTCCGCCCTCAATCTCGAGCACGTTCTCGTCCACCACTTCGGGACGAACCCAGTCGTAGCGGATCGCGGCTTCAGCAAACCCACTGAGCACATCCAGCTCCGCGATAGCGCCGGCCACCTCCCGCAACTGGGCGGCCCGAGCGGCCACCTGGTCTCGCAGCTCGCAAAACAGGTCGTATTCGAGTTCGCGGATGCGATCTTCGGCCCCCAAGACTTTGGCCTCGTACTCCTTCAGCTCGGGGGTGAAATAGCGTTCGGAATTGGCCAGGGTCTGCTTGCGGATGTAGGTCTCGGGCACCGACTTCAAGTTGGCTTTGGTAACCTCAAGGTAATAGCCAAAGACTTGATTAAAACCGACCTTCAACGACTTGATGCCAGTCTCTTGGCGCTCTCGCTCTTGAAGTGAGGCGATCCACTCTTTGCCCGAAGTGCGCAACCCCCGGAGTTCATCGAGGTCGGGATTGTAACTGTCGGCGATCAGCCCTCCTTCCCGTAGCGAGACGGGCGGATCAGAGGCCAGGGCTTGAGCCAAAAGGTCAGCCGTATCCTGGAGGGTCGTCAGATTTCGCCCGGCCCGAGCCAGAGTGGGGTCGCCCAGCTCCTCTACCAGGTTCTCGACTTCGGGTAGCCCGGCCAGCGACTGCTGCAAACCAGCCAGGTCGCGGGCGTTGGCGGTCTTGTAGACGACTCTGGCCAAGAGGCGCTCGATATCAAGAATAGGCGCCAACAGACGACGCAGCTCCTGGCAACGGTGGTAATCGGTGGCCAGGGATTCGACCGCTTGGAGTCGTTCACTGATAGCCGAGGTAGAGAGCAGAGGGCGCAACAACCATTGGCGCAGACGGCGGGCCCCCATAGAGGTGCAGGTCTGGTCGGTGACCCACAGGAGACTCCCTTTTCGCTCTCGTCCCAACAGAGTCTCGGTCAACTCCAGGTTTCTGCGGGAAGTGTTGTCGATGACCATGTGGTCTGCCACCGAGTAGCCCAGCGGCGGCGCCAGCGTGATCTCGCTAGTCCTCTGAGTTTGCTGGAGGTAGCGGAGCAGACTCGCAGCCGCCAGCACAGCCGCCTTTCGACCTTCCAGGTCACAAGCTTGAAGGCTGGCCAATCGGAACTGGTTGCGAACCACTTCCTCGGCTTTACGAGCCGTGAGGGATTCGGCTTCGTCCACCGGGCTGGCTTCCAAGACTCGGGGCAGATCACGCAAACCGGGCAACTTATCCGTCTGACCGGCCAGAATTAGCTCGGCCGGCCGAAAACGAAGGGCTTCGTCGGCGACCTTCTCGAGTTCGAGGGGGAGTTCGGTGCAGAGAAACTCGCCAGTACTAACATCGGCCGCCGCCAGCCCCACCTCCTCACCAGTGACAGCCAGACACATCAAAAAGTTGTGCTGCTTCTCATCCAGCAGTTGAGGGTCGAGAATGGTCCCAGCCGTGACCACCCGAATCACGTCTCGTCGGACCAACCCTTTGGCTTGGCGAGCATCTTCCATCTGCTCGGCGATAGCCACCCGATGGCCTTTCTCAACCATGGTTCGAAGATACTGGTCGACGGCGAAGTAAGGCACCCCCGACATGGAGATTCTCTGGCCCCCTCCTGCCTCCTTAGAGGTTAAGACGATCTCAGCGTCACGGGCCAGGAGATCGGCATCCTCGCCGTAGGCCTCATAAAAATCGCCGACCCGCATCAACATCACGCAGCCGGGGTTGGCCTCCTTGAGGCTAAAGTATTGAACAAAGAGAGGAGTTAACTTGTGGGTGTCGATCATCAGGGCGGCCGCTTTCGACAAAGGTATTGGGCTTCCCGCCGAAGCTGCGTTCGGCTACTTTTTTGGGAAGCTCGGGTCGTCGCAGGAACTAAACCACCACCTTTGGAAACTCTCAGAGTCATCTCTACAGATGTGATGTCGGCGGCCCGTCCGATATCACTGGCCACAAGGAGGCAGCGTGAAACCGGAACGCGAGCAAAAAGAAAACCCTCTGCTGACTGAGGAAGACGAGGAATGGGAAGAGGACGACGATTGGGAAGATGACGACATCGAGCCCGACGAAGAGAACCTGGCCGCTGAAGACGATCCTCTCCTCGAAGACGACCTGGAATGGGACGACGACGATGATGATGATGACGACTTCGACGACGATGACGACGACTGGGAAGACGAGGACTTCGACGACGACGAGGAAGACGACGAAGACCTCTGGGACGACGAAGACGAGTAGTCTTAGAGCAGAGCGATAACCAGGGGTAGCGTGGCACACGCGAAAGCCGTCTGCACGGTCACGATGGAGGCCATCAAAACGTGGTCCCCCCCCAGCTCGACGGCCAGAATGTAAGAAGAAGCCGAACTAGGAACCGCTGCCGTCACAACGGCCACCGTCGTCTGCTCATCAGAACAGCCCATCCAGCCCGCTGTCAACCAAACAGCCACTGGCAAGACCAGCAGTTTGGCCAGACAAGGCAAGACCAGGTAACGAGGAGTGGAAGCCGATAGCGGCTTAAGACCTGCTCCAACGGTCATAAGCCCCAACGGCAAAGCGGCTCGCCCTACGATCTCCAACAACCCTAACCCCACCGCAGGTAGGGCCAGGCCGCTAAGATTCAGCGACGCGCCCAAGCCGCAAGCGATGATCAAAGGGTTGGTGCAAAGCTTGCCGACCAAGCCGAACTCCCCTCCGTCCGCGTAGCGGTGAAGAGCGGTTACACTAATAATGTTGACTAAAGGGATCAAAAGCCCGAGGCAGAGAGCGGCCAACTGAATTCCCCGTTCTCCCAACAAGGCGCCGGCCACTCCCAAAGCCAAGTAAGTGTTGACCCTCACCGAGCCCTGAACCACCGAAGTCAGAGCTGGTCCCGCCAAGCCCGGATAAGCCACCACTGCCAAAGCCACCAAGACAGAGCAGAGTAAGAGCGGAATCACAGTCTTACCAACAGAACTCAAGTCGAGGCTGGGATTGGCCAGCTTAGCGACCAGGAAGGCCGGCAGGAGAAGAAAATAGGTCAGCCTGGCCGCACCGGACCAAAAGTGGGCGTTGGGTAACTCGTATCGTCCCAAGCCGTAACCGAGAGCGATCAAGGCAAAGACCGGCAGTAAGGCTTCTAGCACCTGGGCAGGCTACCCGAGGCCCCTGAAAAGACGATGAAACCCTGGGCAGGAAGGCTACCGGTCCGCTCTTTGAGGAAGGGTGAACGAGAAGGTTGCCCCGCACCCAGGAGCGCTCTCGACCGTGATCTCCCCTCGATGAGCCTCGATCACTTTCTTAACGATGTAAAGACCCATTCCGACGCCATAATGAGTGCGCGTATCACCGGTTTCGACGCGATGATACATCTCGAAAATCCTGGCTTGCTGGTCGAACGGAATCCCGACTCCCTCGTCGCGAACCGAAATCCGAACCCGGGAGCCTTCCGATTGGGCCTTCACTTCGATGGGACCGCCCGGGATGGAATACTTCAGGGCGTTGGAGAGAAGGTGCTCAAGCACGGTCGAGAGTTGCTCCGGGTCCGCTAGCGCCTCAAGACGTTCGTCTACTTGGAACACAATGTCAAAGCGCGGCTCCCGCTCTTGGAAAGCTACCACGACTTGTCGTAGCAGCGGTCCTAGGCGGGTGGGACGAGGGTGAACCCGCAGAGCCTGACTCTCAAGCCGCGCAGCGTCCAGGAGGTCGGCTATCAGTCGACTGAGGCGGTCAACCTGATGGTTGATGATAGCCAGGGTGCTCTTGACTTTTTGGGTTGAGAAGTCCTCGGCTCGTCGGTGCATCAAGGTGTTGAGGTAGCCTTTAATGCTCGTCAAGGGGGTCCTTAGCTCGTGGGAGAGAGTGGTGGTAAAATCGTGACGGAGATGCTCCAGCTCCTTAACCTTGGAAACATCGCGAAAGACGACCACCAGAGAAAGCTCCTCACCTCGAGGGTTACGGGAGGGCGCGAAAGAGAGAGCCTTCTTGACCCCGTCTCTGACCTTTAGGAGTTGCTCATGGGGAACCGGGTCCACCTCCCCCCGAGCCATCTTCTCGAGCCGTTCTCCCCCTTCAAAGAGGTCGCCACAGCACCTACCGATCACCCTGTCACGAGACCAACCCGTGATCTCCTCGGCCGCCCGATTAAAGGTCACCACCTTGAACCCCGGCCCTAGAGTCAGAACCCCATCTTCCATTCCCTCAAGAACGGCTTCCCATTGGAGCTTTTGCTCAGCTAGCTCGCGGCGAAATCGGTCGGCCTCGGCAGCCGCCTTCCGACGTCCCACCCAGAGGCCGAGTGCCACAGCCAAAACCCAGCCGAGAGTCAGCCATAGAGAAGAGTTCCTCCAGCAACCTAACCCGAGACAGACCAGGCTCGCAAAGACCCAAAAGAGACCTGTTCTGACCGGGACCAATCTAGAGCCTCTCCAGGGTGATCTCCCGATTCGTGTAGACACAGATCTCTGAGGCGATCTCAAGGCTTTTTCGGGCGACCTCGGCGGCTTCCAAGTCGGTGTGCTCGCAGAGGGCCCGGGCCGCGGCTAAAGCGAACGACCCCCCCGAACCCACGGCGGCGATGCCGTGATCTGGCTCGAGAACATCGCCGTTACCCGACAACACAAGGACTCCACTGGGATCAGCCACGACTAGCATCGCTTCCAGCCTTCGTAAGAATTTATCGGTGCGCCATTCCCGAGCCAGTTCCACTGCCGCTCGACGGAGTTGGCCGCTATACTCTTCGAGTCGTTTCTCAAAGAGGTCAAAGAGGGTCAATCCGTCAGCGGCCGACCCGGCGAAACCGCCCAGGACTTTCCCTTCGGCCATGCGCCTGACTTTGCGGGCCTGGTGTTTCATCACGGTTTGGCCAAGGGAGACCTGGCCGTCGCCAGCCATGGCCACCTGGCCCTTTCGGTGGACACACACGATGGTGGTAGAACGGTATTCCATTGGACCTCGCTTTCGACGTCAATGATTTAGAAACATTTTTGTAATTCTCCGTTTACCTCTTGGCAAAAGTTTGTCTTTTTCTGCCTCCGACAATGGACTCAAAGGAGGCTAACCATGTTCGAAATGACCATCGAGAGGTTCTATCCTCTCCCTAACCACCATCACGTCAAAGCTCTCGCCGACGTCAGCCTGGCCGGCATCACCCTGCGCAGTCTTAAGCTAGAGAAGCGCCAGGGTCACTATTGTGTAGCCACGCCGGGTCGAAAGGTGAAGGGCCGTTGGGAGCAGCTCTATGAAATTCGAGACCCGCTTTTGAGAGAGAAACTGCGGGAGCTCTTGACGGAACGGTACTTGGACCGATCATGACCGAGCGAGAGGCCTGGCTGCGGCTGGCCGCCAGCGGCAAGTCTCCCCGAAAGATCGCCACCGACATCGAGATCCGTGGTTTGCGGGGGGCAGCCGCTGGCCTTACCAGAACAGCCCAAAGTTCCGACCCGATGCTGACCCCAGGGGATGGAGAATATCCGCCCTCTCTCTTGCACCTGGTCGACCCTCCCCCGCTTCTCTATCGAGGAGGCCTTCCTTATCCCGACGTCGACCACCAACGGACGGTGGCTCTGGTGGGTTCCAGGCGGGCCTCCCCCTATGGCCTCTCCGTAGCTCGGCGACTCGGCCGAGAGTTGGCTGGCCAAGGCCTGGTGGTAGTCAGTGGCCTGGCAGTGGGAATCGACGCAGCCGCTCATCAGGGCGCTCTCGATAGCTCCCTGCCAGACTCTCACCCTGTAGCCGTTTTGGGCTGTGGCCTTGACCAGGACTATCCTCGTCGGAACCGACGCTTGAAACAGACCCTCCAGGAGGAAGGAACACTCTTGAGCGAATTCCCCCGAGGCCAGGGCCCAAGACCCTGGCATTTCCCCGCTCGCAACCGTTTGGTAGCAGCCCTCTCAACGGCCGTCGTGGTGGTTGAGGCAAGCGCTAAGAGCGGGGCTTTGATCACCACCAATCTAGCCGCTGAGCTAGGCCGAACGGTCATGGCCGTACCCGGGCCAGTAGGGCGGTCAGACGGCTGCCTGGCTCTGCTGAAAGACGGAGCCGTTCTGGTGCGGGGGGCCGAAGACGTGCTTGAGGAGTTGTCGCTCACCCCGGCTCCTCCTCGACCCAACGACCTGGAACAACCCCTGGCTCAGATCTACGAGGCCCTGCTCCCCAGCGGCACC
>CAYRFU010000213.1:515-2922 GCA_964423525.1 uncultured Burkholderiales bacterium | reverse complement strand
AGCGCGGACGAAATCTGCTTGGGCACGGGAATGAGGCTGCCAGAAGTGTTGGCCGCCTTGAGCCAACTGGAGATCCGGGGACTAGCGCTCCGTCACCTGGGCGGGATCTACACTCCTGCCTAACTCAGCCTCGACCGCTTCTAGAATCTCAGAGGCCTGACTGGCCTCCGGATCGGTCTTCACAACTTCCTGGAGCAGTTCCCGAGCCTCTTCCAGTCGTCCGAGACCGAAAAGAGCCAGTCCCATTCCAAACTTTCGATTCAAGTCCGTGCCTCCCAGCTCAATAGCTTTTTGGAAGGACCTCCTGGCCGCTTCCCCACCCTGAGGATCAGCCAGGTGGACAAAACCCAACTCTTCGTGAAGCCCCGCTAGTTGAACCCGCAGAGTGTCTTCTCGAAAGTCCATCACCTGGTCGAGAAGCTCCTCGGGAAACCTCCTTAGGGCTTGTTGGAGAAGCTGACGACCGGGCTCGAATTGACGCCGATGGCGGTAGCTTCGGGCCAGATCTCGGTAGAAAGAAGGATAGTTATTCGGATCGAGTTCGAGGGCCCGACGAAAATCCGCTCGACCATCCTGACCAAGTCGCTCCAACACCCTTCCTCTGAGATTATGGGAGACGGCTCGATGACCATCCCAAACAAGAGCCAGCCGACTGAGACGCTCAAGCTCTTGGGGCGAAATCTCGGCCTCCCCAGGGTAGGTTAAACCCACCAGTGCCAAACGACGGTAGTGTTCGCCCTGGAAGGGGTCGAGTCGGGAAGCTTCTCGATAGAAGTCAACCGAGGCTTGATGCTCACCCACTTTGGTCGCGACCTCAGCCAGTCGGACGTGGTGAGCGGCAAAGGCGAACTGGGCACTGGCGAGACAGCCTGTTATGGCCAGAATGGCAGCCGGATATTGCACCACTAGCGACGGTCGTATCGACCACTCCGAGCGAGGCTTATCCTCTTGCTCGACGGTCCCGGGCGGAAGAGCTAGCCCGAGCAAGACTGCAGCCGTGAGCCCCAAAGCCGGAAACTGGAGCTGAACATCCAGGCAAGCGTGACCCAAAAAGACCAGGACGCCGCAAAGGAGAGCCCAGGAGAGCCCTGGCTTCTCAGGGTCAGGATTGCGCCAGAGTTGATAGATGACCGCTCCTAGCCAGAAAAGGATCAGCCAGAACACGATCAGTCCCGACTCAGAGGCCACGGATAAGGCGAGACTGTGGCTAAACTTGGAAAAAAACCGTGCATCCGACTGATAGAGGGCATAGTGTCGATGAAAACCGTCCGGCCCGAGTCCCACCAGAGGATTCTCCAGGGCCATCCGAGCAGCTGCACTCCAAAAATGGACCCGGGCTTGCAAAGAAGTCGAGCGACCGGCTTGACCGACCCGATTGACCGGACTGTTCTGGCCTTCCGCCGCCAGGGCGAATCCGAGCACACCAGCCAAAGCTAGCATCAGCACCAGCTTGGCAGTCAGACTTGTCGGTCTCTGGCTGTGACTCAGACCGAAAAGCGACAGTGCCGCCAACAGACCAAGACAAAGTGTCGCCCCTATCCAAAACGAGCCTAAAAGACACCGGCCCAGAAAAAAAACGGCCAACGACCAGCCCAGAACGAAAGAAATCGCGTGAGCCCTCAGGCCTGGAAAAATGGTGGGAGCCACCATTCCCAGGCCTTGTAAAGTCCAACCCCAAGCCGCTCTAGAGCCAGTCAGGAAGAGCGCGCCAAGAGAGGCAGCTAGGAGAAGCAGAAGAGTAGCCACACCGGGCCCATCTTCACGTTCCTCACTAAAGACCTGGTAGACCAGCACGGGAATTCCGAGGGCTAGGTATGAGGCCAGCATATTAGGGTGAAAGAACGACCCCCGCAGACGGCTATCGTGAGACAGGCCCAGAGCCAGAGCGAGGTAGGCTACCACAAGAACCCCTCCTGTGACAGCATAGAAAGCGATCAGAACGGGCTGACGAACTTGATGGCGATGGGTCAGATCAGAAACGATGAGCACAACACAAAGGGGAAGAACCAGGTCGATCCATCCTTCCAGCGCGTCTCGAGGGTGGTCCGAGACCAGGGCCCCCACCAAGGCCAGGCCTGCTATCCCTATAAGAAGCACGACCATCCTGGCGGTTCCCGGCGATAAAGAGCGAGGAAGGAGAAGCCAGAAACCGAGCGCCATCAAGCCGAGGCATCGAAGCAGACTGCCACCCGACGCGAGCTGACCCCCGCTATCCGTGCCGGCGCAGATGTAGAGTAGCACCCTCGCCGGTGTCACTGACTGACTTAGGAGCGCGTTAGCGTCAAACCCCCAAAGTAGGCTGGCCAGGTAGATGGCAGCCGGGAGGGCCGGAAAGACAAGAAGGGTGGTTAAAAGTACGCCACTGGCCAGGTCGGTCAGCAAAAAGAAGAGGGAGGTTGCTCGAGTG
>CAYRFU010000213.1:0-505 GCA_964423525.1 uncultured Burkholderiales bacterium | reverse complement strand
GTGAGCTGGTCACCTCGAGTCAGCTGGGGGCACCTGCCAACAGTTCGGCGAAGTTGGCCTTCTGTTTATCCATGGTGAATCGAAGAGCCCCGAAATTAGCCCCCTTCTTGCCGATCGCCACGACCACGTGATCGGTGTCGATGGCCTGCATCACGAAAATCCCGCCAGCACATTCGAGCACCCAGTAGGCGGGATTGTCAGCGAAATCTTCGAGAAATTCCATCGCCTCGACGACCACTTCGCCGATCCGGCCAGGCTCCATCGTGTCTTCCATAAGAGAGTCAAGGCATTCGCCCCTCCGATTAAGAAGAACGACCGAGGTGACACCCCGAGTCTTAGCTAAAGCCGCTGTCAGCTCATTTAGCCTGGGCTGAATGCCAGCGTAGAATTGAGCACGCGCTTCACTACTGCCCGATCCCCCCCCCGGCGAGACCATGGCCGGGGCTTCAGGCTGAGCCGCTGGGACCGGCGGAACGACCTCGGGCTGGGCGACCGGAGGCGGGGG
>CAYRFU010000212.1:0-12985 GCA_964423525.1 uncultured Burkholderiales bacterium | reverse complement strand
GCGGTGGCCGCCGAGAAAGCGGCCCCGACCACCGTTCCGGTTGAGGCTTTGAGGAGTTTCGATTCTCCCACCAGGCGGGAGGAGTAGCTTCCTACCAGGCCCCCGATGGCCCCGGGAACCTGTCCGATCAGATAACCTTGGACCCCTCCCGCGATCTCTCCAGGGCCAGGTCTGAGAACCGGACTGTCTCCGCTGGTGTCGATGGGAGATTTGCGAGGCCGGGTGTAGTCGGCTATGGCTTTAGGGCTGATTCTCACCGTTGAAAAGATAAGGAGAAACCAGCTGCGGAGTCCTAAAGGCCGTGTTAAAATGTCGTCGAATCGGGGCCAACATGGCCGACCAATTCCTGGATCTGTTTGAGAAACAGAGACTGACGATCGAAGACCGAGTTCTGAAAATGCCGGAGACCCACCAGGTTCTGGCCCGCTACGGAGCCCCTCCTGATGGACCTGGTCAAAGTTACATCCACGCCCTTCCTACCGTCTTGGCCCTGATCACCATCATGGCCCGCTCCCCGCGCACAGCCGGGGCCTTTCGAGACAGAGTAGAACGGGCTGGACCCACCCGCATCCGCCACCACGAGACAGAGAAGGCCTTCATCTGCTTCGGGATCGCCTATCTCTACAAGTTCGCCTCCAAAAAGAGCGGTCTACCCGAGATGGCCAATCTCCTTTGCCGCATGGCTACCCTGGCAACCCTGAGCCCCAAAGAGCTGGAAAAGGTCGATTACGTCGTTCGCACCTTCACGGCCCGGGGCCGCGACGGGCGTCGCGATCGACTGGCCAGCGCCAGTCTGCTCCTTTGGTGGCTGTCCGGAGGCGAAAGCTCCTCGAGAGCTTACGAAGCGGACTACTTCCTGGAAAAGTGGGCCGATTTCGTGCGCCAGGCCTTGGAAGAGGCCCTCCGAAACCAGATCCACATGCAGTTTCCCTTCTAAAGGCCTCGCGCTAGTGGTCGGGTTGGACCCGGCCAAGGGCATGGTCGAAGTCGATGAGCAAGTCGCTTTCGCTCTTTGGCCAGCGCGGTTTCAGGGGGATGGCGGTAAGGGTAAGAAGCCATCATGAACTTCGACCTCACTCAAGAACACCGGATGATTCAAGAATCCGTCCGGAGCTTTAGCAAAGACAAAATCCTACCCTACGCGCGCGACTGGGACCGGGCCGGAGCGTTCCCCCGGGAACTCCTGCGAGAAATGGGCCAACTGGGCTTTCTCGGGGTGCCCATTCCCGAACAATACGGTGGAGCCGGCCTGGACTACATCGCCGAAGCGATCGTGTTCGAGGAGGTCGGCTACGCAGATTCCTCGGTCAGGACCACCCTCTCCGTGCAGATGTCTCTAGTAGAGCTGACTCTCTTGAAATACGCCAACGAGGAGCAAAAGAAGGCCTACCTCCCCAAACTGTGTAGCGGCGAATGGCTGGGCTGCTTTGGCCTCACCGAACCGGACGCTGGCTCAGACGCCTCCAACGTCAAAACCACCGCCACCCGACAGGGCTCGGACTGGCTTCTCAACGGCCAGAAAGTGTGGATCTCCAACGGCACCTGGGCCGATGTCGCCATTATCTTCGCTCAAACCGATCCGGGTAGCCGCCACCACGGCATGACAGCTTTCCTGGTGGAAACCCAGACGTCCGGTTTTGAGGCTCGCCAGATGAAAGGCAAGCTCGGTCTGCGCGCCAGCGACACCGGTGAACTGTTTCTGGAGAACGTCCGAGTACCGGATTCCGCTCGCCTGGGCGAGATCGGTGACGGCTTCAAGATCGCGATGGCCGCCCTCGACAACGGTCGTTACGGGGTGGCCAGCGGTTGTGTCGGCATCGCCCAACACGCCCTCGACTGCAGCCTTCGCTACAGTCAGGAGAGAATGGCCTTCGACCAGCCTATCGCTGGTTTTCAACTGGTCCAGCAACTCTTAGCCGACATGCATGTCGAAACCCAGGCCGCTCGCCTGCTGGTTTACCAGGCTGGACACGTCAAGAACACGGGAGAGCGGTGCACCATTCCCGTCTCGATCTGTAAGTACTACGCCAGCGAGGTGGCCAAAAGGTGTGCCGATATGGCCATCCAGATTCACGGCGGCTACGGCTATTCTGATGAGTATCCCCCCGAACGCCTATGGAGAGACGCCCGAGTCGCCTCCCTTTACGAGGGAACGAGTCAGATTCAGCAACTGATCATCGGCAAACATCTGACCGGTCACCAGGCCTTCCACAACCTCGACCTTAGGGTGGCCGAGAAGGTCTAGTTTCTGATTAAGAGATAGGCGAGTTCGTAAAACTCGCCCACCAGCGGAACACGGAGTTCTTGCTCGTGCCAGCTCCAGAGCGGTGCGGGAAAGAGCTCCTTCATTTGGTCCAGGTCGCAATGATAAGGCGGGGCGTCGACCTTTCGGGTCTGAGCGAAGGAGGCCGCCAGGGTACCTCCCGGGCGGAGCCAACGAGCCAGACAGGCAGCGTAGTCCGACCAACTGGAAGGAGGCAAAGCGCACAGACAGGTCTGCTCAAAAACGGCGTCGATCGGACCCGGAGGAGTGTAGGTCAACAGGTCGTCCTGTTCCAAGCGGACTTCTAAGTCTTCGGCCAGCAAACGGTCCTCGAGCTGCTTCAAAGCTAAAGGGGCAATGTCGACAGCGATCGCTTCAAAGCCCTGCTTGGCCAAGTCGATCACCTCGTGACCCCGGCCACAGCCCGGCACCAGCACCGTGGCCGGTTGGGTGAGATGCTCGATCAGGCGGACCAGGGCCGGGGTGCTCTCGCCCCGGTCCCAGGGCGTATCCTGGTCCACATAACGCTGGTTCCAATCCACGGTTCACCTCGTCTCCTTCTCGGGAGGAGGTCGTTCAAGACGACAGGAACCCCGAGATGTGTTGCATTCGAAACAAGAGCTTTTTCACACCCTGACCAAAGTCCCGCTCTTCTCCAAGCTTGAAGAGGCCTCTTTGCGCAGCGTGGCCAGCTTGGCCGAGCGGGTCGAGCTGAGGCGTAATGAGGTTCTCTTTCGCCAAGGCGACCCTGGCGACGCCTTCTTTGTGGTGCTGCAAGGTTCGCTCAAGCTCACGGTCGAGCAAAACGACCACAACTTCACTTTGGCCGTGCTCGGACCCCTGAATCATCTGGGCGAGATGGCTCTGATCGACCATTTTCCTCGTTCAGCCACCGCCTTCGCTCTCCAGGACAGCGTGGTTGTCTCGATCAAGCGACCCGCCTTTCTAGCCAGTCTTCGAGCCAACACGGAGCTGGCTATCGCTCTTCTGGTTGGCATGGCTCACCGTCTACGCCAAAGCAACATGGACACGGCGGCGGCCGCCTACCTCAACGTCTATCGCCGGCTAACCCAGAAGCTGATCCAGTTGGCAGCCCTGCACGGAAAAGAGACCGAGCGAGGAGTTCAGATCGGAGTGCCTCTTTCAGCCGCCACCCTGGCCGAGATGATCGGCTCTGAGGCGAGCGGAGTAGCAAGCCTTTTGACCAGTCTCGAACGAGACCAGGTTCTATCGCGCCAAGGCGACTCATTAGAGCTACTCGATCTGGAGGCTCTGTTGCGTCCCGACTTCCCCTACCAGCTTAGTTAAGGGCGGGTTCGACCAACTGAGGTCCAAGCTCCCAGCTGATGCCGTTTTCCACCTCGGTCACTTCGACATTCTGAAACACCATGCCGAGCCCCATAGCCCGGCAGACCTGATGACCTCGGCGACGAGCGGCCAAAGCGTCCTCAAAACCCGACAAGGTCAAAACCCGTCCATCCTGAAGGTCCATCTGGAGAAGATAGTAGTGCTCGTCGGTCTTGCGAAGGCGATGATGGAAGGTCCGCAGGACCACACTGGTAGCAGGAGGCAAGTTGATATGGATCTCCTGGTCTCGATAGACGAACACCAACTCCTCAGGCAAGACGGTCATGGTGGCCGTCTCCTGACTGGAGCCCACCCACCGTTTCACCGTAGAGGTGGCCCTCTTGATCAGGTCCTGACTGGTCAGAAAGGCGATCGAGCCGGCCCAGGCAGCACCGGCCCAGTGGGAAGCTTTGCGGGTGACCAGGGCTCTGGCGAACAACAAGCCGGTCAAAGCCAGCGCTCCCAGAGCGGCGGCATCGCTGCCACTTTGGCGAGGAATCTCCGTGACCAAGTGGTAACGGCCCGTCACCTCTCGGTGGGAGCAGTTGAGTTCTTCCAGACGAAAGACATCTTGCACCTCGCCCCGCAACTGTTGCAAGGTGCGATAGATGGCCTGTTCCAGGCCGTCCACCGGCTTGACTCGTTGTAAGATCTCGACTCCGCTGTTGCTCAAGTTTAACTCCCGCTGTAGTTGGCCTTCGACTCTTTCAGCAAGCGGATGACGTAGTCTCCCACCTGCCGAATAGCCAGGCCGTCGAGGTCGGTGAACTTCAGGCTGCCAAGCCAGGCCTCCAGTTCCCGGTCGTGAGAGCAATCTAGCGCTAGAGCCGGGAGCCGGAGCACGGGCAGTTCCCGATAGGGCCCGATCTCCACGGTCACCGGAGCGGAAGTCGCAATCTCATCAGGAAGTTGGGCCAAACAGCCTCCAACCCCGATATTAACGAGTTGCCCGCTGGCAAGCCGCCTTCCTCCTGAATCGTAAACATCGAGCATAATCGAGGCTTCGACCCGGAGATGCTGACGACGCTGGCGCACCGTCTCTTCATCGAGCCCGAGACTGGTCAGGATATAGCGAACCCAGGAGCCGTCCAGGCCCCGGGGGTCTTGATAGACGATGCCGGCTACTTTGTCGCTCGAGAAACGACGAGCTTTGGTCCAGGCGACCTGCCCCTTCACCGACTCAACCTCATACTGGTCGCCACCATCGCGCCGGATCACCTCCACCTCCTGCCCCACCTCCAGGGCTCGGGCTGAGCGAAGCTGCATTCCTTTGAGACCGATGTCCACCACGATCGCCTTAGAGGCTTCTCCCTGATGGTGAACCTCGACCGGAATGCGGCATTTCAAACGGACCAACTGGCGCCGCTCGTCAGGCGGCGTGTCCTCTTCGGGCTTGCCAGAGACCAACGCGATCAGGCCTTTAAACAAGTCTCGAATCATTTTAGGGGGCCCTCTTTCAACTTTTTCTGACCCGAAGCGGGGTCGGAGAGTCTCCACACCGCTCCGCCCAAGGGGCGCGACAGAGCTTCCATCTTGACCGTCGGTGAGAGAGTGTGCACGTCGAATCCCTCTTTGGCCCATTGGGCAAAAACCTCGGCGCTATCAGAGAAGTCGGTGGGGAGAGCTTCGCAGCGCTCTAGCTCGACCTGCCACTGTTGCTCCACGAATCCGCCCTGACCCTCTGACAGCATCTTGGCCATAGCGCTTCCCGGGGCCGGAAAGGGAGTGACAGAAAACTCTAGATACTCGGCTTGCTGGTCAGACCCGACCGGTTGCGAGTGAGTGGAGAAGATGGCGTGAGCCCAACGCTCCGGAAACTGGTAGTGAAAGTTCCAGACCAGAGTCTTACCTTCCGCATCGAGACCGGGCCCGCTGACGATCCTTGTTAAACGAGCACTCAAGTCGAACCTCTTGGCCTCCGGTTCGACCACCATAAACGCCTCGTGAACGGTGAGGGGGCCTCCGGGCGCATCGAGTTCCTCTCGATGATGGAGCTTCTCGGTAATCTTGCCGCTGCCGAAATCGAAGTCCGAGGGTTCTTCCTCCGACGGAGTCGAGACGAGATTGAGCAGCGATTCGAAAAAACGATTCAGCATAGTAGTCGGTCAGGAGTACGGGCCGACCGACTTCAAGTCGCCAGCCCTGGCCTTCCAACTTTCGCCTCCAGGAATCCAACTCCTCCGAGTCTTCAAGCCAGGAGGAATGTTCTTCAAGAACTGGAATTTTTTTCAAAGATATGGAGACAACCATGACCCAATCCGACGGTAAAACCGAAATCCGTAGAATGATGAAGGATTCGCTCCTGAGTGAATCGCTGGAACTCACCGTGGAAGACATTCTGAACGCCTCTCTCGACCGAGGCGAGGACGCGGTCGAAACAACCCGCAAAATCATGGCCAGCGTGGTCGAAGGGCTGAGCCATCAAAAGGATGGGGAACTCAAAATTCGAGCCCTCTCCGAGACGGCGGTCTTGGCCGTGGCTCGACGCTGGGGTAACGTCGTTCAGGCCGGGAAGGCCACTGTCGAAGCAGCCCAACACACCGCCCAAAGGGTCGGCATGAACCACCGCAAGGCCACCGAAGAGGCCACTATCGGAGCGGCTGACGGCGTGCGCCGGGTCGGTCCGGTCGTCTTTCCCAAGTTCCGTGACGAGGTCTCCAACTTGGTCGAAGATTTCGACCAGGTCATCGGTCGGAGCCGCAACCTCCCCGCCGTCTACCAACCCCCTCGAGAACATCCTATCATCGTGCCTCTGGAGGGCGAGCTCGAATTGCTCGAAGAGCTTCCCGTGGCCGATGTCACCGTGGACGTGCCTCGCATCGAGCCCCCATCCACTCCGCCTCCAGAGCCCCCTAAGCCGAAAGGATTCTTCCAGAAGGTGATTCAGTTTTTTCGTGGCCTCTTTAGTCCTATCTAAGAACCAGCGGCGTTAGGACACTGTCCGAGTCGTAGTTCAGGCCTGGTGTCGCAAAACCGGGCTTTTTTTTTGCTGGAGGACTAGCCAGATCTCGGAACAAACACAGTCTTGTGAGCGGAGACCCATTCGATTCAGGCCTAGAGCTGATCGTGCTAGAGGGAGGCGGAAGCGGCCTGCAGCACTACCTCAGCCGAACTCGAATCACCCTGGGGCGCCACGATCCCAGCGATCAGCCCAGCCCCCACGTGATTACCTTTCCTGAGCCCACGGTCTCCCGGGTGCACGCCCTCCTAGAATGGAGTCACCGCGACAACGCCTATCTCATCAGCCATCGTTCGCGCACCAACCCAACCCTGGTCAACGAGAGCCTTCTCGAAGATCCCGTCTTGTTGAACCTCGGAGACACCATTCGCATGGGCCATCTGGTTCTCCAGCTAGCCGTCGGTGACTCGGCCTCTCGCCCGACCCCAAACATATCAGAACCCCTCCAGACCGGACTCCATCTGCTGGTGCTGAGCGGCGCCGAAAAAGGGGACATCCACCCCCTCAATTATGATCGTTTCGAGGTGGGCCATCCTAGCCAGAGCCCCATCTTCAAGATCCCCTTGGCCGAGGCAGACTCGGCCGCAGCCGGCTTGAACCATCTCCACGGGGCCTTCTGGGCCAACGCGCTGGAAGGCGCCAACTTTTTACTCAAGGCCTCCCCAGGTCTGATCAGAGTGCAGAAACTGCTGCCAGACCCCCCCCTCCGCCTCAGCCCAGACAACCTGCTCCTGGTCGGTTCGGTGGCCCTTGCTCAGGTCTCGAGCGAGCGAGTGGGAGGGATGGCCTCGGCCCTCAAGGCAGGACGAGAATGTCACCCTCTTCAATCTGGACTTCGCTTAGACCAAGAAGTCCTTTGGGACCTGGGTGAGGAGCACGTCTTTCAAGTCACCGGAGGGCCGATGGAAGGCTCCTCTCTCCACGTTGATCCGGTGACCCTGGCTCGACCGATCGTCATCGCTCGAGCCCGCTCCCACCCCGACGCTTGCTTCGAACTCCACGATGGGAGCGCCGGTCAGGTCGAGATCGCCTTTACGGAAGGCCAGGTCCGGCTGACTCCACTCGACAGTCGAGTCGGGCACAACTGGGACGAAGTGGCCCAGGGTCAGACGGCCAACCTGACCTCGGGAGACACCCTCACCATGGGACGAACCGTGATCACCTATCGCAATCGAACCATCGACCGCACTCGAGAGAGGTACGCCCTGGACTATCAAGGCGAGAAGCTCAGCCTGAGTCGAGCTATCAATCAGGTGGGCTACGGTAGCCATTGCGAAATCAAGATACCCGATCGCCGGTTAGGACCAACTCACGGGGTGTTCGAGGTTCGCGAAGACGGCCTCTACTATCGCCACCGCCATCTCGCCTTCGGGGCCAGTCACGGCTCGAACCAGGTGGCCAGGGGTCAGGAGGTCCGTCTCGAGGTGGGCGACAAGCTAGGCCTCGCACCCGGCATCGAGGTCGAAGTGGTGAGCGACCAGTGAGCGATTTCAACCCCGAGATCTTCACCAAACTCGTCGTCTTCCTGGGAGGGCTAGTCCTGTTTATCAAAGTGTTCGCCAGCAGGATCCCGAGAGACGATAGACCCCCCACTCGAGCCCCCCTACCAGAGGATTCAGCGATCGGCCCTTACCAGATCGAACAGCCGATCGCCGATGGGGGGACGGCCACCGTTTATCGGGGTCGGGACGGAGCGGGTCAAAGGGTTGCTTTGAAGATCCCTCACCTGGAACAGTTGAAAGACCGCAACTTTGTCCGCTCCTTCCTGCGAGAGGCCGACATCGGCACGACCCTCACTCACCCTTCTATTGTGAGGGTCCTCAAGACGGGCCACTACGAGGCCGCCGGCATCAAACAGATCCCCTATTTCGCCATGGAATACCTCCAGGGCCAAGACCTTCGCCAAATTTTGAAAGAGCGGGAGAGCCTGCCGGCCCTGGAGGCGGCTCAGATCGCCCGCAGCGTGGCCGATGCCCTTGGTTGGGCTCACCACCGCGGTGTGATCCACCGTGACGTTTCTCCTAGAAACATCTTTGTAACCGAGCAGCGCAACGTCAAAGTGATGGACTTCGGGGTCTCCACCGTTTTCAGCCGCACCGACAAACGCCTGGTTACTCGCGGAATGAACCTGGGTACTCCCCGCTACCTGGCTCCCGAACGGACCAACGGAGTCGAGAACGATCCCCGCTCCGACCTCTACTCTCTCGGCTGCATCTTCTACGAAATGCTGTCGGGGGCTCCCCCATTCCCAGGTGAGAGTCCCAAGGCCGTGCTGATGATGCATCGTAAAGCCGTCCCCACCTCTCTTTCCCACTCGATGGAGGTCAACCCCCAATTGGAGGCCATCGTGATGCGACTGCTGGAGAAGGATCCGAAGAAACGGTATCAAACCGCTGCAGAAGTGACAGCCGCTTTAGCCGACCTGGTGCCCAACCCATGATTTATCTCGACAATAATGCCACTACCCCCGTAGACCCTCTGGTCGCCGAACTGGTCGGCGAGGTCCTGCCTCAGTGCGCCGCCAACCCGATCTCGGCTCACAAACTCGGGCAACGGGTCCACGAACGCCTCAAACGGGCTCGAGCCCTGGTTGCCGAACTCCTGGGTTGCAAGCCCCGCGAAGTGGTTTTCACAGGAGGTGGCAGCGAATCCAACAACATGGCCATCAAAGGGGTTGCCTGGTCGCAAGCCGGTCAGGGACGTCATCTGATCACCAGTGCCGTCGACCACTCAGCCGTCACCAGAGCCATGGACTTTCTGGTTCCTTTCGGTTACGAAGTGACCCGTCTGCCGGTGGACTCTTTCGGTCGGGTCGACCCCAGCCATCTTGAGGCTGCCCTTCGTGCGGACACCATTTTGGTGAGCATTATGCACGCTCAAAACGAAGTCGGCACTCTCCAACCGATCGCAGAACTAGCTGCCCTGGCCAAAGCTCGGGGTGCCCTCTTCCATTGCGACGCCTCTCAGTCGGTTGGTAAAATTCCCACTCGAGTGCTCGAACTGGGAGTGGACATGCTGACCCTGGCGGGGCACAAATTCTACGCTCCCAAAGGAATCGGAGCCCTTTTCCTTCGCGACGGCCTGGAACTTGAGCCGCTCATCCACGGGGCCGGCCACGAATCGGGCCGTCGCTCGGGCACTCATAACACTCACGGCATCGTGGCTCTGGGCGAAGCTGCCCGCCTCGCCCTCAGTCGAGGCCTACCGATGAGTTCTCGCCTGCGCGACCGACTTTGGGAGGGGCTAGTTGAGGAACTGGGTGAGCGAGTGGTCCTGAACGGCCACCCGGAGTTGCGCCTGCCCAACACACTGAATGTCAGCTTCGTCGGTGTGGAGGGAGCAAAGCTACTCGAGGCAGCCGACATTGCCGCCTCCACCGGTTCAGCCTGTCATTCAGGTGCCGTTTCGCCCGTCCTCAAGGCTATGGGAGTCGAGCCGGAGCGAGCCCGAGGCACCGTCCGGTTGAGCCTGGGTCGATTCACCACCGACGAAGAGGTCGAGCGCGCTCTGGTAAACCTGGTTACAGCTTATCGCAAACTGGCGGGAGCGACGCGCCGATGAGTCGACCCAAAAACGTGCTCGGGGGCGACCTGGCTGACTGCTCTCACGACCCCGTGACCGGCTTCTTTCGAGACGGCTGCTGCCGAACCAACTCCGAGGACATGGGACTGCACCTGGTCTGTGCCGAAATGACCCAGGAGTTCTTGGAGTATTCTCGCTCCAAGGGCAATGACTTGATGACACCTCGCCCCGAGTTTCGCTTTCCCGGACTCAAGCCGGGCGACCGCTGGTGCCTGTGTGTTTCCCGCTGGCAGGAAGCCCTGGAAGCGGGGGTGGCACCCAAAGTCCACCTCGAAGCGACTCACATCCTGGCTTTAGAGCACGCTCGCTTATCCGACCTCAAAGCCCACGCTACCGATTAATCCATAGCCTGCAAGTAGGTGACCATGATTTTGTCGAGGCGTCGGACCCGGCTGACTTCACCGGCAGCCAAGGCCTGCTGTTTTTCGTGCTCGAGGCGACGGATGAGTCCTGTAATGAGCATCGTTCAGGGTCTCTCCTCACCAGATTATCCCACCAAACGGAGAGATGTCCATAATATCGGCGAGAAAAATGTTTCTAAATTGTGTCTATTGTGCTCGCAAAACGATGGCCTGGCCACCCCCAGGGGCCAATTTCAGGGTCAGCTTGTCTTCCCGGCGAAGCTCCTTCGTCACGACCTTGTAGGGGCTCGGATTGTCTTGATAGTGGGCCCCGGCCCCATCCTCGTAAAGGGTCGCTTGATAGGTTTGCCCTGGCTCAAGAAAATCCAAAGGAAGTTCTAGAGTGCGAGCCTTTTCGTCGGTGAGGGCACCAACAAACCAGTCTTTGTGGCGGCGCCGGGCGATGACCACGTAGTCTCCCAGCTGACCCGCCACAGTTCGACTCTCGCTCCAATCGACGGGCACCTCTTTGATGAACTGGAAGGCTTTCTGGCCGGGATAGTTCTCGATCAGGTCGGAGGCCATCTGAATAGGACTGTAAAGCACCACGAACAGGGCCAACTGGCGGGCCAGTGTCGAGTGCATTTTGCCTTTAGTTTCAAGACCATCGATCGGATTCCAGAAGCGATACTGGTCGGCGTATTTCTCGTATCTCAGGTCAAAAATCCCGGGGGTGTAGTCGAGCGGTCCAGCCAACATTCGAGTAAAGGCCAGATTCACCGTGTGCTCAGGAGGATTGCCTTGGCTCCAGGCGTTCCATTCCATGCCCCGGACGCCTTCGCGGGTCATCATGTTAGGGTAGGTCCGCCGAATGCCGGTATCTTTGATCGGCTCATGAGCATTGACGGTGATGCCGTAACGAGCCGCCGTCTCCACCACTTTACGATAGTGGCGGACCATCTTCTGACCGTGATGATAGGTCCCGGGAGGGCGAATCTTACCGGCGTAGCCGGTTTTGACTGAGGTAATGCCCAGCCGCTGATACTGGGCTAACGACTCCTCGAGCCGCTTTTCAAACGACTCGATCTGACCCCCTGTCTCGAGATGCCCTACCAACTCGACCCCTTGTGAGCGAGCGTAGGCGGCCAACCCGGCCAGGTCAAAATCGTCGTAGGGAGTGGTGAAGTCGAAGTTATTGTCTTGATACCAGCTCTCCCAACCCGTATTCCATCCCTCCACCAGCACCCCGTCAAAGCCGTGCTCAGCGGCAAAATCGATGTGCCTTTTCACCTCGGCGGTGGTGGCTCCGTGGCGTCCCCCATCTTTGCCCCAGGTGGTGATGCCAAGATGCATAGACCACCAGATTCCTACCAGCTTCATAGGGCGGACGTAATCGAGTTTTGCCAATTGGTTGGGCGGGTTGAGGTTCAAAATCATCGTACTGTCCACCAGTTGACCCGGGGTGCTGGCTAGCTGAATGGTCCGCCAGGGCGTGACCAGGGGGGCCTGCCCTCTCACTTTAATTCCATCGGGCCAGGGAACCAGGTTGCACATCAAAGCTCCCGGCCGCTCCGGATCGTGGACCAGGGTCATTCCGGCATAGTCGGTCAAGTTGGCTTCGTGGATGGCCAGGAAGAGATCGCTGGCAGCCTGCATCGTGACTGGCGTATTGCAACCGTGAAGGCCGTCCGTTCGCTCGGCCGAGTGAGTATGTTCGGTTCCGACCCCTTCGATCAATCCAATTTTGGAAGCCGGCGACTGGGTGTAGAGCATCTCATAGGTGTCCCAATTATCGGGGATCCACCAGGCGGTGTAATCCCCCCCCAAAGCGAACCGGGTTTCCTCTGAGGTCAACTCAAACTCGCCCTCAAAGCCCTTCTGCTCCGGAATCGTGACCCGGAAGGCCAGGCCATCATTGTAGGCCCGCAGGTCGACTCTCAGGGAACGTTTGAGTCCCGTCTCTTCACGCAGCCAGACGCTGGTCTCAAGAAAATGATTTCGAACCAGTTCTCGTTCCCCCCACACGGTCTCCCACGTCTCGTCGACGGTGCGGCTTTGATGGCGGACCAGCTCAAAATCGTTCACCATCGGCTCTTTACCTCGGAAGCGAAAGCCCAGTTGGGAAGGCTCGATCACCATCCGTCCTTCCCGATACACTCGATAGAGCGGTATTCCGGTATCGTCCACCTCCAGGCGAATCACGTTCTTTCCGTCAGGAGAGGCGACCTCGACTTGAGCCAGGGCGGGGAAGCTGAGCAGGAACAGCAGGAGGAACACTCTTTTCATCCCGCTTCCTTCCCGGACCCCCGCTTCAATCCTGGGATGGTTGGAATTTCCGAGTCTAGGTGCAAGTTAACTTGCACCGGCCTGTCCCCGGCGAGGGGGGTGCAAGTCTAGGCGCCGCATGGCCGCAAGTTAACTTGAACCGGCCCGTCCCCGGCGGGGGGGGGTGCAAGTCTAGGCGCCGCATGGCCGCAAGTTAACTTGAACCGG
>CAYRFU010000211.1:0-12994 GCA_964423525.1 uncultured Burkholderiales bacterium | reverse complement strand
GTGTGGCGGAACTTGCTTCCGCCGCTCAAAGTGACTTTCCGGCCGGACTTCTAGCTAGCTAGTCGAGTCGAGACGGGCCTGCTCGAGCAACTTTAAGGTCTCCCGGTCCCCTCCCAGGACGGTGAAAAGAACCGGCATGACCACCAGGGTCAAGAGCGTGGAGAAGGCTAACCCGAAAATGATGACCCAGCACATTGGCTGGAACACCGGTCCGCCGAACAGAGCCAGCGGGATCATTCCGGCGATAGTCGAGATGGTGGTCAACAGAATGGGCGGGAGACGGACGATGCCCGCCTCCTTGATAGCCTCGACCACGTCTTTACCTTGAGCCATGTTCTCCTGGATGAATTCGATCAACAGGATGGCGTTGTTCACCACGATGCCGGCCAGGGAAACGATCCCCAGAATAGCCATAAAACCTAAGCTTTGGCCCATGAAAAACATCCCCAAGATCGCTCCGATGAAGGCCATCGGGAGGGTCAGATAGATGGCCAAACCAATGCGCATGGAGGTAAACTGAAAGGCCAGAATCATAAGCAGCGAGCAGATGCCAAAAAGGGCTAACGGAGCCAGATCGGCCAAAGCGTCACTGCTGCTCTCAGCTTCGCCACCATATTCGATAGAGTAAGAGTCTGGCATCTCGAGAGCTTCCACCTCGGGAGCCACCACATCAAGAACTTCAGAAGCCAGATGGCCAGGTCGCAAAAATGCTTTGATGGAAATGTTTCGAAGCTGATTTCGCCGAGTAATGACGGCGTTATCCGGTTGGGTCGTGACGGCTGCGAATTCGTCGAGCCGGGCCCTCTGCCCGGTCTCCGATGAAGTAAAGAGCATGCCGTTGAGCGACTCCACCCCTTTTCGCTTCTCTTTCACCAGCCTGAGCACAATGTCGATTTGCCGTTCCGGGGCTTTCATATCAGAGACTTTCAGGCCCTGGAAGCCAGCCACCAGACCGCTAGCGATATCCTCAGAGGTCAAGCCGAGTAAAGCTGCTCGGGTCTGATCGACCTCGACTTTAGCGGTCGTGATCAGCTCCCCGAAGCTGTGGTAAGCGGTCTCCACTCCGGGATGAGAATAGAGAGCGGCCACCGACTCATTTCCGAGACGGATCAGCTCATCGATGTCGCTACCCGAGATTCGGATCTCGATGGGCGCGTCGACCGGGGGACCGCTCATCAGCTCCACAAAGCTGACTCGCGCCCCAGGCACCTTCTCAGAGCAATACTTTCGGAGGGTGGCCATCGTCTCCGTGCAGGTCCTTCCAGAACTACAGTTGACCATCAACTGACCGTAATAGGTTCGAGGCGCTTGAGGGGAGATGGCGATAAAATAGCGGGGCCCACCTCCACCGGCGTAAGTCACATAGCTGATCACGTCGCCTCGCTCTTTGAGACGCTCGAGTTCCGCCTCGATAAGACGCAGCTTCTCCGAAGTGGCCTCCACGCTCCAGCCCTCAGGTAGCCAGACATCGGCGTTAAAAGTGGCCCGACCCGCCGGCGGGAAGAAGGAACTGGGGATCTGCTTGGCTAGAAAGAGGGAACCGATAAAGAGCAAGACCATCAGCCCGAGAGTGAGGTAAGCATACTTCTGGGTGACATCAATAATGTAGGAGTAGAGACGGACCCCCTGCTCCTTGACCTTCTTCACGAAGGGGTTATCTTCTTTGGGCTGGTTAGCGTCCAGGGCTTGTTGTTCGGGAAGAACGAACACGCACACGGCGGGGCTGATGAACATGGCCACAAAATACGACATCACCAGCGTCAAAGTGACCACCTGAGGAATGGCGCCCACATACTCACCCAGACCTCCGGGCATCAACCCCAGAGGGAAGAAGGCGGCCACGGTGGTGAGGGTTCCGCCGAAGAGAGCCCCTTTCACACTGGAAGCCCCTTGGATAGCGGCTTTCTCCCGGTCGGCTCCCATTTGCAAAAAGCGAGTGATATTGTCGACGATAACCACTGCTCCGTCGACCACCAGCCCGAGGGCGATGATGAGCGCGTTGATCGACATCTGATGAAGCTCGATCCCGAGCATCTGCATGGAAACGAAGGTCGCAAGAATGATGAGAGGTATGGCCAAAGCCACCACCAGGGCGTTGCGCAGACCCATCCCTACACCCATGATTAACAGCACGCACCCTACGGCCTGGAGGAAATTGGCCATGAAGTCGTCGACAGCGTTGTCGACATTCACCGGCTGAAGAGAGAGAGGAACCAAAGCAACATCGGCGGGAAGATCTCGATTGATCTGGTCGATCACCGCGAAAACCTTCTCACCCCAACGCACGATATGGTTTCCGCGAGCCATCGCGAAGGCGATCACCACCGCCTTCTGGCCGTTGACTCGGGCCACCATCTGGGGGGGATCGGCGTAACCCATCTCGGTGCTTCCGGCCAGGTCGCGGACTCTCAGGGCCCGACCGCTCGAGTCGGAACTGATGATGGTATCGCGAACTTCTTCGGTGGAGCGATAGGGGCCAGAAACCTCGACATTGATCTCTTTTCCGTCCAGGTAGAGCTTGGCCTGAGCTACCTGCTTGTTGCGAGAGTCGATAGCTTCGAGCAGGTGTCCAGCCGTGACCCCCAGGGTAGCGAAGTATTCTGAAGAGCCAGAAACATAGAGCTTCTCAGGACGGTCCCCGTAGAGCTTGAAGTCGGTCACGCCCTGAACCGACTTGAGGCGGTCGTCGATCCGCTCCGCCAGAGCCTCGAGATCCCGGTAAGTCCGGTTCTCAGACAAAGAGACCAGCCCGTAAACCACGGCGTCCGTCTCGCCAAAACGGTCGTTGATCCGGGGGCCGATGATATCATCAGGCAGTTCTCCATTAGACTGGGCGTCATTGACGTAGTTGCGAATCTGCTGAAAGGCCAGTTGGACCTGGTCGAGGGTCACGTAGTCGTTGATAGTGACGAGCACCACCGACTGTCCCGGGATGGAGGTGGAGGTGATATGCTTGACAGCTTCTTGCTTGGAAACCGCTTTTTCAAGGGGCTTGGAAACGTAGAGTTCGACATCTTTGGCGTTGGCGCCGGGCCAGACCGTGATGATCTGAACAGCCCTCACCGTCACTTTGGGGTCCTCGTTTTGAGGCATCACGCTATAACTGAAAAGGCCCGCAGCGACCAACAACAGGACTACCGAGAAAGTCAACTCGCGGCTGCGAACCGCTAAACGGATCAGACTTTCCATCAGGGTTTGTTGGGGTCGTCCCGGTCGGGGGTAATGATGGGCTGAGAGTCAAGTCCTTTCACGACCCGGACTTTCCTTCCGTTCTGGACGAACTCCTGACCAGAAATAATGATCGGGTCGCCGCTTTTGAGAGGCCCCTGAATGCGTGCCCGTTCGTCTTGCAGCTTGAGAAGCTCGACGGCCACCCGGTTGACGGTCTGGTCGGACTTCAAAACCATGACGGCGTAGCCGCCGTCCCGAACGATCAAAGCCGAGACCGGCACCTCCACTCCCGGGAGAGACGCGCCGATGTCGAAAGCGGCCTCACCGATGACCCCTGAAAGGTTCAGGGAAAAGGGGACCTCCTCGAGCTTCAATTTGACCTGATAGTTGCGCACGGTCTGGTCGTTGACGGGCTGAATCTCGATCACCTTGGCGCCCACGGGTTCCTCCATCACCGGGTCAAAGGAGACGCTCGAGCTCATTCCCAGCTTGAGCTTCTCGATATGGCTACTGGGAACTTGAATGGCCATCTCCAGATCGTCATCCGAGCGAAGTTCAAAAATAGGCGTGCCGGCGTTGACCACCATTCCCACTTCAACATGTTTGCGAGTGATTGTGCCGGCGAAGGGCGCTTTCAGAGTGGTGAAGGCGACTCGGTTATTGGCGGCTGAAGCCTGGGCCTGGGACGCCCTCAGATTGGCTCGGGCCGTATCGACCTGCTCCTGACGGGGACCCTCAAGCACCAGGCTATATTGGGCTTGAGCCTGCTTCTTCGACTCTTCGGCCTGGTCGACCCGATGGCCGGCAGCGTCGAACTGCTCCTGGGCCACCTTGTATTCTTGCTCAACCTGCTGAAAGACTTGCTGAGAAATCGCCTTCTCTTCATAAACGGCCCGGTGACGGCGATACTCAATCTCGGCTAGCTCGAGACTGGCGCGGGCTTGGGCCCGGGAGGCTTTGGCCTCTTCCAAGGCGCCGTTGGCCTGCTCGACAGCCGCTGAAGCCTGACGGACCTCCTGGTCCCGAGAACCCGCTTCAGCTTCGGCCAACTGACTGCGAGCCACAGCCACCTGGGCGTCAGCCGAACTCGCTTCATCTTGATAAGTCGAGCTGTCAACCCGTGCCAGAACCTGGCCTGGGGCGACCGAATCCCCGACTTTCTTGGTCAAAACCGTCACCTCACCGGCGACCTGAAATCCGACATCAGAAATCAGCTGAGCGGTGGTCACTCCGGGAAACACAAGTCGCTGACGAAAATCTCTCTCGACAGCCTCGACCACCTGGACGGGCACCAGATTCTCGCTGGCCGGTTGGCTGCTCTCTCGACATCCTGATAGGGAAACCGAGGCTATCACCAGCAGGGCCAAAAGCCTAAGCATCATCACCACCCTCCAATCTCTCCTCCACAAAAGCGTTATTCAATTGATAATCAGGGATCTCAAGCCCCAGGGCCAGCTCCAGCTTCAAGAAAGCCAATCCCAACGAGTCTTTGGCCCGGACCAGATTGGAACGGGCCGAAATCAGACTCCGAAGGGCGTCTTCGAGCTCCAGAGAGGTCGAAATGCCGTTCTCGTATCGGGCCTGGGCCATGCGATGGGAGACCTCAGCCAATTCCAGGTCCTTCGCCGCAGCAGCCACGGTAGTGCGGGCTTGACGAAACTCAAAGTAGGAACTCTCCACCTCTAGATCGACCTGGTCCTCGAGCAAGGCCGCACTCGACTGCAGAGAGCGATAGCTCGACTCCGCCTCTTTCACTCTGGCCAGGCGCACCCCACCATCAAAGAGGGGAATCTGAAACCCCAGTAAGATCTGGGCCTGGTCGTCAGGTTGCAGGAAGGAACCCGATTGGCGGAAGTAGTTGAAACTCAGATTCAGGCTAGGATTACTCTCGGCGTAGGCGGCGTCCACCAACTTGTTAGCAGCCTCAAGAGAAGTCTCGGCCACCTTCATCTCGGGCCGGAATTTTCGCCCCAGCTTTTTCAAGTCGGCCAGAGTGACCGCATCATCGAGCGAGGGACGTTGAGGAGCGGTCAGCCGCCATCGAAAGGGCGGGTCCTCGTTGAGGATAAACAGAAATTGAGCTTGAGCTATCGCTCTCTGGCTTGTGGCCGTGGCTAGTTGCTCCTCAGCTTGGGCCACCTCTTGCTCGGCTTTGACCACATCAAACTCCGAGACCATCCCGTTCTTCAGCAAGATCCGGGCTTGGTCAAGATGGTCGCGGGTCGAGTCGAGGTTTTGTCTCGCCGCCACGATCGCCTCCTCGGCCGCCAGCAGACTGACGTAGGCCACCTTGGTCTGATTGACCACCTGTTGACGAGAAACTTCGAAGTTCTCTTGTTCAGCTTTGGCCTGAAGAAAGGCGGCTACGACCTGGTTCTCGACTTTCCCGAAAGTCGTCAACAAGACTCCCAGAGAGGCTGTAGCCTGGATCTGAAACGGTTCTAGAATCACGAATCGCGGGGGAAATCCGATCGAGCCAGGGAGATTCCCTACGATGGGGGCGGTGTCGATAGCTTGCTCAGCCTGATTGATGGCCTGGCCTTGGATCTCGAGAGTCGGCATTTTCAATGCGTCCAACTGCTCGAACTGGGCCGTCGATTGGACAGCGCTCTCGCGGGCTTGATTCAGCTGCTCGTTCTGGGCCAGGGCCATCTCCACAGCCGCACGAATGGATAACTCGGTTGCCTCTTGAGCTTCAAGGCCCAGGGACAGCCCAAGTAAAAGCGCCACGATGGCAATCCCTCGACCGATCACGGGGCCCCGATTCCTGGGGCTGACCGCAAATTCCTGCGGTCAACGTTCTTTCTGGCGAGAAGACAAAACCGCCCCGGAGGGCGGCAGATTAGAGACTCTGGAGCAGCTGCACTTTTTGCTGGAACTCCTCTTCGCTGAGGACCCCCATCTCTTTCAGCTCCTGAAGCTTGGCGATCTTGCCCTGAAGGTCGTTTCCACCAGCCGGTGGAGCGCCTCCCTGGGGCGGATGGCCTCCCTGGGGCGGGTGCCCTCCCTGAGGCGGGTAACCCTGAGGCGGATGTCCGCCCTGAGGAGGGTAGCCCTGGGGAGGATAACCCCCCTGCTGAGGGGGATAGCCTGGCGGCGGATAACCCTGAGGAGGATAGCCTCCCTGGGGCGGATATCCCTGAGGCGGGTAGCCTTGAGGGGGATAACCCTGCTGACCCATAGCGTTGCCCATCATCTGGGGGAACATCATTCCCATCCCAAAGCCCGCACCCATCTGCATCATCTGGCCACCACTGCCTTCGTTCTGGGCCATATCCCGCATCGCGTTAGCGGCCTGGAACTGGGTGTAAGCGGTGGGGCCCTGGATTCCGAGGGCTCCCATCTTGGCCCGCATGCGGAAAGCCTCTTGAATCTCCTCCGGAACCGACACATCCTCGATGAAGAAATCCCGCAGCTCGACGCCGTATTTCCCGAAGTCGTCCCGGACCTTGATCTTCATAGCCGCCGACAGCTCCTCGACATTGGAGCGAATCTTGGCGTAAGACTCAAAAGTGGTGCCGATCAAGTCGTTCAGATGAGTTCGAATACTCCCTTTGAGGAAGTTGTTCAGCGACTTGGTGGTGTAGAGACTTTGAGCCCCTACCAGGGTGTTGACGAACAGCTGAGGGTCGTCAATTCGCACCGAGAAACTCCCGAAAGCGCGCAACTGCACCCAGCCAAGGTCGGGGTCTTTCATATCAAGAGGGTTCGGTGTTCCCCACTTCATCTTGTTAAAGATGCGCTGGTTGACATAGTAGACCTCGGCCGTGAAAAGGTTGTGCCCCCCGGTGGCGTGCTCGATTAGACCACCCACCAGAGGCAAATTGGCGGTGGAGAGAGTGTGACGACCGGGTCCGAAAGTATCCAAGGCTTTGCCATCTCGGAAGAAGACCGCAGTTTGGGTCTCTCGTACGATCAGCTGGGCTCCGAACTTGATGTTGCCAGGTCCGTGCTCCGGCACTTTCTTGACGATCATGTCCTCGCTGTAATCGATCCATTCGATCACCTCGAGGATGCCGCTGGTAGCTCCTTTAGCCGCGTTACCCGCGTCTTGAGCCGCCTTTTTTAACCTACCAAACACTAGTAGACTCCTTTCAGAATGGCCTCGCGCTCGTTGAGCTTGGCATCGAGTGCATTGACGTGACGCTGGACATCACCAAAACGGGTGACAGCGTTATCGTTGCAGTCGACGGCTGTTTGGAGTGCGTCAAGAGCCGAGTTGAGCTCGTCGATCTCGTTGTGCATCGAAAGGTCGTGTTCATAGATGCGGTCGAGCTCGGCGGAGTTGACCTGGTTGATCTCGAAAAAGCCGGCATACCCCTGACTGGCGTGGCGAATCCGTTCCGTCACCCGGTCGATCCGGTTGGTAATACCGTCGAGCTTGGTCATCAGGCTCAGCTCACCGTTGCCCAGCAGCTGTTCACCGATGTCTTGGATTCGTTTTTTGGCCTCGGTCGTGGACTTGGCCAAAAATTCGCGTTGCAACTTGTCGGCGTCTCGCCTACGCTCTCTGTCGAGGTAGCCGCCGAAGCCTGGAATCTTGCGCATGATCTTCTCGACGATGTTGCCGCCGGCACGCATGTCTTGTAACTCTCCCATTGTAGAGCCCTCCCTCACCGCGAAACACAATGTTTCATATACGGAAACTTCATTTATTATGTTGCGCACAATATCGCACTGTCAAACCTGCGATAGCGCCTTTGGCTCGTGGATTCCCTTTTATTCAGGGAGTCCCCTGCCACCGAGTCACCACCACCACGCCAACCAGGCCTACTAACCAGCCGATCACCAGGCCCAAAAGGGAGCGGATCAGCGACACCCAGAGCGGCGTGTGAAGGTGGGCAAAGGTGTCGATCATGCCAGCCTGGCCCACCGCTCCCACCACCACTCCGATAGCCAGCCAGTCACCATAGCCTAACCAGCCGATAGCCGGCGTTAGAGTGAGGGCCGGGTGGGCCAGGAGAAATTCCTTAAAACGCGGGCGAACTCCCATCAGCTGGTCGAGAAGCACCCGCACAGTGCGCTCCGTCTCGGTTACGGTGCCCCCTGAGTCGTTGCCGGTACGAAGCACATAAACCAGGCCGAGCAGAGCTACTGCAGCTCCTACTAAAAGATGCCAAAATTTGAGAGTAGCGGAGGCGAACTCCCTCAATTTCTGGCGTCCCTCGGGCCTGGCCACCACCACCAAACCGGCCGCAAGTGGGACCCCTAGGGTCAATAACTTCACACCTCGGAAGCGATCCAGGCCGAGCCAAAAAGTGGTCTCGTGGAGAAGACCCGCCACCATAGCCGCCCCCGCCAACGACACCAGAGAGACCCCCCACACCAGCTGGGAGCATCCTAGCAACCGACCCGGAAGATCTCGTCGCTGGCTAACCTCCTCCAAGAGAGGGGCGTGAAGGGCCACCGCCAGCAAGGGGAAGAGACAGCCTGCACCCAGGGCCATTAGGGTGCGAAAGGTCTGGCCCCGGCCCACCATTTCAAAGAGTAGCGTGGCCGCCGGAAGAAGAGCCGCCAGTCCGGCCCCTACCCCTACAGGGATGGTCAAGAAAGTTTCGAGAAAGAGCCAGACGGCAGCCCCGGCGGCCAGAGTGATAAGGAGGTCGAACAGAAGACGGTCGGACGGTTGAGCCGGAAAGGTTCCGCTGGAGCTAGCCAGGGGGATCTCTTCGGTCAAAAGTTGGAACAACTCCTGATTAGCCTCCTCCGTGCCCGGCTCCGGGTAAGGTCGAACGTAGAGAAGGCGAATGTTTCGCTCTCGGGCGCCAAGACTATACATGGCCGCCACCCGAAAGGGGCTGAGTTTGACCTGATGGGCAGCCGATACAGCCATCAAGCGTACCGTTCGCTCGGGTAGCTCACGAACCAAAGACTCCACCCCCTTCTGCTGAGCAGCCGAGGGGATCTCGATGTAACCGAGCTTCCAACCCGTTTGGCGAAGCTCTTCAGCGGTCGCCTCCAAAGCGTCGGGGTAACCGAGAGCCTGGTTCAGAAGGCCACCGAAGATGACTCCCTCCACTCCGTCGAAAGTCCGCATCTGCTGGAAAAGCTGACCGACTTCGTGGGGCTTGAGCCCGGGGCGGTTCTCGGGCCGCAACCAGAGGGAGAAGCCCAGTCCGCCCAGGCGCTCCACGGTGGCGGGAGAAAATCCAAGCCCCTGGCTACGGAGAGTCGACAGTTCGACAGGGATCTCGAGGAGATTGGGTCCCACTCGAACCACCCTTTCTCCGAACAAGACGTTGAGGTGATGGCTGATGGGCTGTAACAACTCGAACTGGTCGAAAAAGACCAGATAGGTCACGCCGTTCTTCGGTTCCACTCCGTTGACGTCGACCGACCCGCTAGCCAGAGCCATCCGAAGCTCCAGGCCCCTCATCGGCAGGGCGGCACCAGAGTGAACCAGATCATCTAGCTTAAGTTCGGGCACAGCGATGGCAGCTGCCCCCATCTCTCGATAGGAAGCCAGCAGTTGCTCGAGGGGAATATCCCTAGCCTGGGCTTGAGCCTCGATGGAATGGAGATCGAGAACCAGCTCCACCTGATGGTTCTGGGTTTCCGTGGCGTGGCGCCGGGCCAGCCAGACCAGACTGCTCAAAAGACCGAGGAGAACTAGTAACCACAGCCCTTTTCTTAAACTGGAGCTCAGTCTCGGGTTTCCTCCTCAACCTCGGTCGCCTCTTTGTCCTCCTCCTCTTCTTTGCGGGTCAACTCCTCGAGGGCCTCGGCTGGAATGAGTTGATCTTCCAACTCGTCACCCAGATTGGCCAGAAAATCGCGAGCCTCGAGAGCGGCTTGACGCCGACTGCGTCGAGCCAGTTCCCGCTGAATCTCCTGGTCATCAGGTTGCCCGGCCTCATAGAACAGGCGGGCTCCCTCCCCCACCGCCCAGGTGCCCGAGTAGGCAACCCCAGCTTTGGCCAGCCAGCCGGCCCCCGGGACAAATCCTACCAATTCTCGGGCTACGGTGCGCCAGCCGAAACCTCCGCCGATGACGGGCCACAACTCTCCTATGCGGTCGAAAAAGTCGACTGGATGACCGTGTATTGCAGCCATTAACAGACTAAGGCGGAGTTGACTGGCAGTAAGGTAAAGCGTCTCGCCGGTGGTGGCCAAAAGGCTCAGAAAAATCCCGATCACCGGAACCGTAGAGACGGGAAGACTCGAGCAAGTGGCCACAGCAGCGTTGCGGGTGGCCGTCTGATGGATGAGGCGGCGCGCATACATCCGGCGGATCCGACTGTAATTGCGGGCCAACACCAGCACCAGCTCCGGAAAGGCTCCGATCATCAACTTGCAGACTTTAGGCCCGGCAGCCCGGGTAGGGATGACCCGCAGAGTCGGAATGGAGAGAGTGTCTTGAGTGGGCACCTCTTCATCGCTCTCGACCAGCCAGAGGCAGGGAACCTGAATCGGCATTCTCTCGGCCACATTCCGAAGGGCTTCCTCTTCCGGGATATCGGCTCCGAAAAACAGGATGGCAGCGTCACACTCAGTCAATTCTTCGTCCATCTCGCCGAGCTGGTCGAAGGTCGCGCACAACAGACGGTCACCGGGGTCGGTGCCGTCGAGGTCTTTGCTAGGCTCGCCGAGGAACTCTTGAAGCTGGGTGAGACCTGGCTCATCTCGGGCCACCATAGCTAGCCGGCAGCCGTGGTCGAGGAGCTCTTGAACCCGGGTCAGCGAGTAGCGGGCTCGAAAAGCCTGGTAGAGGATCTCGAAGGTGTTCATTTAACGGCTCGTGTTCTCGCTCGGCACCCGACTGTTCCTGCCAGAGAAAGGTGGCCGCCAAGGTCTCTAGAAGATTGAAGGTCGGAGGGGTGCGTCATGATGAAACGAAGTTTGATGGAACGGCTTGAGGCTGGTCCGGTCTTATGTGCTGAAGGGTATCTTTTCGAGCTCGAGCTTGGTTACGTCTCGTGTGGAGAGGCTAACCAGCAACGCGAATTCGAGAAAATCCACGCTAGCCAAAACTCGGTGGACTTCCCCTCCGACCTCTACGTGGGGGACGAGGCCCACCGCTTCCTGAAAGGGATCTGGCCTGACTTTCAAACTCATTCAACAGGATTCGTCCTCCACGAGAAGATGAGTGGCTACGCCGGCACCCTCCAGGCCGTGCGGGGCTACGCTCAGATGTGCGAACGCCACGGAGTGCGAATTCTTTCGGGTGTCGAGGTGACCGGCTACGAGCTCGTGAACGGCACCGTCAAAGCGGTCCACACCGACCAGGGAAACATCCGCTGCGACCTGGCCATTCTGGGTCTGGGTGCCTGGATTCCGGAGCACTGGAAGATGCTCGGTCTACCGATGAAGATGGATGTCCACTACGCCGACGGGACCCACCTCGCCGACAAAGACACCTGGACCTACTGGATGCTCGAAGAAGGTGAAGTCTACTACGACGGCCCCTACTACGACTCCAACAACAAGAACCCGCCCATCGTCCATATTGAACTCATGAACACCCCGGTGGTCTGTCCCCAAACCGGAAGGACTCTCAAAGATAACGTCTACGTTTATTGGAAGAACGGGACCGAGCGGATGGAACGTCCCGGCATTCAAGGGGGAACGATGCCGATCTGTCTGGGGCCGAAGGCTGAGACCGAGCCCTACGGCCACGCCAACGACCACTATCAGGCCACTAAGGGATTCGCCGACTATTTCACCGCTTGCCTGGAGATGTTCATGCCTCGCTTTCAAGGCTGCCGACAAGACTTCAAAGAGCGGCGCAACGGCGGTATCGGGGCTTTTACGCCAGACAATGTTCCCATCATCGACTTCATCAAAGACAACGTCGTTCTGGTGGCCGACTCCAATCATGGCTTTAAAGCCAGTGGTATCGGGAAGCTCCTGGCCAGGCAGTTGGTGACGGGCAAGAAGGTGGAAGAACTCCAGCCCTTCCGCCTGAGCCGCTTTGCCGAAGGGAAAGCCTTCGGGTCGGGTGTGACCAACTGCCCCTGGGTTTGACGGCTTGACAGCATCAAGGCCCTTTACTCGGAAGGTTGAGTTGCTGGCGAATCTGGTGGAAAGAGAAGCGGTGCTTTTTGGGCAGACGCTCCTCTTTGCTTTCCAGTTGCTCGAGCAGAGCCCCTAAACGATCGGGAGCCGACTCGGCTGCCTGGCGAGGAGTCAGGCCACCTAGCTTGGTGTTGGGTTCATCCATCCAGTCTTGAAAGAACTGCTCCTTGAACTCCAGCAAATTACCCGAAGGCAGCTCATCGAGCGCCGGTAACGGGTCGATGTGACGACCCAAGGAGACCAATTCTGGAATGGTTTTCAGAAGGTCACAATAGCGGTTGGCAAACTCCTCGCTGGGGGTCACCAGATAGGCCTCTCCCGGATGAGAAAGGTCGATCTCACCGACCCACTGATCGTGCTCCCGCAAGAGGATCGAGTCCCCCTCCCTGGCTCCTAATTGGGCAAGCCTCTCAAGCGCGTCGGGGAGCTTGAGCTGAAACCGGTCGCTGACCATCTTGAGGTCAGCGCCTCGGCGGTCCTGGAGCTTCTCCGCCCACTGGTCGTCACCTATCAGACGGTGGGCGACAAAGTTTGGATCAAGATACGGTGGGAGGGTGGCGGGAGCCGGTTCAGGCTCTCGGCCGAAGCAGCACTTCTTGTATTTCTTGCCGCTCCCGCAGGGACACGGCTCGTTGCGCCCGACTTTGGCCATCCCAAACCCCATAAAAAAAGGGCCCGCTAGCTGCGAGCCCGATTTTTCGATGACTTGATCATACCACGACTAGTGGTTTTTGTCAAGGCCGCTGAAATTTTCAGGGTGCTTCTTTTGTTCGTCGGTAAAATCATCCGGCCAGGAGCCAGACCCTCT
>CAYRFU010000210.1:0-13020 GCA_964423525.1 uncultured Burkholderiales bacterium | reverse complement strand
GTAGACGCCGCCTCGCCGCAAGTTAACTTGAACCGGGCTGGCCTGGGCGGGGGGGTGCAAGTGTAGACGCCGCCTCGCCGCAAGTTAACTTGAACCGGGCTGGCCTGGGCGGGGGGGGTGCAGTCTGGCCTGCTCCTTCCGGTTGAAATGGGTTGCGGCCCAGCCTAGCCTGCTCCGGCGGCGCGGTTTAGTCCAAAGGTTTCTTTGAATCCCTGATAGGCCGTGGAGGAAACACAGAGGACGACCTGCGTCTCTTCGCCGGAGAGTTAAACCGTCTCGAAGCTGGGACCGTCACTCCCGCTCGTTGGACGATGGCCTTCTACCTCGGCGGGGTCAACAACCTAAACAACGACCAGAGGGAGCAGTTCTCTGCTCTGCGCGACGGATTGGGCGGGCGGACCAGCGGCCAGGCCCATATTCTAGTTCGCCAGAACACTCCGGAAGGCACCTGGGACCTCCTGATCGATGAAAAGGGTCGTGCCGTTCCCCTGCCGGGCGGAGCCCACGGAGAGCGCCTGGATAGCGCCGACCCCGCCACTCTGGCTCGATTTATGCAGCTTAGTCGCCGCTATCCCAGTGACCATCGAATTGTTGCCATCCTCTCCCACGGCTTCGCTGAGCGAGGAATGGTCAACGACGACCAGTCCGGCAACGTGATCTCCTTGGCAGGCATCGGAAGGGCCCTCGACCGGGACTCGGATGTCCTCCTACTGGCCGGCTGTAACATGGGGACTCTCGAAGGAGTAGCATCCCTAGCCCCTCACGCAGCCTACGTGGGAGCCTCGCCCCACATCTCCTATGCTAAGCACCAGCTAGCGGCCGATGCGGCCCGGCTGACCAAGAACTGTCCCGACCCCGCGACTCTAGCCCGAGAGCTCTTCCGGGCTCCCCCTTCGGGTCACGACTCCTTTGTGGTCTGCGACAGCTCCAAGGCTAAGCCCACGGAAGAGGCCCTCACGGCCTTCTCAACGGCCATCCTAGAGCTACCCGATGACCATCCCGCACTAGGGACACTCCGGGCGAGTATCCGCTCGGCCGCGCGCCCCCCGACGGCAGCCGTTTGGGACTGGTGGGGAACTCCTTAGAGGAGCAGATGAACAAACCGGGACATCGAGTCGATGCCGAATCGTGGTTGACCGGCCTCTCTGAAAACGAAGAGCTAAAACAGCAGGCCCCGACCGTTGCCGAAGCCGCTGGGGAGTTGCTCCAAACAGCTAAAGCGATGGTTCTGGGACGGCATCAAACCAACCGAGCCCTTTACCTGACATCGTCTGGAGAGGCGGCACCCGTGGCCCGAGGAGGCCTGACACTCTTCCTCCCTCGTTTCGGGGGTGAGCTTCTCGACGAATCGGTCGAGCTCCATCAGAAGACAGGCTGGGCCCGCTGCCTCAAGAAGCTTTGCCCGGAGGCTCGAAGAAGAACGCTCTCCGGTCCGTTGGCTGAAAACCTTCAGCGATTGGCGGCCTACGTGGCCAGCGCCGACAAACAGGTGGTTCCACCGGCTCACCTGGCCGGTCCCGAGGGATATAGCGAGGGCCTGGCCCGGACCCTGGCCAAGCTGATCCGTCTGGAGATGAAAAGCATCAGCCTGGACCAACCGAAGGAGGCGATCGACAAAGCGCTCGTCGGGCGAACGCGCAAAAGTTTGATTCTTCTCACCCAACCTGAGCGTATGGCAAGCCAGGACCTCTCTCAACTGCTCCAAGACTTAGAAGGCTCAGCCCAAGAGAAAGGCCTGGTGGTCCTCCTGGATCCCTCCAGGCAAGCCCGGAGAGAAGCGGTCTTGGTCGAGATGGAGCCCGACCCGGAAGGCCTCCCCATCCAGGGTGTGGACCTGTCTCCGCCTGAGAAGACTGACCCGAGCGGCTCAACATAGAGGCAAACGAGAGAAAATCCAGTCTCAGACCATGGGGTTGCCATCGAAAAGGCCCTCATCACGCGTCAAACGGAGGACTGTTTCGACCTGCTCAGCCACGGTCTGGCGAACCGAAGCCACAAGCTCGTCGAGCACCGAGTCGTGAACGGGCTGAAGTCCAGAGAGGTCCGTCTTGACCTGATCGTCCGCGACGACGGCGAAGGCACCCGGTGCGCCGAGGTCACACTCCACCCGTGCCAGCAAGACTCCGTGGCGGACCAGGAAGAGGTATCCCGGCCCTTCCAGGTGGAGGCGTATGGCCACGAACCGCCGACAGCGGCAAGTCGGACGCTGTCCCATCATCAAAGCGGGTACGCTTCCGAAGCTTCGGTGACGCACCGCTATCGGGGCCTTTGTCCGGGGGGGAAGCTCCAAACCGCAATCGAGTTCCTCGGCGCTCCAGGGGTCGACGAAGCCGTAATCCAACCCGGCACTCAGAGGAAGAAGCTGACCTTCCTCGCCAAAATAGCGAGCTACGATGGGAATCCCGGCCGCCGGAGGGGCAGTCTTCGCCTGCCGGTTGCACCCGATATGAAACCCGGCGCGACTGCAGTCAAAAGGACTCAGAAAAAAGTGGAGCCCTTCGTGAAAATGATAGTCAGCCGTCAGAAGGCTGTAGTCGTGGAGAGCGACCTCAAAATTGACGCCTTCGTCGCACCGACGGCAGAAGGGCAAAGACGTCAAAGCCGTTGATAACACCACCCGCTCTAAGGGTCACAGGACAAGCCTGGGCCAACCGGCGCAGCTCCTTCTCCTCGGTGGCTCGAGCCCTCGGGTCACCCACTAAAGTGGCCAACAATCCTCTCGATTTTGGTCGCACCAAATCAAGAGTTAGACCAGGCAGACCCTCAAAGGGTGGCTTCTCTTCGGTGAAATGTTGGGTGAACGAGTGCTCCTCCCCCACCGAGCACAGCAGCAGCGAGACCGGGTCCAACGGCAAGGCCGCGCCGATGCCCGCCAGGAGACTTTCTTGTCCTACGCCTGGCAGACTTCCCGGCTCAAGGGGCTCTTCCAACCGGACCCCGGCCAACTCGACAGAAACCCGACGACGACCCAGCTTGACCCGAATCTCGGTCGCTCCCAGGGCCACCCCCGCCTGCACCCAACGGACCAGGTAGTAGGCTGGAAAGGCGTTTTGGAAAACAGCCATCTTACGAGCCGCTTGGCGCGGCTCAAGAGTGAACACCGAAGTCGAATCGAGGTGACCCTCAGCGCGAAGCTCTTTCAGGAAACTCTCGATGATCATTGGGTCTTGGGTCAACAGACGCAACAAAAGGCCATCAACTGATGGTGATCGTGTTCCGCCCGCTGCTTTGAATCACGACGGTATTACCACAACCTCTCACAACTGCCTCCTGTCGCAAGTCCTTTTGCCTTTCCCAGTCCCCGTCACGGGGGACAGAGCGGTCGAATCCATCATTCGTCTCGATGATGACGACATTTCGGTCACCCTTTACAGTAGTAGCGCCACCCTTGACCACCTCCCGTTGTCCAGTAACAATGGTGCTGCGGTCATTTCTGCCCCCGATGTTCACACTTCTGTTATTCATCGATTCCTCCCAACATCTCCAGGCGAATTTCGAGCATCGATGGCCTATCCTGGACCTGCCAGGTTGAAGGCTGAGATTCGATGCTCGTAAGCCTTAGCAAGACTCTACTGGGTGAGCGTTAAGAGAGCGTCATCAAGCAGCAAGTCATCCTCGACGCAGGCCTCCTACCCAACCTGAGAGAACAGCCCAACGTGGTTCTCGTGTCAGTCAATGTGGGCCCATCCCGGCCTCTCGGCAACAGACGATCGGGCATCGACAAGCGACCGGTCCAAGGCGAAGTCCAAGTTGGACCAGAGGGGCTGCAAGGCGATGTGCAAGTTAATAAAAAACACCACGGGGGACCCGACCAGGCCCTTTACGCCTACCACCTGGAAGACTATGAATGGTGGTCGACCGAGTTAGGCCAAGACCTCTCGCCGGGCCTCTTCGGTGAAAACCTGACCTGTAAGGGTCTGCCAGAAATCATGGTCGGCGACCGCTATCGCATCGGCCAGGTCCTGATGGAGGTGACGGCCCCGAGAATCCCCTGCAACACCCTGGCCACCAGAATGGGTGACCCGACCTTCGTCAAGACGTTCACCCAGGCCCGGCGGCCCGGTTTTTACTCGGAACAAATTTCCTGACCCAAAGGCTCTAGTGGACCGTTTCAGTCAGGCCAGGGTCCGTCTCTCAGCCAACGTCAAGCCGTGTCTTTTGACCAGTCATCCTCAATTCGATCAAGTGGCTGACATGGGTGGATTCATAGCCGAAGCCGATGACCACGGACCCCGTTACGATCCGTTCTGGGGTGGCTCTGGTAGTTATCTAGACTTTACCAAGAATCGAACCCGACGATGGTGGAAAGAGCAGCTCAAGAAGAGCTTGCTCGACTACGGCTTCGAATCGATCTGGAACGACAACAACGAATTCACCATCTGGGACGACGAGTCGCTTTGTCGAGCCGGTCCGGTGGGATGCCTCAAGCCCATCCAGACCTTGTTGATGGCTCAGGCCTCCTTTGAGGCGATGAGAGAGCACCAGCCCTCGCGACGGCCGTTTGTCATCTCTCGCTCTGCTTGTCCGGGAGTGGCTCGCTACCCCCAGAGCTGGACGGGCGACAACCGCTCCGACTGGGAGACCCTGCGCTACAACATCCCGATGGGACTGGGGCTGTCTTTGTCGGCTTTTCCCAACTATGGCCACGATGTGGGGGGCTTTTGCGGCACCAGACCAGACCCCGAACTGTTCCTTCGCTGGATTCAAAACGGCATTTTCCACCCCCGTTTAACCATCCACTCTTGGCATTCGGATGACTCTGTCAATGAGCCCTGGATGTATCCGGAAATCCTGCCCCAGGTTCGCGAGGCACTGGCTTTTCGAAAAAGAATCGTCCCCTACTTCTACTCCTTACTCGAACAGGCCAGCCGCACAGGAGCGCCCGTCGTTCGCCCCCTGGTCTACGAGTTTCCTGACTACCAGCCGGGTTGGGATGAGTCGTTCCTGTTCCTGCTCGGTCCAGGTTTACTAGTGGCATCGGTGTTAGAGCCCGGGCAAAGGCAGCTAGACCTTTCTCTCCCTCCCGGCTGGTGGTGCGACTATTCTACGGGCGAGTGGCACCAGGGTCAGGTCTGCCTCGAAGCCCCCCTCGAACTGATTCCCCTGGTCGTGCGGGAAGGAGCCATCATCTCCGCTCGCTCGGCCAAGAAAGAGCCGGAGCTGTGGCTTTTCCCCGGGCCTTCTGATGGCTCATCAACGTTCACCGTCTACGACGATGATGGACACTCTCAGGCCTATCTCGACGGTTACTATCGGCGCTTGAACTACCAAATGCGATGGACGCCCGAGGCGGTTGAACTCTCGGTCGAGAATGATGAAGGAAGCTTTCCGAGACCGAATTATCGACTGGTGCTGCCCGAGGGAGAGACTCGTCCCATCACGGCTTATTGATGAAAATAGCCGAACAGCCCACCCTCGCCGGGAGTGGTATCGACCAGGAGATATCCGGCGGGCTCGTTGGCCACTACATCGTGAATGAAGTGATGGCCTTTGCGGAGTACCATACTCCTCCGAATCCGTTCTTCTCTCAACTCGATTTCGTAGACACCGTCGGCCAGGAGTTCAGCTCGTACGGGAATGTAGTCATATCCGACCAAAGTCTTGGCGGCCTGATCAAAAGCCAGGGCCACGGGGAGATGCTCATCGGGCAGGGAACTTTCGAACTCGTCTTCCAGGGCCGACAGATCCGAGAGGGGCTTCCCCCCCTTTTCGGCTTTGGCGTCCAGCTCCAGAAAGAGTTCCCCACTCAGGTTGATCACCTCTTCGATGTAGTCATCGTAGAGGTCCCCACTAGGATAGTCGGGCACATACTGGGTTGAGGCTCGCAGCTGAGGCGGCGTGCGACCCGTCCGTTCTTGAAGAATCTCGAGAAACTCGGGGCGAATCTTCATCAAGATTAGCCTAATTGAGATGCTCAGCCACCAAGTAACAGAGTTGTAAACCTGTCCTCCCTTAAAGAATCATCATTTTATTAACAGACTGGAAACATGCTGTTAACATCCTGTTCACAAAATCAACAATTCTGATCTCCTGTGTGATAAAACGCCATGGCTACACTGAGAAAATAGGGAGGACAAGAATGCACGCCAATCAGATCGCTCTCGCGGCCCCTGTGACCGCTCGAGATCTCGCTCTTGGGAACCTGCCGCTGCCTGCTCAGAGACGGCTCAAGGAAGGCGACGGTTTTCAACCACTCGCCAGGGCCATGGTTCTTCAGTATGTTGATACCGTCGAAGCTCTTCAACAAGCTCTGGCGGGCGACCGACCCAGCCGACTTCCCCGTCACCTGTTCTGGAAACAGAAAGAGGGGGAATTTGTCTTTACTTCCTCGGCGGCCGTCCAATGGAAGGCCCAGCTTCGCACGGACGGAGGGGTGACCATCACCAATGGTGACCAAGTTGTTTCCTTCGAGATGACGTCAAGCGAAAACGAAAGCTGGCGAAGAAGACTGGTCAGAACGGTTGCCGTCACCGAAGGCGCACAGAAGATTATCAAGTGTGACGAGGTCGATCTCGAGGAGGGCTCACGCCATTCGAAAGGGCATCGCGTCGAACCCGCCAGCCAGACTCAGAGCAGTAACTTCGCTTACGACTCAAGCTGGACGTCCCACCGAAATTCAGGAAATTCTGCCTACTAACTAGCGAAGAGGGGATAGGGAACCCGACTCTTGGGTAGCAAGACCGGCTGAGCCGGTCTTTTTTTGTTGGCAACCCAACAAACAACAAAGACCGGGGAGCCCGGTCTTCGTTGTGGTCTCTGATAGTCGGAGTCTAGCCGAAAGCTGAGGCAAGTCCAGCCATCTGGTTCGGGTCCGCTCCGGCCATGCCGGCCTCGGCGTCGATCTCGAGGGGAGCGGTGGTGTCGGCTGCTTCGAAACTCACGCTGTGGCCAATGGCATCAGCGGAAGAGGTAATCTCCCCAGCTTCTCCAGCGGGGCTAGCGGGCGCTGAGCCGCCGACTCCGTTGGTGGCTGCAGTGTTCGTGCTGGTGATTTGGGTGGCGGCGCCGCCGTAGCTCCAGTGTTCGCCTCCTGGGCGCTGTCCTCCAACGCCTGAGGCGCCGGAGCCGCCGATTGCGTCAATCATATTTGGGTGGCCTCCTAGATGGTGTTGCCAACAGTATAGCAGAGAGATTTTACAGAAATTTGAACAGGCCCGCCCCGATATGCCGGCCCAGCTCTGCATAATATGCCGGCTCAACCTCGCATAACCCCTTCGACCATCTCCTGGCGCCGAACGAATCCTACAGCTACGGTGTCTCGATACCAGTCGCAAATGGGACGACGAACAAAAGAAGCACCCAAAGTTAAAGCCTCGGTCTGACTAGGAAGGGTATTCCTGTTATACTCTTAACAGGTGGACAGTGTGAAACATCATCTCAGCCGTCTAGGAATGACTCTCGGGACGACCCTTCTGGTGGTAGCCCTGGTCACTACTCTGGGTCTGGCACTAGCCAATATGGCCGTCACCCATCTGAGCCTGATGAACCGCTCCAGTAACCGGCTGCAAGCTAAGAATCTGGCTAACTCAGCCATCGCGAGGGCCATCGAGAAATTGGCTCAAGATGACACCTACGGCCGGGGCGGCTTGCCCGCTGAAACCCTTTCGGCTGTTCATCTAAGCGCCCCCGACGGAGCAGTTGGCCTACTCACCTTTAACCCCGCCGAAGCCTCGGCCCAGGGCCTTCCTCTCTCGGTGAACAACCTGAGAGGCAACGGCTCCATCGCCGGTCATCAAAACCGAGTCATCCCGGCCGCCGCTGCCCACCTGGTGGCGGTGGGACGCTGCCGGGGCATCGAGAAAAGGGTTGAGGCGATTTTGCATATCCCACCTTTTCCCTACGCTATCGCCTCGTCCGTGCCGATCCGCTCCTCAGGCGGACTGCTGGTGGCCGGCGTCGACAACCCGTCGAACCTGTTAGACGTCGTCAACAACGGTCAGGACGACCCTGCGGCCGTCCCAGCTGACCTGGCCACCAACGCCACCTCTGACCAGGCGATGGTCCTGAGTGGCGACACAGTGATCGCCGGTGACGCTCAGGCGGCCGGAGGCATCGAAGTTGACCCCAATGGGGGAACCCAGATCCTGGGCGAGATGAGGAGCCACGCCGAGCCCACATCGATCCCCAAAATTGAGGTGGATGACTACGATCCTCAGTTGACTGGACGGGTCTATGTCGACCTTTCCAGCGTCCCCAAGAGCCCGGTCTTCGAGGGGACAGTCCGCCATCAGGGAGACCTGAGCATCGACGGGGGGATGACCCTCGATGGAGCTGTTCTTTTCGTGGACGGAAACCTGACTGTGGTGGGAGGCGTCCAAGGGGACGGAGGGATTGTGGTCAAAGGGGCTACCACTCTGGTGGGGGGAAGTAACGTCGCCAGTGAAGACCTGGTGGCTCTGATCTCGCAGGGGGACATCGTGTTGCGCGGAGTCGGCGCTGAGGCTTCTTTTTTTCAGGGCCTGGTCTACACGGAAGGCTCCTTCTTCGCCGACCAGGTAACCTTGTTGGGCACCCTGATCGCCAACCCTCCGGAGGGCTCGGCTGAAGTCTTTTTGAAAGACGCCAACCTCATTTATAACCCTGAATACTCTGAGGTGACCGTGACCGAGAGCACCGACTCGGTAGAACTCCATTTCAATCGCGCCGGCTTTTTGTCCTATGGCCTTTTTAGAGAAACGAGCTTGACGGTGACCCTCTCTCCCTCTGGGACCTTTTTCATTGATGGCACTGACACAGGGGTGACGACGATTCCAGAGTTGGCAGATAAGTTGCTCGAGGAGGTCGAAAGGATTACCGGCCGCCCCCCCTCGCCCATCGCCGTTGCTCTAACACGGCGTCGACTGCCACGTAGGCTGAGAAAGTTGAGCCCCGTCAACAACCCGGGCACGCCTCAACCAGCGGCCGAGATCTTTACGGCCCAACCGTCCCAATTTCTGAACCTGGCAGATTCGATGAGGGTAGTCCTGTGGAGAGAGTTATGAAGCGAGCGGGTTTCTCTCTGATCGAGACCGTGGTCGCCATCTTTTTACTTTCCCTGCTCACAGTTGTTCTTCTCAACCTCTACCCCAGCTCGGTTCTGGCCGTGCGTCGAGCCGAGCAAATTCAGACCGCCGATAGCCTGGCCCAGTCGGTGTTAAGCCAGGCTGCCAGTCGCCCTTTCAGTAGCCTTTTGGTCGGTGCCAATGAGGCTCTACCCGAGACCGAGGTCGGTGGTCAAACCTACCAAGCGACGCTCTCTATCAGGGCCGTAGCGGGAGCCGATGTCGAAACCCTTAAAGCCCTTCAGGTAACGGTTCGCTGGAGCGAGCGAAACAAATCTCGAGAGGTCAGCCATGAGATCTGGGTGCCCAGGATTCAACGATAGCGCCCGGGCCTTTACCCTTTTCGAGGTGGTGGTCGCCGCTAGCCTGACGCTGATACTGTTCGGAATGCTCTTCTCGGTCCTCGCCCCGGCTCTTCACTCCTCGGGTCGGGAGGCCGTTCAAGTCGAACTCCAGCAAATCGGCTTCCTGGCGAGCGAGAAACTGATCAAGGACCTGGAACGCTCGGCCCCGACGGCCCTGGTGTTTCAGATCCCAGCCAACCCGACCGAGCCCGCCGCCGTGGGGATCCAAGCGATACGAGATGTTAGCGCCGAAGGGACTCAGCTGTGGGAGGACCATCTTGTCGTCTACTCTTGGGACCGGGGCCAGGGTCAGCTAATCCGTAAGGTGTGGCCTCCCTTTCCCCCCGACCTTCTCAAGCCTCTACCCACCAATCAACCGACTTCACTCACCCCGGCAGAGTTGTGGCAAATCGCCACCACCCCTAACGGCACCGAACGAGTTTTGGCAGGCAATGTCGTCGACTTTGGAGTGACCCCCAACGGCACCGCCATTCAGCCGGTCCGGCTCCACTTGATTCTGGAAGCCGAGGCTCCGGGCAGTGAGCGAAAGGAGCGTTTCGAACTGCGCCGAGACGTTTTGCTCCGGCAGTCGACCTTCTAGCAGGCCTCGACAGAGAGACGACAAGAGAGGGGCCGGAAGGTGACTCACCTCCCGATTGGTGCCCTAACGACTGAAGGCGGCCCGAGTCGAGACCGTGACGATTAGAGACACGGCTGCTGCCGTCCGCCCCCATACGCCGGGGCGAGGAAGCGGCCCCTTCAGTTGGGTCCGAGCCCGCTCCCAGCAGCTCTTGACGTCAGCTTTGATCGATTCGAGGACGCCGGTCAATCGAGCACTGCTAATGCGGCCGCTTTCGGCTGGAAAAGTGCGTGGGTCTCCCACCGCCATGACCACCCGACCGGCTCGAACGGTGACCGCCCCTTCGGGGTAGGCTTGCTCGGTGCCGGCCAGTCCGAAGGGAACCACGGGCGCTCCCGTTTTGAGGGCCAGCAGAGCCACCCCCTGCTTGAACTCGAGCAACTCTTTGCCGTAGTCGATATGGCCTTCCGGAAAGAGGGCCACCAACTCCCCTCTGGCCAGGGCCTCTTCGGCGGCTCGAAAGACCCGACCGTTGCCCTGGCCGGTCCTCCGTTCAACTGGAAGGGAGCCAAGCCAGGCTAGAAACGTTCCGACCAGGGGAACTCGGAACAACTCTCCCGCAACCAAGAAACGGACCGGGCGCGGTGACAGTAACCCCACCACCAGCCCATCCAAACTGTTAGGATGGTTACCGGCCAGAATGACCGGGCCACTGGCCGGAATCTTCTCGAAACCCTGGCAACTGGGCTTAACCAGAGAGAACAGTAACTTTCGCAGACAAGCTAACACGATGTCTTTCATAGCTCTAGCTTAAGCTGTGCCCACCTCAAAGGGTTGGGGCGATCGACCCAATTGAGCCCAAAAGAAGTTTCTGGAGGTGATCTGAAGAAGCCGCTGGGGTCATGACGCCAAAAGTTCTTGTTGTTGAAGACGACCCCGATATTCGCCGTCTACTTCGAACCTATCTGAGCAAAGACGGCTACGAGGTCCTCGAGGCCGGAGATGGAGCTAGCGGCCTCGAGATAGCCCGGCGGGAGCAGCCTCACCTGGTCCTGCTCGATCTGATGCTGCCGGTGATGGATGGGCTTGAGGTCTGTCGAGAAATCCGGCGCCAAAGCACGGTGCCGATCATTATGGTCACCGCTCGCGACGATGACTTTGACAAGGTCGTGGGCCTGGAAGTTGGGGCCGACGACTACGTTACCAAGCCGTTCAACCCCCGCGAGGTCCTGGCCAGGGTGAAGGCTACTCTCCGCCGTATCCGTTTCGACCAGGAGCAGCCAGCTCAGTCGATTCTCCGTCACGGACCCCTTGAAATCGATGAGCCCGGTCGCAAAGCCACCCTGGCCGGAGAAGCCCTCCAACTCACTCCGCTGGAATTTAAACTGTTGCTTTGCCTGGCCAAAAACCCTGGTCAGGCCTTCCCCCGCCAGCGCGTCCTCGACCTGGTCTGGGGACACGATTACGTGGGAGAAGAGAGAACCGTCGATACCCACGTTTCAGCCCTACGGGTGAAGTTTCAGAAGATCGAACCCGCCTTTAAGCCTATCAGCGCCGTCTGGGGTATCGGCTACCGCTTCGAATGCTAACGTTGCTGCGCCGCACGGTGGCAGGCAGATTTTTCTCCCTTTTCGTAGGCCTGTCGTTGGTCTGGCTCGGGTTGTTCCTGGTTGCCATCGGGCTCTACTCCTCGCCTTTCCTGATCCATCGAGAAAGACTTCGTCTGGAGATTTGGCACCTCCAACTCGAAGCAGAGATTCTGTCCCTGTCCGAAGAGGGAGACTTCCAAGTGGATCGGATCGGAAGCTATCCGCCGCTCTCCTTCACCCTCGCTAATGGTCGCACTGTGGAGGTGTCGCTGGATTGCCTGGTGGAGGTTCCAGAGGCCGTCTCCTACAAGAATCAGAAATCCCCCGACCTCCAACCCGAGACGGGTGTCTCTTTCGTCAGCCGCCTTCCCTTTTGTGAGGACTACCTGGTCTCAACAACCGAAGTTCGCTACACCGATATCCTTCAAGAACCAGCCTTTCTGAGTCGCACCATCACGCTGGGCGGTGCCTTTTTTCTGATCATCCTCGTCGCACCGTTCATCGCTTCCAATCTGGTGACACGCCCGCTGAGACGTCTCCAGGAGGGGACCCATCGGATCGCCGGGGGCGACCTGAAGTTCCGGGTTGCTACTGAGGACCCTACCGAAATCGGTGCCCTGGCTCGAGACTTCAATGAGATGGCGGCTCGACTCCAGCAAAGAGAGGCCGACCTGATCCGAGCCTCCGAACTCAAGAGCCGGTTCCTGGCCATCCTCTCCCACGAGCTACGAACACCTTTAACCTCGATCCACGGCTACGGCCGACTCTTGCTAGACGAGTTGCACGGCCCCCTCAACCCCGACCAGACCGAGGCCCTGCTCACTATCGAACGCAATAGCGAGGCGTTGATGAAATTGATCGAGGATTTGCTGGACATCAGCCGCATCGAAGCCGATCGCCTCAAAGTCGAAATGGCCTCAGTTCCTCTTCAGGAGGTGGTGGCCGAGGTGAAAGAAACCCTCGACCCTCTCTTCGAGGCTAAAGGACTCAACCTGGTGCTCGCCCAGCCTTCCGACCCCGTTCTAGCCCGAGTAGACCGGGCTCGTTTGCGCCAGGTTCTTCTAAATCTGGGCACCAACGCTTTGAAGTTCACTCGCCAGGGTCAAGTCACGATGCGAATCTTGGCGAGCGCCACTATCGAGGTGGAAGACACCGGACCCGGCATCGCACCCGATCACCTGGCGCAGATCTTCGAGCCGTTCTACCAGGTGGAAGGGTATCAGAAACGTGAGCACGGCGGGGCCGGATTGGGCCTGGCTATCTCCTACCGCCTGGTCAATCTGATGGAGGGCCGCTTGGAAGTGGATTCGACCGAGGGTGAAGGCTCCACTTTTCGGATCCTCCTTTCAAGCCCCGGTCTCGGCCTGAGGAACGGCGAGGCTCGGCCGAACCGCTAGAAGTCCGGCCGGACAGTCACTTTGAGCGGCGGAAGCAAGTTCCGCCACACAACCTACGGTGGATGGCCG
>CAYRFU010000209.1:0-13049 GCA_964423525.1 uncultured Burkholderiales bacterium | reverse complement strand
CGTGGACTTGAGCTTTGATAGCCACTCGCTTGCCGATATCGGCGGCCACCTTTTTGGCTTCTTCGGCGGTGTGGGCCACTTTGCCAGCGGGAATGGGGACCCCCATCTTCGCCAGCAGCTCTTTGCCCTGATACTCGTGAATAATCATAGAAAGCGCACTTACCTCTCCTGTTCTTCTCTTTGTTGTCTCAAACTCGGAATTTCTGAGTTGAAATAGTCGATGATCGATTGCAAGGACGAGCCCGGCCCGAACAACCGGCCCACTCCCAGCTTGGCGAGCTCTCGCATATCGTCATCAGGAATGATGCCGCCCCCGGAAAGAAGGACGTCTTCCAGGCCGGCTTCATCCATCAGCTTTTTGACCTTAGGGAAAAACGTCATATGGGCGCCCGAGAGAATCGACAGGCAAACGGCATCGACATCCTCTTGAACGGCCGCGTTGACGATCATGTCGGGGGTTTGAAAAAGGCCGGTATAGATCACTTCCATCCCGGCATCGCGCAGGGCTCGGGCCACCACCTTCACTCCTCGATCGTGACCATCGAGTCCGGCTTTGGCGATCAAAATCTTGAAACGCTCGGGCATGTCAGTTCCAGGACTCCTCTAGCTTAGAACTCGCCAGCCGGTCCCGAATGCGACCCCACGATTCTACCGCGGCTTCAAACAGTCCGATCTCTCCCTGACTTAAACGACGAGCGTCGGCCATCAAAGCCTGCTCGATTTCGGGGTCGCTCCATAGACGTTCTTCCAGCCCCGCTCGAACAAGCTCTCTGATACGGCTGGCGGATTGAACCAGCCGCTTCTTCTCTAGCCGGTCGCCCTCCTGCAGCCAACTCCGACGCCTCTCTAATTGGTCCATCAGTTCGGCTATCCCCTCCTGCTTGACTGCCGTCACGGCGACTGCCGGCGGCCTCCATCCGTCGTCGATCAGATAGCGAGCCGCATCCACCAGCTGAAGCCTCATCTCCTCGGCCCCGGGGCGGTCAGATTTGTTGACGGCGAACAGGTCGGCCACCTCCATCAATCCAGCCTTCATGGCCTGGACCATCCCTCCAGCCTCGGGCACCATGACCACCAGAGTGCAGTCGCAGGCGGCTGCCACGGCCAGTTCCGATTGTCCCACCCCGACTGTCTCCAGAAAGACGATATCTTTTCCGAAAGCGTCGAGAACATCCACCGCCTCTTGAGTGGTCCGGGCTAGCCCCCCAAGACAGCCTCGGCTGGCCATGCTGCGCACGAAAACCTGGGGATCATCGAGAGAACGGCTCATCCGCACTCGGTCACCGAGCAAAGCCCCCCCTGAGAAGGGTGAAGAAGGATCGACGGCCACGACCCCTACGGTCAGGTCTCGTTGGCGAGCCTCACAGGCTAAACAGTCGACCAGAGTGGACTTGCCGGCTCCCGGCGGCCCTGTGACACCGACCCGAAAAGCTTGGCCAAGATGAGGCCCCAGACGCCGCATCAAGTCCCAGGCGTCCGGAGACCCTCTTTCTAAGAGAGAAATCGCTCGCGCCGCCGCTAACCTTTGACCGGACAGGATGCCGTCGGCGTAGGCCTCGGACCTTTTCGACACTCAGACCCCGACTGGGCTAGGGTTTTTGCTGCTGACGTGGAGCACGCCGTCACAAGCCGAAAGGCGATCGGCCACTTCGGTCGGCACTGGGCAGTCTAGCACCAGGCGAGCGCAGGCGGCCTCGGCTCCCTGAAAGATCTTGTTCTCCATCTCCTGGACGTTCAGTCCAGCCTCTTTCAGGATGGTGAGCACCGCGGCCAGCACTCCAACCCGATCCTGGTGGCGGACCACCAGGGCATAACCATCGTCTGGCACACTGCGAAGATTAACGCAGTTAGGAACCGCCTCCCCTTCCGCGAAAGCGGTGGCCACCCGTAAAGCTTCTAGACCCGTATCTCTTTCGGACTGGTCGGTGGAAGCCCCGACGTGATGAGAACCATAGCAGTTCGGATGTTGGGCAATCGGATTCTCGAAGGAGCTAGGACTCTGGGATGGCTCGCCGTCAAACACATCCAGTCCCGCTTTGACCCCTCGCTCCAAAGCAGCCAGTAAAGCCTGACTGTCGACCACCTCGGCCCTCGAGGTGTTGAGGAAGTAGGAGCCAGGTTTGAGGGCCGAGAGGAACTCTTGACCGACCAATCCTCGAGTGTCGGCTGTTAAGGCGACGTGAACTGAGACCACATCACACTCGGTCAAGTCGTGCAAGCGAGCCACTCGCTGCACTCCCAGCTCTTCGGCTTTAGCCTCGGTCAACGAGCGTGACCAGGCTAGAATCTCCATTTCGAAACTCTGGAGTCGACGGATGACGGCCTGGCCGATGCTTCCCGTGCCGATGATTCCTGCCCGCAAACCCTTCAGGCCTCGAGACTTGGCGAAACGCTTCTTGTCCCACCGACCAGCCCTCAGTTCGGCCACACCGTCGGCGACGTGACGGTCGAGAGCTAACAGCAGAGCCAGGGTGATCTCGGCCACGGCCACGGCGTTCTTGCCCGGACAGTTAGCCACGAAAATCCCTGCGGCCGAAGCGGTCTTGACATCGATGGTGTTGACACCGGCACCAGCCCGAATAATGAGCCCCAACCGGTCCGCTTGGGCCAGGGCATCGGCGCGGACTTTGGTGGAGCGGACCACGAGAATATCTTGGCCAGCGAGGGCCTGGGGGAGTTCCTCGGCGCTCAGACTGGAACGATTGGTAACGGTCGCTCCTGGGAGTCTCTCGAAGCCTTCCACGGCTTCGGGGTGGAGCTTATCGGCTAAAAGAATACGCACCTTTTCCTCCGCCTATTTATAACGATAGGTGATACGACCCCGGGTCAGGTCGTAAGGGGACAGCTCAACCGTCACTTTGTCGCCCGGGAGAATCCGGATAAAGTGGCGGCGAATCTTGCCAGAGACGTGGGCCAGAATGGTATGGCCGTTGGGCAGCTCCACCGAAAATCGGGCGTTGGGGAAGGCCTGCACGACCGTGCCCTCAACTTCGATACCTTCTTCCTTTTGGGACAAGACTGTTTCACCTCCGTTCGTCGGCCAATGCTAAATCGGCCCCTGCAAGTCCTGCATAGGCGCGAGTGTAATCTAAAATCGACCCGAACGCAAGCAACAGGAATCGGCGCTTTCCATGGCGACCTGGCAGACATGCTCTCTGCGTTACGTCTGGCGGTTAAAGCCTTCATGGTGCCGCCAGGACTCCTTTTCATCCTGGTGGGCTCAGGCCTGTTGGTGGGCAAGAAATGGCCTCGGGTGGGAGCGGGTCTCCTGATCGCCACCGCCCTATTCACCTACGCCCTCTCCACCGACCCGGTGGCGATCGGTCTGATGCGCCTGGCCTCACGAGAATCCGTCTTGACCCCCGAACAGGTTCAAAGCCAAGGGCCTCAGTGCCAGGTCATTGTCGTCTTGGGTGGGGGTCTTGAGCACTACAACATCGAGTATGGAGGCCACTCTAAACTCGGCTACTCTAGCGCCGACAGAGTGCTTTACGGAGCCTACGTTCACGGCTTGACCGGCCTTCCCGTGGCGGTCACAGGCGGGACCTTCCTGGAAGGAGAAAAGACCGAAGGCGAAGCGATGGGTGACCTTCTCGACCAGATGGGCGTCGCCGAAGTCTGGCGTGAAACGGAGAGCACCAACACCTGGGAGAACGCCCAGTTCACCCGGGCCCTGCTGCCGCCTGAAATGAAGACGATCTTGTTGGTGACCGACGCTGAGCACGCCCACCGAGGTCGAAAGTGCTTCGAAGCGAACGGCTTTGAGGTGATTCCGGCGCCGACCCATTCGGCCGACGAGCCGCTCTTCTACCGGGGTCTGATAGGCCTTCTTCCCTGGTCGGGAAATCTTGACGACGCCGCCGGGGCCCTGCTGGCTATCCAGGCCGACCTGATCTACGAAATTCTTTACTACTGAATGTCTTCGAGGTCGTCGGCGGCTTTGCCCGAGAACCAGCCACCGACGTTGCCGATAACCTCGCTCACCGTCCTGCGGGCTACCCTGTAGGTGTTGTAGCCGGTCAGAGAGTCGGTAAACAGGAAGCTGGCTCCCATCCCTTTCAGGGTCCGTTCAAAGTTCACCCCGATCTTGGGAGCTAGCACCCGCTGCCGGTTGATTCCCAAGACCCAGTGGACAGTTGACACCGGCATCTGAGAGCCGTGGTTGCCGAGGTAACCGAGAGTCTTGATAAAAATGTCCATGGGATCTTTAGTGCTCATAATTCGTTCCATATCCTGAGTGGGGATCTGGAGACCGGACCGCTCGGAGAGCAGTTTTGCAGCCTTCTCGGGCTTATGAACGCCACCCATGATGGTGGCCATTTCCATGGCGTAGTCGCGCTCGTCAACGGTGATATTGACAGCCTGACCAAAGTCGAGAATGTAGACATCCCCTTTGATACCGTCCTCGCCCACGGTCTCTTTGGGATCGATCAGGACCTGACCGTTATGGAAGTCGGGGTTGGCGTGGAGCGGCTTGGGACGGATGCCGTGGTGGAGACCGAGGAGAGCGTCGGTCTCTTTCTGGGCCATCGCTCCCATGGCGTCACGGTAGACTTCCGGGTTTTCGCGGTTCCAGTGAACACCGGTCTTGCCTTTGGCCAGATCCATGGTGATGGCCTGCCCGGTGACCCCCTCGAGAGCCCGAGCCCGGACGGAGTGGATACGCCAGCCGTTCACAACGCCGGTATAGAAATTCTCTACCGACTTCTGCATTTCAAAGGCGGCTTTGCGGTCAAACTCGAGGTTCACTGACCGCTCGGTGATGTCGAGCAGCCCTTCCAGGAAGCCAAAGTTCTCTCGATTCTCGGGGTGGCTAAGGAGCTGTTGCACCAGGCAGCGGAGGCGATGAAAGTCGTAATGGGCTTGAATCTCGACGTTCTCCTTCGGCATCGAGACCACCCCGAGCTCACCGTTCTCGTCTTTGTAGATCACGGCCAGATTGACCGAGCCGCAGCCGATCACCTTGACCACTTCTCGATTGTCGGGCCAGGTGTCGCCGTAGTGGTGCTGGATCAAGCGGACGGCATCGTGGTAGTTGATGTCCTCTGCCTTATCCTGGGAGTCCTCAAAGTCCTCGCTATACTCGGCAAACTGCTCGGCAAAGGCGAAGTACTGCTCGAACTTCTTACCGGGGACACCGTAAGCGCTGAAGATATGATGGAGAATCTTTCCGGGAGAGACCTCGCTAAGCTTCTTGCCTTCTCCCCCGTCTGGACCTTCTCCGGCTTGGGGCGCTTCCGTCTTCTGGGCCAAAAGATATCCCACCGTGACGCCCCGAACGGTCCCCTGGGCATCCACCATAGCCGTGGCCAACTGGCGCGCAAAGCCTTGTTCCGATTCGGGAATCTGGTCAAGATACTGGTCGAGCAGCATGGTGCGACCGGACTCGGTGTTGAGCAACCCGTTCGGCCCGGAAAGAAAGGCCCCTGTCACGGCCGTTCGGGCGATCATGTCGGCATCTTTAAGGTAGTTTCGGGCCCCCTCAAAAACAACACTCAGGTTCGTCTTATTGGAGCGAAGCTCGTCCACCAGGCGAGGGTCATAGCTCGCGACAATCCCCATCAGGTCGTCGTTCATTTCCCCAACGAAGGGAGGCAGCTCATCGTTACGCCCCATCAAATACTCAATCACAGCCATCTGCTCGAGAGGAGGCCTGGTGCGGGTCGCCGCTACCAAAGCGGACATCCCTCGAATGGGCACCTCCATACCCTGTCCGAGATCGTCGACGGCGGCGGGTATCCGCTCCAGCACTTTGTCGATCGTGCCCGGCTGCAGGTGAGCCTGCTCGGCGATGTCAGCGTAAAGAACGCGTCGAAGGCCGTTATTGCCTTTCAGCCCGAACTCTTCTTCCAACTGGTCGAGTTTCGGCTTGAGGGCCACCGGCTTGTCCTTATAATCTTCTGGTCGAAGCAGCTTCAGGAAGAGATCCGATTGATGCTTCAGGGAGAGCATCTCGCGGACCGGCTCTTTCTTAAGCGACTTACGCAGGTCGGTCGGCTCCTGCTTGTCCAGCATCTGATGGGCAAACTCACCTAGCTTCGGTTTCAGTTCTGGATGGAGAGTGAGGAGGAACGGATCGAGGATAGTGTTGAGGTGGTCACACCACTGGTCCAGCGTAATCGGGGGAGCGTGTCCCTGGAGGGCGATGACGGTATCGAGCAAGAACAATCGAGAGCCGGCATCGATACGGCGGTCTTCATCGAAACGAAGGGCCCCAACCCATCTCTCCAACTGTTCCGGCTTGGCGGCCCGCGCCAACCGTTGGGACAGTTCCCGGTCGTTACCCACTAAGGACAAAAGAGGGGTCGAGTGGTTGGCGTTGTCGTGGTCGGGCCCGAGGGGGCTTCCGATGCCGTCACGGCCGATCTCAGCCTCGAGAAGTCCGAGCAACTGCTCGTCACTCTTGGACTCGAAATAGGTTTTCAAGTGAGCAAGACCGGGTCGGCTCAGGTCAGGTCTCCACCCTTCGGTGGGCATTTCGCTGAGCATATAACCAGCGATCTTGTCCTTCTCCTGGTCGCTGAACTGAGTCGACCCGAGGGAGACACCGAGCAGTTCACCCCAGGCCGGCATCTCGGTGAACGGCTTATCGCTGAAAGACTCAAGCCCGCGGTTCACCATCCGCTTGAGAACTTGAACCTCGGCCGGGTCAGGTTCCCCTGCAACCGAGCGAGCAACCGGAACGATGGCCAGCGTCTCAAAGAGCTCTCTCTGTTGGCGTCGGTCGGTGTCGACCGTGGCCAGCAGATGGTCGCGCCGGGCCACCATCCGGTCAGCCGCCGGCGCCAGGGCCTCGAGAACAGGCTCCGTATGGGACTGGTCGGAAAGGCCACGTAACTTCTGAGTAAAGGAGCCGAGGCGATCGGTGGTGGCCAAATCGATGGGACTGTTGGGCTGAGCTAGTTCAGCTAATTTGAGGTTCAGATTGGTCCGGTTCTGGTCATCATAGGCACCTTGTCCGGCCGGAAGAGCGGACGGCCACCCCCTCCACCACTCAAAGCTGTCTTTCTGCCTTTGACCAGCCAGCACGCCCACAGCTGCCGTGACCTGTTCGGCCTGACAGTCAGCGCCCTCGTCTCGGGGCACCATCAAAAGGTCGGGCAAAGCGTCGTAGAGCTTATCGACTTCAGGATGACTGACAGACACGGTCTTGACGGCCGCCTGAACGTCGGGGGTCAAGAGAACTTTATGGGCGAAGTCCGGTTCGGCTCGGCTTCCACTTCGGGACTCTTGCCCCAGGTGTTGGAGTCGGTCCAGAAACTTCTCCGCCTTCCAGCCCCTCTGAGCCTGACGACTGAGAAAATCGGCGAACTCCGTGCGGCCCTCTTCGCCCAGTTCCGGTGGACCACCGCGCTCCCAACCGGAAGCGTGCAAGCCGTGGAGCAAAAACAGAGACCGATCGCCCTTCTCCTGAGGAGAGTGGGGAGCCTGGTCGAGTTCTTTGAGCGATTCCCGAAACGCTTCACCGGCCTCTCTACGGGACCAGGGAGCGTTCAAGAGCTCCTCTCGGGCCAAACTCCCTCGGGGTGAAGGCACGGCATCCCACTCGATCTGGAAGGTCCCGGTGGCGTATTCTTTGGTAAGGGCCCGACAGACTTCTCGCGAGGGGTGCTCGGGAGTATAGTCGGGCAGATTCAGACGGAAAACGTCGGCCAGCTTTTTGTGTTCGGTCTGGGGTCGGGCCAGGGCACTGGTGCGCCGCATGTATTCCACCGAAAGCTGCCCGAAAGCGCTCCGAACCCCTTCGCTCTGGGTCTTACCAAGACCACCTCGCAGGCCCTCATAGAGAGAGTCGTCCTGGTCGGGAGACGGGGTGTCAGAGTAGAGCTTGTCGATACAAGTCAACCCGAGGGCGGGGTCGTAACCAGCCTTAGCCATCAGCTCGAAACCTTTGCGGTCTTGCATCAGGGTCCGCGACTGGCTGGCCGTTAAGTTGCCGTGATTGGTCAAGCTCAGAGGGGCGGCGTGACCGGCTTCGATGGCTCCGATCGCTCGGGCCGTCAAGAAACCCAACTCCCCCTCGTGCTGCAGCTTGTTGAGAGCTCCGGCCGTAATGCCGATTTCATAACGCTTGGGAGTCGGCTTGGAACCCCAAAGACAGCTCTTGAGGTAACCCCACACCGACTTACCTTTGGGAATCTCTTTGGCGAAGACATCAATATCGTCCGAGGCATAGAGGTTGACCTTAAGCTCAACCCCCTGAGCTTTGAGTTCTTTGCCGCCAACCTGGTCGACCACGTTTACGGCTGCCAACTGGGCTTGCTGGGCGGCCTCCGTCACTTCGCCTTTGTCGGGGGTCAGGCAGTGACCGTAATTCTTACCCTGGATGACCCGCGCAGCCGTCTTCAGTAGAGGCTTCTGGGAGTAGAGCGAGCGAGGAAAGAACATGTAGCGGAGCAGACGGCCAAGGGAGAACTCTTCCTTCTCGAGGGGCGCTTCTTCGGTGACCGGCTCTTGAGCAGCGGTGACTTTGGAGTCGTAGACCTGAAGGTCAGAAGGACCCGGCCTTCGGGAACTCACCATGTCCTCAGTCACCAGGTGAGCCGGAACGGAACCGTGGTTCCTGGTTCGGACCATGCCAGTCAGCGGGTCAACGTATGGTAAGCTCGAACGATGGGCGTAGATCATCAGCAGGTTCCTCGGTTGGTCTAGGAGGAGCAGGACTGGACTTGAACAGACTTTACCAACTGGGACTTAAAGAAATCTGATTAGCCGGATTTGCGAAGCTGGAGGAGATCCTTATAGTTGGTGAACACCACCAGGGCGAACGCCTTCCGGTCCGCCTCTTGGGGCTCCACACCCCGAACCTTGAGACGGTGGCGGGCCCACCCATACAGTTCGACGTCGCGAATATCGGGAGGGTTGAACTGGGTGGAAGCGGGGAACTCGTCGCTACCCAAATCGGGGGCTGCCCCCTGATAACGGCTGGGGTCGTTCTCTACCAACCCCCGGATGAGTTGGGTCCACATCCAGGTCGCTCCGGGCAGACGAATCCCGTTCTCAAGGTCGGCTGACGGAACTTCTCCTCCGGGTCTCTGGGATTCCATCCTGAGCTGCTCTGGGAAACCCTTCTTACCAAGAAAATAGTCTCCCGCGAGGAGGGAGTCCTCAAGCTCCAAAATGTCTTCGGCCACCTGACCGGCTGTGGGAGGCTATGGGCTCTAAGTTGGACCCCAGCTCTACTACCTCCGCTGCCGAGGCGGCCGGCTTGTAGACAGTGGCTTGAGTTAAGGCGGCCGTGGGTGCGAGTTGCTCTGTCAAACCATGGCTATGGAGCACCAGAGTCCCTAGCTTGGGGCTTGAGGTCTGACCTGAAATGACCACTCTCTCCCCCTTTTCGATCTGGGGAGCCGCGATCTGGGCGGGAGGGTCGGGAAGGGAACGAGTCAACCGCCAAGGGCCCGGGGTTGAATGGATAGTTGACAGGCGCATGGCCTGAGGCTAGCACATCGGCCTTAAAAATCTTAGGAAACGGCTCGGATTCCCAAACTACGCGAAAGATAAAGGCACAGGAAAGCCATTCCATAAAGCCACAGCGTAGGCACGACCCAGGCATAACCGTTGTAGAGAAAGCCTGCCGCGATGCCCAGAGAAACCCCCGAAGTCAAAAACACCGCTACATCCCCGCCCGACTCCTGACGGTTAGGGGCCATCACTCCCACGGCGAACCCAAGATAGGCACCCACGATGGGGTTGAGAAGCAGCAGCGGCAAGAGACAAAAGATGATGCTAGTGGGCACACCGCAGAGCCAACCGAGCACGGCCAGGCAAACTGCAGCCCGACCGCTCTCGCCGACCCTCCGCCACCAACCCACCTCAGCCCAACCGTCAACAAACTCTTTGATCGACATGGGGGTAACGGCCAGCGATTCCAGAGTTCTCTTTTCTCTCTCTTCGGTCATAGCCAGGCTGATTCGCGCGGCGGCCCGAGCGGCTTGAGCGACAAAAAACACAACCATCAAGGAATACCAGCCGTAGGGGTGCACGAAGGTTTCGGCCCTGGGGGAGTCGCCCCCAATCATCACCAAAGCCACCCCAGTCGGTAGCGCGGCCGCCACCAAAGCTAGCGCGTTGTAGTGGACCCAAGCTCCCATCTGGCCTCCAGGAACCTGACCGGAGTCGCGGGCGCACTCTCGCATTACGATGGGGTTGTCGTTCCACGGCTGAATGGCCTCGTTGCGGGTGAGAAACTCTTTTCGAACCTTGGTGATAGCCCGTTGAACCTGGTCTCCTTCGGCCAGCCCCATGGTAGCCCCCAGGCGGGAGATGGTGGCCACCCAAATGCAACTAAAAATGAAGACCATGACCCCCAAGACCGCCGAGCCTCGAGACAGATGAGCCAGACCCAGGGGAAAGACCGAGACCACGGGCAGCAAGACCACCGCCACAGCCGTGAACTGGATGCCCGTAGCTTCATTGTTGTGAGTCCAGGCGGACATCATCTGGGCAAAATAAGCCTGGGCCCAGACCACCAGGATGATGGCCGGAAAAAAGGCGACGGCGGCCGATACCGCTATGGTCAGACTGGCCGGGTTGGGGGCGAAGGCCACCACCAGGGCCACCAGAATGACCGTCAACCACTGGGCCGGCCGGACCATGTTGGTGAGGCAATGGTAGGCCGTCCCATCGACGATCTCCAAGGGTGTTAGCCGAGTCTGGCGCAGGTCTTCTAGCCCTCCCCCGTTTCGAAACGAGACGAGGGCCGAGGCATCAGCCTGGGTTCGGAAAAAGGGAAACAGCAACAAAAGACAGACGCTGGCCACACCAACACCGGTCAGGGGATCGAGCAAGACCCCCATCCCCACTCCAGCCACTAGAGCTAGAATGGCTGAGGCCAGCAGAAAGCGGTCGGCACCTCGGCGTCCACTGCGGGCCTCAAGCAGCATCACCATGGCATTGTCTTGAAAAGTCACCGTAGCCATTATAGTTCACCCGGTCCGGTTTGAACAGGGGAGAGGCCGGCGAACGGGGAAGTCGCCACCGCTTTTCTCACCTTCCATAAGGCCAGAGCCCAAAAAAGAGCCATGATCGGCAGCACCAGAAGCATCAGGCCTCCGATCCCCGACATCAGGACGAAGTCGTATAACCCGTGACTGAGGGTGGCGAGACTTCGCGACCTGACTAACGATACCCCTCAGCCTGAAGGTGGAACAGTTGGGCGTAACGCCCCTCGCGAGCAAGGAGTTCCTGATGGCTGCCCATCTCGAGCACCTGGCCCTGATGAAGGACGACGATTTTGTCGGCCATGCGAACGGTTGAGAATCGGTGCGAGATCAAGATCGCCATCTGTTTCTCGGTGACTTCGCGAAAATGCTCGAAAAGTCGGGCTTCCGCTTCGGGGTCCATGGCCGAGGTTGGCTCATCTAGCACCAGAATATCAGCCCCTCGCCTCATAAAGGCCCGCGACAGGGCTACCTTCTGCCACTGCCCTCCCGACAGCTCCTGGCCACCCGCAAACCATCGTCCCAGCTGAGTCGTGTAACCGTCTTTCATCCCCTCGATGAAGTCCTGAGCCAGACCTTTCTCAGAGGCCTCTCGCCATCTCTTCTCGTCTTCGAAATGATCGACATCGCCGACCCCGATGTTCTCCCCCACGATGAACTGATAGCGAACATAATCCTGGAAAATCACTCCAATTCGGCCTCGGAGCGTTTCCAGATCCCACTCTGAGAGCGGTGAACCATCCAAAAAAATCTGGCCACGGGTCGGCTGATAGAGTCGCGTCAACAGCTTGATTAACGTCGTCTTACCCGATCCGTTCTCTCCTACCAGGCCGAGTTTACTACCGGGTTCAAGATGGAGGGTGACCGAATCGAGGGCCGGTTTGTCACTCCCCGGATAAACGAAAGAAACGTCCTCGAACCGCACCCCATCCCCGGGCTTCTCTCCCACCGTTCGGTCCCCCGAGGGAGCCGCGACCTGTTGCTCCAGAAACTCATAGAGATTGGAGAGATAGAGGTTGTCTTCATACATCTTACCGATCGAAGTAAGGCTGGCCGTGACAGCCGATTGCCCCTGCTTGAAAACCAGCAGATACATAGTCATCTCCCCCAGCGAGATAGAACCGGCCGCAGCTTCAGAGACGACCCAAAAGAAGGCTCCGTAAAGAGCGATGGTGCCGACCAGCCCTAGGGCAAAACCCCAAAAGCCTCGCCGGATCGTCAAGTCACGGTCTTCTCCGAAGAGCTTCTCAAAGATGCCGTTAAATCGCTCCAGAAAGAGTGGACCCAACCCATACAGCTTGACCTCCTTGACGAAGTCTTCACGGGCCATCAGCATTTCCAGATAAGCCCTCTGGCGCGTCTCCTGAGACTGCCATTTAAAGAGGCGAAAGGCTTCCCCCGAGTAGAAGGCCTCAACCGCGAAAGAGGGCAAGCCGGCAACCACCAAAAGGGCCACCGCCCATCCGCTGAAACTCAACAGCAGTCCAGCGTAACTGACCAGACTGATGCCGTTCTGGATCAACCCGAAGGTTTTCTGAACCAGACTGAGGGGTCGCGAGGAGGCACGTCGGCGGGCCTGGCTGAGTCGATCGTAAGTCTCGGAGTCTTCAAAATGGGAAAGGTCCAGGGTGAGAGCTTTCTCCAGAATGAGCAAGTTGACTCTCTGACTCAGCAACGCTCGCAACAACGATTCGCAAACCGACAGCCCGCGCTGGGCGGCCGCCATAACGACCACAAGCCCGGCCTCCAACCCTACGTATTGGAGCGCTTCGAGGCGATCGTCGGCCAAGCCCGAGGCAGAAGCGGTCACCACGGCGTCCACCAAGAGCTTTGAGACGAAGGCGATCAAAGCCGGCATACACCCCGCCACCACCGTGAGCAGTCCCACCGTGATAGCCAGCCCTCGGCTGGTGGTCCAGACCAACTCGATGGCCCGTCTGGAATACTGAAAAACTTTAAAAAACTCGCTCGCGCCGACGCGAACCTTATCTTTATCCGGAGGAGGCGTCACGGAGACTGTCCTTCTCCCCCTCCATCCAAGTCTCCCTACTACGTGTTGACAATCAGCGACGACCGTCACTGCTTTCTTTCCTTTGGTTGAGCTAT
>CAYRFU010000208.1:0-13060 GCA_964423525.1 uncultured Burkholderiales bacterium | reverse complement strand
TCAGTGGCCTCCGTGTTATAACCCTTCTTCCTCGGCCAGTCGAATGTCAACAGGCTAGTCCTGACGAGTCGTCAGTTCGTGGCCGCCGATCACGACCGACTCGTCGGTCACCGCGAAATCGGTGGGCCCACTGATTTGGTCGAGCTGAGCCGACAGTTCGTCCGGATCGGTCAGCACCAGCAGACCCATTTCGGAAGGAGCTGCTGCGAGGGGCGCCAGCTCGGCCACCAGGGCCTGAGCGAGAGCCTCTCTCTCGGACTTAGAGGAAACATTATGGAGACTCTGACCGCCCATTCTGGCCAAAGCCTCGAACCCTGTCTCACCGGCCGCTTCGAGGGTGGCTTGGTAGACCGCCCGGCGCGACTGAGCATGTTTTAACCGCTCAACCATCCTCAGGGCTGGGCGGCAGAGGCCAGCCGTAGGGGCCTGATACTGGAGAGCCTGGAGGAGAGCCCAACCTACCCGGGCGGCGTCAGTGTCATCGGCTATCCCCGCCAACAGTTCGGCGCCTGTTCGAGCCAAATCGGTCGGCTCTTGGACATCAGGATTTTCCAGCACGGCCCGGAAAACGGCAGCTCGCGACTCCCATCGGTCCAACTTCCATCGTCCACTATGATGAACGGGTTGGCGGAGGATGGTGGCTAGCTCCCCCTGGCCAGGCTCTCGCTCTAGCTTCCTAGTGGCCCAAAGGCCCAGGTTGCTGGCCGGCGCAGGCTCCATCTCGGCTAGAGCTCGAGCCAGGATCTCTTCAGTGGGAGCCTCAGGGTTAGCGAAGGCTTGACGGGACAGGACGCTCTGGCTCTGCTCGTCCAGCTCGACCGCCTCCAGCACCTCGTCGATGAAGTCGACCCGAAAAAGCTCCCTGGCGGCCGCGGCATAGAGGGCGGCATCGCCCGGTTGGCTGGCTTCAATAGTGGGGAGGATTTCGGCCACCTGTTCCGGCAAACGGTCGCCTTCCCAGCTGAGGGCGGCCCCGAGTAGCGTGGCGGCCGACTTATACTTCTGCTTTCTCCATCCCCCTTCGGGACTCTCGACGAGATGAAGCGCCGCTCGCGCTACCGGGTCTTCCTTGAGATGCCCGAGAAGATGCTTGAGCACTTCTGCTCGGTCTTTGTTCCCAGTGAGGCCCTGTCCCAAGTCTCGAGCTAACTCCCAGCCGCCTCTCGGATGACGCAGGGCAGTGTGATAGCAGCGGGCTTGGGCCTCAACCGTCAACGAGTCCCGATCGAGGCTCAGGATCTGACGGGCCCCGGCAGTCTCGCGAAGCTCGAGTAGAGCCCAGGCACCTTTGCGAACGGCGTCGTAGTTGCTGCCCTCAAGCCAGGTCTTGAGGCTCTGTTCCAGGGGGAGCCCTTGAAGATGATCGTGGTAGAGGGGCTTCATCTCTTTAGGCTCGAGAAAGGAACTCAAGTAGAGGACCTCTTCAGAGTCCTGAGCCATGGTCTCGACGGCCAGCCTGGCCTGTTTTGTCCCCGTGGCAGCCAAGGCGAGGGCTGCTTCTTGGCCGGGGTCCTGGAGCAGCTTCCGGTAGAGCTCAAAATGACTGAGAGCGCCGGTGGCCTCGTAAAAACGACTCAGAGCGTGAAGCTGGTCCTCGAAGGCGGGCTCAAGCTTCAGTCAGGTCTTGCCCTCTTTCCCGATGTAGCCTTCTTCTCCCAGCTCGAAAGAACTGGTCGGCTTCTTGTCGGCGTCGAAAAACTGCCAGCCTTCGAGTTCCAGGCGAGCTTTAAAGCCGGGCTCCAGGTAATGCTCGGCCACCAGCCCAGCCTGTTCCACCGAACTTAGCTGAACCTCGGTCTGCTGGAAACGAGCCGAGATATGGTCGGGAAACCCCTCTGGCTCGGTCAAGCTATTGTAAGCCCCGTAGAGTCCGATCTCATCCTGGCCTGCGAAGAAACGAAAGCCCTTCTCGGCCAATTTGGCCAGACCGTCGGCCAGCTGAGGCGTGGCCAGCGGAACAGAAGGCTCCTGGCCTAGGAAAAACGCCATCTCGGCCAGGTCCTGCTCCTTGACCAGGGGTAAGGGCCTTTGCGAGTCGTTCGGCTTGATCCGTAGGCGGCTCAAATCACCACCCTCCCACAGGTCAACGGCCTCATCCGCACCGATCTCGATGCTGTCAGGGAAGCCCTCAAGAGCCTGCAAACGTTGTTTGTGAAACTCGACCCCTGCCTGATCGAGCTGCTGAAAAACCTGACCCACTCGCACAGCTTCGACTGTAGCTGGAAGCAGTCGGGCGAGTTGTTAAGAAAACTTACGAATCTTGACAGGAGGAACCTTGAGGCCCGTTTCGCACTGACCTCTATGGACTTCATTCCCATCCAGACAGCTCCCGACCGGGAGGCCTACTACGCCCTTCGCTATCGGATTTTCGTAGAAGAGAAAGGGGTGCCCGTCGACCTGGAGCGCGACCCCGACGACCAGATCGCGCTCCACGTGCTGGTCCGTGACCAGAGCGAACCGGTAGCCGTAGCACGCCTGGCTCCGAGCCAGGAGTTCGGGGTGATGATCGGACGAATGGCGGTGGTGGAAGAACATCGTCGCAGAGGGATCGGTCAACTGCTGGTGCGCAAGCTAGAGAATCAGGCCCGACGCCAGGGTCATCGTCAGATTGTGGTCGACGCGCCCCTGGACGTCATCGAGTTTTACCATCGCCTGGGCTACCGGGCCTTCGGAGACCTGTTTCGCGACGCCGGGATTCTCCATCGCCGGATGCGCAAACGACTGGGAGACCTGCTGGTGGTGGCCGTGGGGGGGAATGCGGTCCAGCACGGCTACCGCTCCGCCCTGGAAACGGCTGAACACCTGGCTGACGTTCTGGAGGCCGGCTTTCGCCTGGTCCTGACCCACGGCAACGGGCCTCAGGTAGGAAAGGCCCTGCTCCGTTCCGAGATGGCGCGAGAGGAGTTGGAGCCCCAGACGCTTGACACTTGCGTCGCCTCGACCCAGGGTACGATGGGGTATTTCTTTCAGCGGGCCCTGACTGAGGTGCTTGAGACCCGGGGCATGTCCCAACGGCCGGTCACCGTTATTACCCGCACCGTCGTGGACGCCGACGACCCAGCTTTCACTGATCCCACCAAACCGATCGGGCCGTTTATGAGTGAAGCTGAAGCTCGGGCTCGACGCCAGACGGAGGGGTGGGAAGTGCGTGAGGACTCCGGTCGAGGCTGGCGCCGGGTGGTGCCCTCTCCCGAGCCTCACCACATGGTCGAGATGGAGGCCATCAAGGCCCTTCTCGAACAAGAGTTTCTCGTGGTGGCGGCAGGAGGTGGCGGTGTTCCGATGACCTCGGACCACCAGGGTCTGGCGGCCGTGATCGACAAAGATAAAACGGCCGCTCTACTAGCCACTGAGCTCGACGCTGATGCCCTGGTGATCGCCACTGCCGTGCCCCAGGTGTGCCTTCACTATAACACTCCTCAACAGACGGCCCTCGACCGACTCGGCCCCGAGTCGGCTCGTAAGCTGATGCGAGAAGGCCATTTCGCTCCCGGAAGCATGTTGCCCAAAGTCGAGTCCGCTGTTCGTTTCGTGGAAGCCACCAAACGGTGGGCCGTCATCACCACATCAGACAACATTCTTGCTGCCACCGAGGGTAAAGCGGGGACTCGCTTCGAGCACCCCGACTACTCTGAACCGTTGCAGGTTAAGGTTTGAGTTCGGGGGACGCCTCGACCCGATTGCGACCGGCTTGCTTAGCTCGATAAAGAGCTTCGTCAGCAGCTTTGACAAGCTTATCCTGCTCAGGTCGAAAGCCGGGCCGGCAACGACCGGCGGCCACTCCCAGGCTTAAAGTCACAGGTAACGCTTTCCCATCGGGCAACTCGATGGGGACCTCTTCCACTGAGGTCCTGAGCCGGTTAGCCACGACCATGGCCGTCTTCACGTGAGTCTTGGGAAGAATCACCAAGAACTCCTCTCCACCCATGCGGCCGATGGCGTCGTAGGGCCGAATACTTAAGCGAATCCGGTCGGCTACCCGTTTCAGCACAATGTCACCGACATCGTGCCCGTAGGTGTCATTGATCGACTTGAAATGGTCGATGTCGGCCACAATGACCGCGATCGAATCCTTCTCTCGTTCGGCCAGGGAGAGTTCGCGATTGAAAACCTCCCCGATACCGGTTCGATTCCAGGTCCGAGTCAGTCCGTCTACCAGGGCCATTTCTCGCAGCCGGTCGACCTCAGACATCAAGTCGGTCTGAGTCTGGCTCTGATTGTCAGAATCGATCTCGCTCTCCACCCACAGGGCCAGGTCGATCAGGTCTTGGCGTTGAGAGGCATCCAGGCTACGGGGGACTCGGTCGATAACGCAAAGAGCCCCCACCGGCTGGCCATCGAAATAGACGGCTCGCCCGGCGTAAAACCGAATGAAAGGCTCACCCGTGACGAGGGGATTATCGACGAACCGAGGGTCCTGGCTGGCGTCCTCGATCTCGAGCACCTCATCTTCGTCGAGGGCTTGGGAACAGAACGATTGGGAGCGGGGTGTTTCGCTCACTCCGACCAATCCCATGGCCGATTTGAACCACTGCCGGTCTTTGTCCACCAGGGTCACCATAGCCATCGGCGTGTTGAATAGACGCTTAGCTATGCGGGTAATTCGATCGAAGCGACCTTCGGCCGGGGCATCCAACAGGCCGGTCGTCGAGATCAAAATTCGTATGATGAACACGTTGTCTCAAGAGAACGGAGGAGCATCCTTAGGTGGCTATCATTAACCTAACCCAGCCCGAAACCAATGCCAATTCCCTGTATCCCGGTTTTACCCCGGGTGGAGCCAGCGCCAACGTCGTCAACCGACCCTTCTTCGAAACAGCCGGAACCTTTGTAGGGGCTCGAGAAATCGGCGTCGCATCCGACCAACTCTTCCAGGGTTGGGGGGATTCAACCAGGTAGGGGCTGCCAGTTACGGTGGCGGCTCGGCCGCTCCCGCTCCCACCCCTATGGGAGGGGTGGGACTGATCCCTCCGGCAGGCCCTTCGCCAGCTGAACCCATCTCGGGCCGATTCGACGCTGGCAAAGCGGGAGCCAACATCGCCGTCTTCGATTCATTCGGTTTGGGCACCGAGGCCACCCACGGTGAGGACGTTATCAGTGTCATCGGGGCCACGGGCGGCTTCGGCGACCAGAACATCCAAAGATTCACCACGGGTAATCGAGTCCCGCTGCTGGAGACAGTCCGCAACGCCCCTCCCGGCCAAGCCACCCAAAACCTGGGCACCTACGTCGAAGCCACCAAGAGCGGCCTACTCGAGGCCACTTCCAACAACCTCGAGACCATTCTGACCAACCCCACCAGTCAGGGCATCACCACCATCAATCAGTCGCAGGGGATGTCCAAAGCCCGAGTTGCCGAACGCATTCTTAATGAGATGGGCAACGACCCCCAGCTTGAAGCTCAGGTCATCGGAGGCCTCGGCCTTCCCCCCAACGCCCAGGGCAGGGACATCGTTCAAGCCGTGTCGGGCTTCGTCGACAATGTCGTCGATAACAGTCTTACCGTGAGCCAGTCCCAGCAACGCCACGTCCAGCTTTCTCAACTAGCCGAGCAGAGGGGCATCAACCACGTGGTTTCAGCCGGCAACGAAGGGGCCTTCGCACCACCCTCCAAGAAAACGGGATCCAGGTCAGCCAGGACTTTTTCCAGAGTGTCCTCGTCAACGGCTCGAAAACGGTGGTCGGGGCTTCCGATGAGCAGACCGGTGCGGCCTCTTTCACCTCTCCCTTTGCCGGAGCCGAGGTGGCGGCTGACGGGACCATGATTCCGGTCACGACGGGAACGACTGATGGGACCTCCTTCTCGGCCCCTCAAATCGCGGCCCTGATGGCTCGCATCAAAGCCACCAACCCCAATCTGGCTCCCAGCCAGATCGAACGGATTCTAGCTCAGTCGGCCAGTCTACCCAACGGGGCCTCGCCCTTCCAACTCGGCTTCGGCCAGGTCAACTTGGCCGGCTTCGCCTAAATTTGACTACGCGAGTAGTGTGCCGCCGGGTCAGGTTTCTGGCCCGGCGTTTTCAGTTGAGACGGACTTCGACTCAAGGCTCCCGAACACTCCAGAATGAGAAACGTCTTGTTGTGGTGTCTGCTGATGATGTCGGTCGCCTGGGCTGCCACCGTCAGAGTCAACGGCGTCGAACTTCCCACTCGTGTCGTCGACGGGCAAAGCCTGGTGGAAAGAGCCGAGGTAGTGAAAGTCTTTTCAGAGTTTCCCTCCGAGGGCTCAACCTGGGTAGGCCTCGAGGAGTTGGCCGGTCATCCCAGCGCCCGGGTGACCCGTCGGGATGGGCGAGTCACGGCGGTCCGCTTTTACACCCGAGCTAGCGCGGCCGTTTATGAGCCCCCTCACCCTCGGCCCAGTCAAGAAGAATCGCCCCAACAGCCACCCTCGGAGCTAGTCCAGGAGATCATCGAGCTTTGCAATCAGCGGCGGGCCGAACACGGTGCCCCTCCTCTCTCGGCCCACCCTTTGTTGGCTCGAGCCGCTGTCGGACATTCCCAGGAGATGCTCGACCTGGACTACTTCGCCCACGAATCTCCCATCGCGGGACGAGAAACTGTCATGAAAAGGGTCTTGCTGACCGGGGCCTCGCCCTTACGGGTGGGGGAAAATCTCTTCAAAGCCTCGGGAGTTCCTGTCACGGCCCTGGCCGACCAGACGGTCGAGTGCTGGATGAACAGCCCTGGCCATCGTCAAAACCTCCTCAACCCTGCTTTCAGTCGGGTCGGTATCGGCATCGCATTGAAAGGGATTCACTACACGGTTACCCAGGTTCTAGCAGACGGGCTTTAGCGAAGCTCGACAAGATGGCCAGAGGCTGCTCAAGCCACCCCTCTATCCGGGAGGATTTCAGCCCACCCAAGCCAGAAGCTTCGGACTCAAACTATTTCAGCCAGAAGATTGGAGTTTTTATGGAAGTCGATGTCCGAGCAGATGAAGACCTGGAGTCCGCCCTCCGGCGGTTCCGTCGCAAAATTCAGCAAGCCGGTGTGCTGCGAGAAATCCGACGACGGAGATTCTACGAGAAGCCTAGTGACGAGCGTCGTCGTCTGGAGAAAGCTGCGGCTCGCAAAAGACGCTAATGAACGGGCAGACCCTGATCGCCCACCACCAGCCAATCACTACCTAATTGAAGGTCGAGTTCCTCGACCGGCTCTGTCTCTCCCATCAATAAGCTAGCCAGACGCTTTTCTACGGCTTTGGGGTCGCCGCCCAAGTCCCGGAAGACGGCTCGGTAGTCTTTGGGGATGACTTCCCGGAGCAAATTAAGAAGCCTAGCCCCTTCGGTGGTGACGCTCTCGGTGCTGGCGAGGGTCTCGTAATCAAGCAGTTTCGAGTCCTCTGGCAACAGGGCTAGAATTCCCACTCGGTCTTGGTGAGGCACGCCTCCCACCTCCAGGTCGGCCAACTCACCGCTTTCTGTCACGGCGTTGAGCGGCTCGATGCCCCTCTTCAGGGCTTGAGCAACGAGGTCTTTTTTCCGCTCATCGCCCAGCAAGGCAACGACAAGAGCACCTTTGAAGGTCGCTTCGGCTGAGCCTCCACCCGACTCAACCGTGTGAACACCGGCTGGAGTTCGACGGGTAGAAGACGCTCCTTCTGAGCCAGTCGGTTCAAACGGTGAGGGTCACCCTGAAAATCTCGAAAGGCTGCCACCGGGTCGCTAGGTGGGCTCTCTAGAAACCGACCGAGGCCCCGCAGACGACCTTCAAAGTCATCCCAGTGGGCTTCGAGTTCCTGAGTGCTGGTGGGCACAAAATGGTCAGGACTATGGAAAGGTCCGACCCGAAACTGATAGGGCTGACCGATATCCAGGAAGGTGCGGATGGCCTGCACGGGTCCGTTATAGTAATAGTTGGGATGAAGCTTGAGGCTCCGGGAGTGGACCACCTCGACCCCACGTTCGGCTAGCTCGAGGACCGTGTCCTTCATTTTTTGGTTGAGGGGTTCATAGAGGCCCCGGTCTAGAGCCAACTCAGCCAAACTCTGGGGCACCGGCAGAGACTCGCCCTCGGGGCTCTTCAGGCTTCGACCGGGGCGGTTCAAGGTCACATAGTCGCGGGGCCACCACTGGTGGCTAGTTTCATAGCCCGCTTCTCGAAGAGCCTTCTAGGCCCTCACCTCTTCGTCGATGCCGTCCCAGTACTGGATGAAACGGGTTAACTCTTCCACCGAGTGGATTTCGAACGGCTCTATGGAATCTGACTGGGTGGCAAGGTAGGTCGGTTCCGGGTTCTGAAGCCAATGGTGTACCTCGGAACGCTTGAGGTCCCGGTAGCCACTGAACCAGCCTCCGTAGTGCTTTAAAACCAGTCCGTGGCGCTTCATCTCCTTCAACAAGGGATGACTCCGCTGCGGGTTGGCTGGCCTCGACGATGTCCTGGCGTGGATCGACCTCACCGTCACAGACTAGGCCAGGCGCCTTACTCTGTCCTGAAAGCCCCCGCCGAAGCGGGGGCTTGAGGGGGTCTAGAAGTCTTCTCTCTTAGTATCCCAAACCGGGTCTCCCGAGGAGCTGCGGATGGTTAGGGCGAGGTCGCCTTTGTGGCCGCTTGCGGCCATCACGGCTTGCTCCCCCTGGAAGGTGATAACCGAGCCTACAACTTCGACCCGATCTCCTACCTCCAGGTTCCATTCGGGTCGGTAGTGCTTGGTGAACCAGCGAGGCCCGATGTGAACGGTGACCTGACCGTTTTCGGTTTTCAGCGAAGCCACCACCGCCGGCGACATTCCTGGCATCAGGCGGGCCTCGCGGTCCACCGAGACCACCTCACCGACGAAGGTCTGGACTGTGTTGGTGTTATAAAGTTGGTTGTATTGGCTACCGGCTTCCCATCCGTCGCCGGCGTAAGCAACGACCGAGAGAAGCAGCATCAAGGCTGTTAAGAAAGCTTTTCGCATCTTGACGCCTCCTTTCTTTGTTGCCTTCAGGGTAACTCTCAAGCCAGCTGGCCGGCATGAAAAAACTGGCTATCTTCCCTGGCGCACAACTTTGAGTCCGGGGAGATTCATCAGGGTGGTAAGGGTGATCCCGAAGGTATTCTTAAAGGCCCGCGAAAAATGGGCCGAATCGGTGAAACCAACCTGGTGGGCCGCCTCGGTGACGGTGGCGCCATCGAGCACGAACTCAGCCCCTTCTCTGGTTCTGAGCCAGAGTAAGTACTTCCTCAAAGTGACCGCCAGTTCGGCCTTGAAAAGGTGGAGGAAGCGACTTTCAGAAAGGCTGAGGGACTCGGCCAGCTCGCGGGCCGCGATCCTCTTCTGCTCCAACCGATCGATAGAGTCAACCGCTTCAGCCACGCGTTTGTCGAGTTCAGGGTCTCGTCCCGGAGCAGGATCGAGGTGCCGACACAGTTGCCGGAAGAAGTGTTGGACCGCCTCCGGAACCGCCACAGATAGGCCGGCGACCTCCCGTTCGAAGTTGAGGTCCAGGGCTTCAGCAGGGCCGAAGTAGGTCGCCAGTTTTCGGGCCACGGGTAGAACCGGAGAAAAAAGAAAACTATGCAGCGGACCCTCCGTCTCGAGAGTATGGGGGCAGTCGTGATTGAAGAAGAACGCCTTCCCCTCCAGACTTTGAAAGCGTATTCTCTGATCGGGCTCAGCCAAGCTGATCTGAACAGGCAGATTGGCGTGCTCAGCCACTTCGAAGTCGTGACTGCGAAGATAGATGAAGTCTTTAGCCAGGAGAATCTCTAGCAGGCTGATTTTTCCTGCGAACTGCCTCGGCCTAGAACCCTTCCAGCCGGGTCAGGTCGGCGACTCCATCGGGTAACGAGGCGATCTTTTGAACCAGGGCCAAACGAGCCTTGCGCACCTCCTCATCCTTATCCATCACCAGGACTTCATCGAAGAAGCTATCGATCTTGGGCTGGAGGTCCGAAAGAGTGCTGACAAGAGTGGCCACATCGCCGCTACCGTTGAGCTTCTCGACGGCCGTGAACAGGGCTTTGGTGCTAGCCTCCTGGTAGCGATCGGGGGCTAGACTGTAGTGTTCTTCGAGATCTCGCACGATCCGTTTGCAGCGAGCGTAGGCCGTGAAGAGCTTCTCCCAGTCGTCTCGGGTGACAGCCTCAGCTAACTGCTCGGCCGTCAGGTAGGCACGATAAGGGTCATCCTCGCAGCCGCCCACGGCCGCCTCGACCACATCGTGACGATAGCCCTGCTCTTTGAGCCAGATGGACAACCGGTCTAGAGTGAAGGCTAAAGCCTCTTCCACCGTAGAGGCGTCACACTCGACAGGTTGTAAAGCGGCCGCCCTCTCAAGACCCTCTCGCAAGTTGAAAGCCAGCTCCTTACCCACTAACAGGCTCACCAATCCCAGGGCCGTTCTACGCAGACCGTAAGGGTCGGCTGAGCCGGTCGGCTTGAGACCGACGGCAAAGAGACCAGCCAGGCTATCGAGTCGGTCAGACACCCCGACCACCGTCCCGGGCATCCCCTCTGGGAGCGGGTCTCCTGACGCTTTCGGCATATAGTGCTCTCGAATGGCCTGGGCCACCGCTGCTTCCTCACCACTATCCAGGGCGTAAACTTCTCCCAGAACACCCTGCAGCGAGGTCATTTCGACCACCATCGAGGTGACCAGATCGGCTTTGCAAAGACCGGCGGCTCGTTGGGCCTGGGCCGTCTCTCCAGCTGCCATATCCAGCTGCTTGGTGAGCCAGACCACCAGTTGCTCGACCCTTTTCTGCTTGGCTCCCATCGAGCCCAACTTTTCCTGGAAGGTCAATCCTTCGAGTTTGGCCACGTAATCGGCGAGTTGAGACTGACGGTCCTGGCGAACGAAGTAGTCGGCGTCGGCATAGCGCGCACGAAGCACATCCTCGTTGCCCTGGCGCACCAACGACATATCCCCTCGTTGACCGTTGGAAATGGTGACGAAGTAAGGCATTAACTGGTCGCTTCCCGGCTTGACCACGGGGAAGTAGCGCTGGTGTTTTTTCATCACTGTGATCAAGACGGAAGCAGGGAGCTTGAGCCTTTCTTCTTCGAACTTGCCGAGCACGGGCACCGGCACTTCCACCAGGTCGGTCACCTCTTCGAGAAGCCCTTCCTGTCCCTCGGGGATAGCTCCACCGGCCTCTTCGGCGGCCTGTTCGGCCAGCTTTCGGATCGTCTCTTTTCGATTGGTTCGGTCGACTAGCACGCCCATCTTTTCCATCTGGGTGAAGTAGTCACTAGCGGCCGCCAACTGGACTTCGGGCGAACCAAGAGGGCGAGGACCCCGGGTGAGACGACCGCTCATGAGCGCTCCGTAGCCGAAGGGCACAATCTGATCTCCGTGAAGCGCGAGCAACCAACGCACGGGACGACTGAAAGCCACCTTGGTGTGGTCCCAACGCATGGTCTTAGCGAAGCGCAGCCCAGTGACGAGGTCAGGCAGAACCTGGCTGAGCACCTGCCAGGCCGGCCGACCCACTTCGCTCTTAGTGGCCACCACATAAGAGCGTTTGCCGTCACTGGCCGTCCCCAAACTCTCGACGGGAATACCGTGAGCTCGGGCGAAGCCCTGGGCCGCCTTAGTGGGTTTACCCTCGGCGTCGAAGGCCCGGTCGGCGGGGGGGCCTTTAAGTTCCACCTCGCGGTCGGGTTGACGAGGAGCCAGTTGACGAACGTAGGCTGCTAGCCGGCGAGGAGTCCCAACGACCTGCACTTCCTCATAGCTCAAGCGGGCCTCGTCAAGAGCCTTAGGGAGGCCAGTCCTCCACTGCTCCAGAGCGAACTGTAGCTCATGGGGAGGCAACTCCTCCACGCCCACCTCGACCAGGAAATCCTCGGCCTGACTCAACTCAGAGGGATCTGGCGGCATCGGTTGGTCTTTTCGGACCGGCATCTTTTCCATGAGCGGGAAGCCCTTGTCTTCTCTTTGGGCCAAGTAGTTCTCAGCCACTTTTCGGGCCAGTTCACGCATCTTGGCGAAGTAGCCGGCCCTCTCGGTCACCCCAACCGCTCCCCGAGCATCAAGCACGTTAAAGGTATGGGAGCAGCGCAGCACATAGTCGTGGGCCGGCACCACCAACCCGGCGGCAAGGCAACTCCGGGCTTCGGCTTCAAAAAGCTGATACATCTCCAACAGACGATCGATATCGGCCGTCTCAAAATCGTAGCGGCAGTGATCGATCTCGGGCTGCAGCAGGACATCCCCGTAGTTGTGGCGGTCATCCCAATTGATGTCCCAGACCTGGCGCACGCCCTGAAGGAACATCGCGATTCTTTCCAGACCGTAGGTGATCTCAACGGCTGGCGTGTCGAGAACCTGAGAGGCGGACTGCTGGAAGTAGGTGAACTGGGTGATCTCCATGCCGTCGAGCCACACCTCCCAGCCCAGGCCCCAGGCCCCCAGGGTGGGCGATTCCCAGTCGTCCTCCACGAAGCGGATGTCGTGGTCGAGCGCGTCCACCCCGAGCGCCCGCAGGCTCTGCAGATAACGCGCCTGCACATCGTCCGGGGACGGTTTGAGCAGCACCTGGAACTGGTAGTAGTGCTGCAGCCGATTGGGGTTTTCCCCGTAGCGGCCGTCGGTGGGCCGCCGCGAGGGCTGAACGTAGGCCACCTTCCAAGGCTCGGGTCCCAGGGCCTTAAGGGTGGTGAAGTGATGGAAGGTGCCGGCGCCCACCTCCAGATCGTAGGGCTGAACGAGCACGCAGCCCTTGCGCGCCCAGAAGCGCTGCAGAGTAAGAATCACATCCTGAAAATTCATCGTGCGTCCTTCGAATTGACGGTTGACGATTGTCGCGGCGGCCGGTCGCAGGATCGACCGGGAGGTGATGTCAAAAACGGCCGCGGGCGTCACGGCGGCCGTCGGTCCGGAGGGACCGCGGTGCGCCCGGCCGTCCGGCAGCGGACGCCGCGTGAAGCCACCCGCGCCGCCAACAGACGGGCCGCCGGCCGGGTGGCCAGCAGCGCCTGCCAGCGCACACGCAAACCGGCGATGCGGTCCGCCTCGCCCAGCGCCCACAGGCAACCCCCGCCGCCCGCGCCGCAAAAGCGCGCACCGCATCCGGCCGCGACCGCCGCGGCGTGCAGGCGCTCGCCCAGCGGGTCCAACACGGCCGG
>CAYRFU010000207.1:1342-13114 GCA_964423525.1 uncultured Burkholderiales bacterium | reverse complement strand
GGAGGGCAAGGTGGTGATGCTTCTGGCGCCCACGGGGGGAACTGGTCTCAACTGCCATCATCGAGTGGTCCGCCAGGGAGAGCAGGTGGTGGGTTTCTGTCGTTTCGTTCACGGCTATCGAACGATCGCCCAACCGCCAGGCTGGAAACAGCACCAGGAGCAAGAGCTTAGGTTTCTCACCGAAGAACGCAAGCGTCTCCTTTATGTGGCAACCACTCGAGCTCAGCAAGAACTGATCGTAGCTCGATGGGGCGGCGAGGGCTACCAGGAGAAACGTCCGTGGCGCCTACTGGAACCGTTTCTCCCGGCGGGGGCTGAACTCGATAAAGTCCGTGCCGAGCCGCCCCAAGCAGCCTTAGACGAGAGTGGAATCGAGCCGTTCCGCGACCGGCTGGCTCAACAGCGAGAACTAGCCCGAGCGCCATCCTGGCAGCGAACCTCAGTGACCGCCAAACCCGAGGGGCTTGAGCCCTCACTGTCGCGAGGACTTGGAGCCGCCTGGGGCACACTTCTCCACCGCCTGCTCGAACAGCTGGCTCTTTCCCCCGACCTCCAGAGGGACGGTTTGCTCCGACTTGCCAATTGGTTTTGTCTCGAGGAACCCGACCTGAAAGAGCTGATCCCTCGGGCTTTGGAAACCCTTGAACAGTTGCGTCAGACCGCTTTCTGGAAGAAAGTCGTGGCCAGCCGGCAACGGCTAGTCGAGCTACCGTTCGGCTTACAACCAGGGCCCGGTCGTCTCCTATTCGGGGTGATCGACTTGGTGATGGAGAGCGAGCACGGCTGGGAGATTGTTGACTACAAATCCGATGGCCAGCAGCTCGAGGAGATGGTTGACCGATACAGTCACCAGCTAGAGAAATACGCTACCCATTGGGCCCAACTCACGGATGAAGAAGCTTTCTATACCGGTCTCTACAGCCTGGGACATCAACGCCTGAGTGACGATGTCAGGCGACGGCTCCCTGGACCTCCGGGACTGGAAGCGTGATGGTGAAGCGCGCTCCACCGCTGGGAGCGGGCTCAAACTCCAGTCTGCCGCCATGTTCGTTGACGATACGCTGGGAGTTCCAGAGGCCAAGCCCCGTACCTTGAGACTTGGTCGTGTGAAAAGCTTCAAAAATCAACTCACGCGAGTCTTCCGGGACCCCAGGACCGTTGTCGATCACCGAGAGGGTCACCGACCCCGCCTGCTGGCTCACCTCGATGGCCACGTAGCCCTGATACTCTTGGTCTTCTAGGGCTTCGCAGGCGTTAAGAATCAGATTGCAGACCACCTGGCACATCTCGCCCGGAACCATTTGGGCCCAGAGCCCTTCCGGAACGGAGGTCAACGTTTTGACGCCAAAGCCTCGTGCGGTAGGTCGCACCAGGTTAAGGCAGCCTTCCACAAATCTGGCCATCTCGACCATCTTCGAGCACGATCGGTTGCGCGACATCGACAAAACCGATTCGAACAAGTTATCGAGGTCTTTGACCAGGGTGTGGAGGCGATCCATGCCGGTCCGAGTTTCGTCATCGGTCTCCGGCATCATCATTTCCAGTCGGTCAACCGACAAGTTGAGATTGCAGAGTAGGTTACGAGCATCGTGGACAACACCGGCGGTGAGCTGGCCGACCAGGGCGAGTCGCTCTTGGTGACGTTGTTTTTCTACCTGGTTCTCCATCAGTTGGAGACGGTCGGCTGCCATCGGGGTAGTCCTTTCTAGTTCTGCCACTATCATAACCCGGGGGTATGGAAAAGTTCTCATAGACTGGCCCCTGAATATGAACAAGTTATTGCCCAAATCTTGATGTTATGTAAACAGACTTGCCAGACGCTGGTAGTCAACCCTCCCATTGTATAGAAAAGCCGAAAGACGAAGCCAGCGATCCCCCCCTTCGGGCCACTCCTGAATCTTGAGGTCAAAGTCCCTAAGAGGGTCACCCAAACGGCCCGCCGGTAAGGGGAGAGTGGCCAGCAGCCCGATCATCGAGTCGGGAGCCGGAGGTCTGACCCCGAGGGCGGTGGCCACCAGGTTTCGACCCTCTAGAAGAAGCTCTCGACACCCCCTCCGAAGAGCGGGCCAACCTCCGCTCAAATCGGCCAGATGGGTCAGGGCCTCGGGGACGCAGAGCCAGGCCGTCGGGTCAAAGGTCGGGCCCCAATCAAAGCCTTCGCAAAAAGCGGAACGACCCGGTCGAGGCCGATAGCCGTGACTGATGACAGCTGGCTGACAATCGCTTTGAAGTCCAGGACAAACCCACAGGAAAGCCGCTCCTTTAGGGGCGCAGCACCACTTGTGGAAATTGCCTGTATAGTAACCGAGACCTTTCCATTGCTCCAGTTGAAGCTCAAGCATGCCGGGACCGTGGGCCCCGTCAACGAAAACCGTCACGCCGCGTTCAGAAAGCGCCTCGGTCAATTCCTGAACGGGGAAAACCAAGCCGGTGGGACTGGTGACGTGGTCTAGAAGGGCCAGTCGAGTCGAGGGCCCGGTAGCTGCCAGAACCGCCTCAACGACCTGGTCCGGAGACGCCAAAGGAAAGGGGACCTGGGCCAGCTGAATCTCGAGACGGTAGCGGTTTGCGACATAATCCACCAGGTTACGGCAAGCCGGATAGCCGTGGTCCGTCACCAGTAACCCGTCGCCACAACGAAAAGGGAACGAGCGAAGCACGGCGTTCACTCCGGTGGTCGCATTGGGGACGAAAACAAAATTCTGGGGCCTGGCGCCCACGAAATCGGCACAAGCTTGGCGGGCCTGGTCCAATAAACGAGGCGCCTGAAAGGCGAGAAAGTCGACGGGGTGGCGTTCTAGCTGAGTTCGTAGCTCTTGTTGAAGCTCAAGAATCCGGGTTGGGCAGGCCCCGAAAGAGCCATGGTTGAGAAAGACCACCTCGGGGTCAAGACTCCAATGCTCACGCACCGTTGCCCACTAATGTTTCCAGGATGTGGGCGTGGAAGGCCCGCTCCTGACGGTCATAAAGGTCTGGATCAGCTCGGTTGATGACGCTGTAGAGGCCCGACATGACCAGGTAGAGGTCGGCCGGGTGAAACTCGTCGGAGACGGCCAGGCGAGAGACCACTGGGTGGTCAGGATTGAGCACCGGCTCTAACAGCTCGTCACAGTCACAAAACGTGCCTGACGGGGTGGGCCCGAAGTGAATCCTATCCAACACCTGTTTGTTCAGACCAAAGTCGCCCCGGTCGTCGAGCAGCTGAAACTCGGCTCGCAAAGCCTCGAGGACCGCCTCCTCCGGCTTGGGAGGGGGAATCTGAGACCAGTGCACCAGCTTCGTCTCAAAGAGCCTTTCGAGCGCCTTTCTCAGGTCGGGCTCGACCACCATCACCAGGTCGTGGAGGGCTCGCGGGGTTTCATCGGGTTCGGCGTAAACCAGGCGTTGATGCTCGGTCCACTGAGAAAAAAGCGTCTCCAGACTGGCCAGACGACCTTCGGTGAGGGGAATGAGGCGCAGCTGACGAGCCCGAGCCAGCTTGGGGTTCTTACCGTTCTCGGGTCGGGTCCAATCAAAGCTCCGTAAGACCAGGTCACGACCCACTTCGAAAAGGGGACTCTCCGGCTCGGGGAACTGGTCCAAGAACAAGACCAGCAACTGACGAGCTTTGACCCGGAGAAGCATCTCAACGGCCCGGCGTGATTCGCTCTCGAGGCCCGACCATTCGGAATCCGCTTGCAGGTCTCCACTGAGCCACCCGATCAACCCGAGTTCGGGATGGATTTCCATCGTCTCAACCAATCGATCCTCAACTCCGACTCGAACAAGACTGGGCCCGGTGGCCAGAGCGAGGCGCCCGGACCAGGGCGGTTGGATCTCCAATTGGACGAGGATGGTGCGGTCGGGAAATCCGTCCTGCCACGAGTTCGGTAAAGGAGAAGCCTGGGCCCGGTTGATGGCCCCTTGAGCTAGCTGTCGCCAGCGACCCAGTCCATCCTCGAAGTCGAAACGGCCCATCTGGGCCGGGGTGAGATAGACCACCTCCAAATCCTCGAGGACGGCCTCAGCCTGGGACTGAAGAGAGCGCCCCAGGCGAGCCTCGGGCGTCAGGCAAAGTAAACGGCCCCCGGCCTGTTTCATCTGGACCAGACTGTAGCGACGCCCACGGCCCTTGAAGAGTGGCTCGTTCTCAAACCAGTTCTGAAGCCGGGACGGAACCTTGTCGAAATCCAGCAGACGTCGACCCAGCCACCGGCTATAATCGCCATCGGCTTGAATCTCTCTTTCAGCTCGTCTCAGGGCCTGGCTCTCCAGTCGTTCTCGCCAGGTCTTGAGATGTTTGGGAGCCTCAGCTTGGTCTAGCTCGACCACAGAGGCACTCGGGACGGAATCCCCGGACCAGCTGAAACGCCCCAAACTCCTCCCTTTCCAACGAAACTCTAGCCAGGACTCTTCCTCCATCAGGAGCATCATCTGCCCTTCGACGCCACTGAGAGGGGCCAATTGAAGCCCGGTGGGGTCAAGAGGCTCACCGGCAGGCTCCTGGAGCAGCCGCTGGCGGGCCTCGAACTCACCTCTAAGGCTGTGAAACTCCTCTTCCCCAAGCCAGCGTCTTTGATGGGGCTCGAGAACCGGAACCCTCGAGTAAGAGAAACTTTCCAGCAATCCGGAGGCGGCCTCGGGAACCGCTTCAAGATAAACGAGGCGACCCTCATGGCGCGGCCCACTGCGAACCTGTCGAGCCGATAACGGCTTCCCTTGCCAGTCCTGGAACAAAGGCACATCCTCGAGACGTCGCTGTAGTCGCTGAGGAGTTTGAGAGTGAGCCATCAGTTGACCGAGATAATAAGTCGGAAGCTCGGAGCCACGGCAAAGGTCGAACACCAGCTCCTCGGCTACTCGCGCCACCTTAGTCTCGAGCCGCTCGATAGCCTTGTCTCTCACTAGATTGAGCTGCTCATCGAGCTGAATCTCGGGACGTTCTACCGTCGCCTCCGCCACCAGCGGCTCCAGAAACAGCTCCAATAAGCAGACTCGCCGGTGTCGAGAGGTGATCACCAGGCGGCTGACTCCGATCTGTTGGTCGAGTAAGCCGACTAGCATCGTATCGGTCTTATGAACGGCCAGGTATTCTCGGGAGGGAAGTTCGAAATCGTTGCCGGGCCGATCAGCGAGAAGCTTTTGGGCCCGGACCCGCTGAGTGAACTGCTGGCGGACGTCTCGCAGACTCTTGGGAGCCAAACCGGCCACGAAGCTCAACCAGAAAGAGGATAACAGCAAAACCTGCTCTCCCGGCTCAGGTTCAACCTCGGGGTCATCAGCAAGGTAGTCGAGTGTCTGGTTTTCTTTGCGGATCTTGAACAGATCTCGCAGCGAGACGAGCGAGCCTCCCAGAAGGGGAATGAGCGGCACTCTAGCAAGCGTTCTCAAATGAGGGTTGGAGGTTCGGACCTTGTTCGTCAAAGTAGCCGGCTCCGCCGCCAAAACGGTGGCCACCAGACGCCGCCCCCGCTCGGCTCGGTCGGGTTCCCAGTCGGGGAACTCCGACGCCATCGACACCACCGCCTGGAGGGCCCACGCAGCAAAAAGTTCTTCAGCTCGTTGGGGCTCTTCGATATCCATCATCTGGGGATCAGGACGAAGCTCTTCAGACTCGACCGCCAGATGAACCAAAATAGGGAACGAGAAATGACGGCGCACCAGTAATCGACCCTGGTGATAGACAATGGCCTGGGAGACCGAGACTCCTCTCTCCCAGATACCCACCACCCCTTCCTTCCTCTCCAGCTTGTAGAAAGCGTCGGGTCGGCCAAGTTCTGGCCGCTTCACTACGGGGCGCCGCCAAAACTCCTGGCGCGCTTGTAAACGAGGACCGAAGTCTTTCAGTCGTCCCAGCCCAAAAAGCCTGTTCAGAAACCTCAAAGCCGGCTCAGAGAGGAGCAAGAGAGGGGGATCGTCCGGCTCCACCAAGGCGTCATCAAGGACGTAGACCAGAGGTTGATCTTGGCGAACTCGCGCGCGGGCCTCTTCAAGGCTCCACCGTCCCCCCCCCGCCAGGCGGAGCAAGGGAAGCTTAGACCACGGTCCCAACTCCCGGAGTCTAGGAACGGTGCCGAAAAGACTCCCAAGGTAATCCCAGAGACGCTCATCGGGCTCACGCTCCTGGCCCACATAGGACAATAATAACTCGTCGACGGCAACTCGAAGCTGCTTTTTTACGAGGCTGGTGAATCTCAGATCAGAGAGGTCAGAATTGAGGATCTGGTCCCCAACTTCGACCACCGCTCGAACCGGCAGGGGACAGGCCAGACTCCAATGGGTCAACTCCCTTCCCCGATAGAGGACAGTCACCTCGAGAGCGGCTTTCTCCTCGAGAATCAGGCCCATCCGGATCAGACTCGTCTGGTGACGAGCCTGGTAGTCCTCGGGAGGAAGCTCAAGAGGAACCACCGGACGACTGAGCAGCTCCTTCTTTTTACGCAACTCGAGAACCAGAGGAGCGGCATCGACCAGGCCTGAAAACAACCGACGGAAGGTGCTCACCGAGGCCTGCGGTAAAAGGAGAACCGGACCTTCCGGGGCAACCGGCTGGGGGGTGGTCAGATAGTAGAGGCGGCCTTGCTCCTTAGAGTGAGTGAGCAGTCCTCGTAGGGTGGCCCGCCCTCCACCATTGAGTGGAAAGAGAGGACGGTCCTGAAGCTCTCTCAAGCTGGCTGGGTCGGAAAAACGGCGCCCATCGGAAATGAGCATCACCAGACTCTCTAGCAGATCAGGACGCTGCTCTAGCGGCGCTGTTAGCACACCCTGCTGAACCTCAACTTCGACCCTGAGGTGAAGACCGGACGGGTCGCTCACCTCTCTAAAGTCATCTCGGACCGAGTCCTCCCCCACCTCGGTCCAGGCCACCACCGACAAAGGGAAGGGGAGTGTCCAACGGCACAGGAGTCGCTCCTCCAAAAGAACCGTCACGACCAGGCTCGGACGGCCCTGACCGTTGATGACGGCCTCGCCATTCGTGAGACTCATTCGATAGAGGCCCTCGGGGATTTCCACGGCCGCTGGCGGGCTGGTCAGGAACTTCTGGCGATTGAGATAACGTTGATAGACATTCTCGGCCGAACGCAGCACACAGCCAAGACCCTCCAGCAAGGCGCGGTCCTCAAGCGTTAGGGAGAGAACCGGGTAGTCGGCCGGCCAGCTCTTGCCCCGGTCAAGGTAAGCGACAGTCTCTTCGGTCATCACCTCCGCCAGGGTTCGAGATCCTCCCGTGACGGTGTCAAAACGAAGCTCCTCGCCTAACCAGGGGTGGTCTTCCAAACGGCTCTTGTCAAGAAGGCCTCGGTAATGGTCAGGACTCAGTCGATAAAGCGGACCAACGGCCGCCCCAAGTCGCTCTAACAACCGATTCAACTTGGGACCCCGCACCACCCTTTTCCAGTCGTCTGACAACTCCAATTCATCGTCGTTGATGGCGGCCACCAGACCGTCAGGCAGTTGAGGACAGGTGAGAGTCTCGACCAGGCGCTGCTCACGGTAAAGGGTCACCTGGGCGGGAAAGCGGACAGAAGTGAGTCCGATCTCACCGGGTGGGTCCGAAAGGGCCAGAACCGGGTCGGCCCCTTCTGCTTTCACCTCTCTCACCGGAGTGGCCAAAAACCTTCGTCGGGCCTGCTTGCTGGACTCGGCCAACCGGGCTTCAGCCAGAAAGCTGCGAAGATGACCGAAGATGCGCACCAGGGCCCGCCGGTTTCCGTGGTCAACGAGAACCAGGGGAAAGTCGAGCGGCGGGACAGAAAACTCGGTAGTGCAAACGGGCAAGCCGGAGTGCGTTACCACCAGAGGATCGAGCTGCTCGAAGGTGGCATAGCCCCCCTGCACCAGGGGGAAGATCGGACCCTCCGGGAAGCCGATCCCCTCGGCTCGACACTGGACCAGAAAGTTCGTGCGTCGCCGTTCTCTAGCTGGGTCACCCAAAGGCCCCTTCGAATCCAGAACCTGGCACAGCTCTTTGAGTCCGCGACGAAGCCCGCCTCCGACCTGACTGATAGAGAGACACCCGTCATCGACTCCATCCCAAAGGCGATTGGGAGTGACCTTCTCCGGCTCCACCGTCGCCACCAATCCCGCCAGGCCCAGTTGGTAACTTCTCCGGCCCAGATAGCGGCGGTCCTTAAGAAACTCGACCACCGTCTCATCCTCGGCGAATTCCTGTCGCACCGCCAGACCCAGCTCTCCCTTTCCCTCCAGGATGGGGACCTTACCGATGCAGGGGACCTGAGTGGCAGGCAGGCGCTCGGGACGCTCCCTCCAGGCCGCTTGATTCAAAGCGGCCGTGACCGCCTCTTGATAGAGATGGTCGGCCTCCTCCAGAGTTAGTCCCAGGAGGTCGCGCTTCTGCTCGCGGTTGACCTTCAAAACCGGGAGGGGATCGAGTGGGGGGCAGTCCCAGGTTTTCTCGGAATAAAGGATCCGTCCGTGGCGGGCCTGATACTCTTTCACCTCCTCCCAGCTCAGGGGAGTTCCCCAGGGAGTCTCCAAGAACCGGATCGAAGCCAGTTCGGGATCCAAAAAGAGCGCATTCCAGAGAGACTGTCGAGCTGACCCCTTCTGGGTGAGAGTCAGGTCTTCGAAGGCCTGGCCCAAGGCCCGAACCATCCCTTGGAAGGCTTCTTTCAAATGACTCTTCAGGCTTTCCAAAGCCGGACTTTCGACCAGCTCAGACTGAGAAACGTTCTTGGGCAAACGACAACCGACGATCGCTTTCATCGGTAGGTCTAGCTTCACCGAATAAGTGAGCCCGTCCAGCACCAGATCGCAGCCACGGCTTGGACCGAGCAACAAAAGGCCGGTGTAGGGACCCGGCGGCGCCTGCTCCAGCACGACCGGGGCCTCCAGCTGGGGCAATGTGAGTTGATGGTCGGGATGATACCACCTGAGGCCGACCAGTTGCTGGCCAAGAGATTCAGGCGCTTCTCTCGCCTGTTGGTTGACCCTCAATTGAACCGGGGCCCAGACCGATCGTTCGACCAGGCTAGCCGCTTCTGGCAACAAGCCTTCGAACTTCTTGTAGAAGCGCACCAGGGTTCTCCAGCTGGCCCGCTGCCGGACGTGAATGCGAAAACCTCCACCCTCTCGAGGCTCCTGACTCAGCTTCTCGGATCCCTCAGTGAGGGCTAGACGGTGGCCTCCGCTGTCGAGGTGGATGTAAGCCGGTGAAAAGCCGAGGGCGGCATTCAGGCCGATGGCCAACTCCCGAAGGAGGCGCGTTTGATCATTCTCGAAACCCGCCAAAAGGCTGCTGAACACCTGCTCCAACTCGACCCGACCGAGGGTTTGACCGTCACATTCAAAGATCAGGTCATCAGCGTCACAGTGGACGGCTACCTGGCTGGCTTGAGCCAAGACGGCGGCAGCCAAAAAGTGGCAAGCGTACTCATGGGGGTCAGCGAGCTGAAAGCGCTTCATCTTCTGACGCGCTTTTTTTGCGTCTAAGGTGAAAGCTCCACTCGAATCGACCTCACCTCCGAACTCTTGAAGGAAGTCTTGAAGCTTGGCCGGCACTTAAGGCACCATTCAACGAGGCTCTTTAGGCCGGCAAACAGGCGCCCGAAATGATCTCCTGGACCACCTGTTCTCGGTCATCAAGAAATTGATAGTGGAATCTCTGGCCTACATCCCAATCCCGTCGAGTCTCTTTCAAAAGAGGCGACTCCAGGCGGACCCTCAAGATGGTGATCTCGCCACCGTCGACGCAACGATAGTCGCGACACGTCCGACAATCCGGGAAGGCCAGCCCCTGGATGTCGTCCCCGCTTTGAAGCATCACGACCAAAGTTTCTTCCTCAATCTCGAAAGCGTAGGCGCGGATACGGGCGTTGACTGGAATGTCGGTGTAAGCCGGCTGACTTTGAGCAGGGGCAGGTTGAGGCTCGGGAGGCGGGGCTTGAGTCGCCTTTTGGCGTTCTAACTCGGGGTCTCGGGCTCCCAGAGCCAGGGTCTGCTTCGATTTGGCCTCGGGCACAGGTTCGGAAGGCGGGGGAGTTTCGGGTAGGTCGCGACGGATATGAGTCGTTTCGTCGCGCAGCATATTGGCGCTTCCCAGCAAGGTTCTCAGGTCAGCCTGAGCAGCCGAGGTGAAGAAGTCACCCATCGCCTGCAAAAGCTTCTCCGTCTCCAACGAGTCCGGTCGAAACATAAAACCCGCTTTGGCTCGACTCCGGTCGTCGAAACCGGCCCGACACCAGCGAACTTCGGCCGGTGTCGTAATAGGAGGAAGGTCGTGGCGGTCGAATTCGAGGGTGAGGGGGATGATTTCGCCGACCGACAGCTCACCCCCCATTTCGATGCGTAATCCGGTGGCGCTGACATCGAGGGTCATAGCGCTAAAGCCCGGCAGTTTGGGGGAGCGAACCCGGATACTCAAATCTTTGCGAGCGGCGCTACGCAAAGCCGAACCGGTGACCACCTGCTCGCTCTTGGGCGGCACTTGAAGACGGCTGACATAGACATACCCCCCCTCTTCGTGATCGCGTTTGCCGAGGATCTTGACATCCACCGTGGTGGTATTATTAGAGCCTTCGGGCAGAGAGACCCGGAGGGAGGTGTTGGCTCCCTCCCTAAACTTCTTGGTGGAACGAAAGACCAACTGTTCGGCCTTCAGCTCCACCAGTTCCACTTTCGGTTTCAGAAAATCGAGCACGTCATCCCTTTCTTTAGCGAGAGGCGGATTGCCTCATCTGCTCTAGCTCGTGGGCCTGGATGCCAAGCCGTAAGGCCAGCCGCCCCAGATAGTCCATCTCACCCGAGTCGAGGCTCCCGTCGGCGAACGAAAGCGAAACCAGCATCTGCATCGCTTCAAGACGACTGGCGTGATCGGGCAAAACCTTTTCAAGCTCGATCTCTTGCTCTTCCCTTCTTTGACTGAGCCCCGAGGCCAACTCCGAAATTCGGTCGACCAATGAGATGCCAAGACGGTCGGCGAAACTCGAGATCATCTGGGTCTCTTCAGGGGTGATTTTGCCGTCCGCCCAGGCCATCTGGATGAGGGCGCCGAGAATGTTTTTCTGTCGCTCGTCCAAGAGGATCCTCCCATGTCACAACCACCAGGTGGAAAGTTGCCTGAAACCCTTCGCCCCGGGTCAGCCGTGGCCTCCTTGGGCAGGTAGCAGGCCCCAAGCTGCAACTGACTAAACGGAGAAGAACGTGTTTCGCATCGAGCTGACTCTACCCAACCTGGCCGTGGTCATCCCCCCGGCTGCTCGCCTGGCCGAAGACCTGGCCCGCCGGGTCGGATTTTCTGAAAGCGACTCGGTGGCTTTGCGGACAGCCGTGGAAGAGGGCTGCGCCTACGTCATGCGGCGGGCCTTTGAACCCAATCAGCGAGCCACCATCCAAGTCGTCGTCGAGCTCGAGGGACGAGGTCTGCGCATCCGCATTCGCGATCGGGGGCTGCCGCTTGACACCGAGGCTCTCCAAAAGCACCTTCAGGCCGGCTCCACTCTTCCCCGCCATCTCGGGGTTCGGCTACTCCGAGCCTCGGTCGACGAGCTCAGTTTTCGTCATCTTGGTCGCGAGGGCAACGAGCTTTCCCTTTTCAAACAACTGAAAGGGCAACTGCCCCGGACCTTGTTTCGAGAACTCAAACGAGCCGATCGGGTTCCGGCTTGCGACCAGGTCGAGATTCGGCGTGCCCGGCCTGAGGAAGCTCTCGGAGTTTCTCGCTGTATCTACCGCTCCTACGGCTACACTTACACCGGGGAAGAGAATGTCTATAGCCCCGAGTGGCTGGTCCAGATGCACCGTTCCCAGATGCTGGTTTCAGCTGTGGCGGTG
>CAYRFU010000207.1:0-1332 GCA_964423525.1 uncultured Burkholderiales bacterium | reverse complement strand
GTTGCGGGCCAGCGTGGGTGGCTTTAATGCCACGGATACGGTGAGCTTGGTGGCCGGTAGTTCAACGGTGCTCAACTTACAAGCCTTGCCAACGACCATTGCCCCGAACGCACGAAGCACCTTGATCGCGATGGTGACCGATAGCAATGGACTAGCGGTGGCCGGCGAGGAGGTGATAGGCCACGTGGCCCTAACTCGAATGGACGGATGCCGCTCGGTTTACGATCTTGGTCAGGGCGCGGTGGACCCTCGCTACCGGTCCCGCGGGCTTCTCACCAAAATGATCTCGTTTTTGCTGGACGAGGCCAAAAACCTTGGTCTAGAGTTCGTCTACGGTGATCCCGTCACCACCCACACTCACTCGCAGAAGGCTCTGGCTCGGTTTGATTTCACCGAAACCGGACTGATGTTGGCGGCCGTCGGGGGGGAAACCCAACGACTCAGTCTGCTCCCTTCTTTGCGGGTAGTGAAAAGGCCGCCATCGCTCACCCTGCACTTGCCTGTCTTCTACCGAGACTTCCTCAACGAGACTCTAGAACGGGCGGGTCTATCCTTCCAAGAGGAAGCCACCGCCGAGCCCCACCAGAAAGGACAGCTGAGCTGGGGAGTTCATTCCTTGAGCGAGAGGGGCTTCATTCGAGTGGAAAAAGGTGGGCTTGACTCCGACGACCAGTTGGAGAAAGCGATCCGTCATCTGCTAGCCGAGAAGGTGGCGGTGGTCTTATTGGACCTCAACCTTACCGACCCTAGCGGTCAGATGCTTTGCCGGCTGGCCCGTCGTCGAGGCTTCTTCTATTCGGCTTTACTGCCAGGAATGGGTGACGGGATGGTCTTGCGCCTCCAATATCTCAACCAGCTCGAACTCGACGAAGGCCAAATTACAACCCTCACGACTTGGGGCGAAAAGGTTCGTCGGTTTGTGCTGGCGGATCGCGCTCGGATCTCGCTGAAGGCCTGAGCCCGGGATTATAGATCAGGAGCGAAGGGATGTTACAAAAAAGTTTCATGTTCGTAACCGCTTTAAGGGCCTTAAACTGATATGGTAATTCCAGGTCCCCAACCGATAGCTCATCAAATCCATCCTTTGGAGTTTAAGATGAACGCAGGACAATTTTTTGGCGCAGCTCGCAACAGCTTCAGCTTACTTTTCACCGGCAACGCTGCCCGATCAAACCCTAGCACCGACACGCCCACGCCTAATGGAGACGGTTTCGACCCCCAGCAGTATGAAGCCGACTCAAATCGCACCAGCGGCCGCGCTCTCTTCGGCGGACTAGCCGGTTCCGTTGCCGGCCTGGCAACCGTTGGAATCGGAATGGCTAAGCTCGGGGC
>CAYRFU010000206.1:0-13254 GCA_964423525.1 uncultured Burkholderiales bacterium | reverse complement strand
GTGTGCATCGCGGCTGTGTTCCCAAGAAACTGCTGGTCTACTCCGCCCATTACGGCGAGGACCTCGACATGGCGGCCGGCTACGGTTGGAACGATGTCGAAGCAAGTTTCTCCTGGCCTGACCTGGTCGCCGCTAAAGATACGGAGTTGAAGCGCCTCGAGGGCTTCTATACCAAGATGCTTGACGACTCCAGTATCGTGCGGCTCGAGGGCTACGCGACCTTTCTCGACGATCACACTGTCGAGGTGGGAGGGCAGAAAGCTAGCGCCGAGCGCCTGCTCATCGCGGTCGGGTCTCGACCCTTTAAGCCAAGTTTTCCGGGCAGCGAGCTAGCCATCACCTCGCGCGAGGCCTTCCACTTGAAAGAGCTGCCCGAGAGGGTCCTGGTGGTGGGCAGCGGCTACATCGGAGTTGAGTTCAGCGGCATCTTTAACGGACTAGGAGCCGACACTCACCTGATGTTCCGAAGTCCGCTGGTGCTCCCCAAGTTCGACCAAGATCTCCGCCAGACGCTCCAGCAAGAGATGGAGCACCGGGGTGTCAGTTTTCACCCGGGGAGCCGCATCGATTCGATCGAAAAGACCGACCAGGGCCTCAAAGTCCAGGCGGGCGAGCTGACTCTGGAGGTCGACTGTGTGATGTTAGCCACCGGGCGGGTTCCCAACACCGAGAATCTGGGGTTGGAGAAAGCTGGTGTGGCCCTCACCGAGAACGGGGCGGTCAAAGTCGACGATCATTTACGAACCCTCGTCCCTCACATCTATGCTCTGGGAGATTGTATCGACCGGGTGCAGTTGACCCCGGTGGCTATTGCTGAGGGACGAACTCTGGCTGAGTCCCTTTACAACAACAACCCCGGCCGCGTCAGTTATGAGAACATCGCCACAGCCGTGTTCTCGATTCCCCCAGTGGGGACAGTCGGGTTGACTCAGGAGCAGGCGGTCGAGAAGTGTCGAGCTGGGGTGGACATTTATCGGGCCCGCTTTCGCCCGATGCGCTACACCTTACCGGGGGTCGAAACGAAAGCTCTTTTGAAAATGATTGTCGACAAAGAAAGCGACAAAGTGGTGGGAATCCATATGGTGGGGGACGGGTCCCCCGAGCTTATTCAGGCTCTTGCCGTTTGTGTAGTGGCCGGCGTCACCAAAGCCCAATTCGACAGAACGATGGCCGTTCACCCCAGCAGCGCTGAGGAGTTCGTGTTGATGCGCAAACCGTCGGAGACCTTGACCCCGCAGGGAGTAACCTAATGGTCAATAACGAGAACCTGGCCTTCGTGGAGCAGCTATACCAGCGCTATCTAGAAGAGCCGGAAGCGATAGAATCCGAATGGCGAGAGTTTTTCGCCGGCTGGAACGGGGGGGATGGAAGCGGTCCAAGTTTCCGTCCCCGCAGTCTTTATAACGCCGGTGGAGGCAACGGCCAGGCTACTCACGAGGGAGTGGCCGATGCCCTCAAGCAGGAGCGAGTCGACCAGTTGATCCGCGCCTACCGAGTTCGAGGTCACCGAATCGCTGACCTCGATCCCTTGGGGAGGACGGCCGAATCGTTTCCGGAGCTTGAGCTGAGCCATTACGGGCTCGACCGATCCGATTTGAAGCTGAGGTTCTCGGCCGCTTGTATGGGGCTGGGTGTGATCACCCTCGAAGAGATCCTCTCGATCCTCCGCAACACCTACTGCCAGCATATTGGTGTTCAATACATGCACATCGATGACCCGGAACCGAAGTTCTGGCTTCAAGACAAGATGGAGTCAACCCAAAATACTTGGCAGATGGGGCGCGAGCAACAGCTTCGTATCCTGACCAGGTTGACCGACGCGGCCATCTTCGAGGAGTTTTTGGCCAAGAAGTATGTCGGCATGAAACGGTTTGGGCTGGAGGGAGCTGAGAGCTTGATTCCTTTGCTCGATCTGGCCCTCGAACAGGCCGGCGAACATCAGGTCGAGGACATCGTCCTCGGGATGGCCCACCGCGGTCGCCTGAACGTGATGGCCAACATCATGCAGAAAAGCCCCGCTCTCGTCTTTCGAGAGTTCGAAGATGCCGATCCGGAACAGCACTTCGGCCGAGGCGATGTGAAATACCATCTCGGTTTAACCAATGAGTGGACCACCTCAAGTCAACGCAAGATCCAGCTCAATCTTTGTTTCAATCCCAGTCACCTGGAGTTCGTGGGGCCGGTCGTGTTGGGACGTGTTCGGAGTCGCCAGGATCGAATGGGCGAGCATTTCACCCGTTGTATGGCCGTTATTATCCACGGAGACGCAGCCTTCGCGGGTCAGGGAGTGGTCCAGGAGATGCTCAACATGAGTGAGATCCCGGGCTTCCGTACGGGCGGAACGCTTCACATCATTTTGAATAACCAGATAGGCTTCACGACCGATCCCTCCCAGGCCCGCTCGAGTCACTATGCCACCGATGTGGCCAAGATGCTCCAGATTCCGATTTTTCACGTCAACGGAGAGCACCCCGAGGCGGTGGCCCAGGCCACCTGGCTAGCCATGCAGTTCCGTCACGAGTTCAAGCGTGACGTCGTCATCGACATGTATTGCTACCGGAAGTTCGGGCATAACGAGGGAGACGACCCCACCTTTACCCAGCCCTCTATGTATCGGGCGATTCGCGAGCGTCGCCCGGTCCGCGATCGCTATCTGGACAATCTAGTGGCCCTGGGCGGGGTGACTCAGGAAGAGGCCGAAAAGATCGCCGTCGATCGGCGTGAGTCGCTGGAAGCCGAATTGGCTCGCGCCCGGGATCCGGAGTTTGATTATCAGAGCCACGAAGTTCGCAGCCGCGGGGTATGGGCCAAATACCGCGGCGGCCCTGATGCCAATACTCCCGATGTGAAGACAGCCGTCAGCAAGAAGAAGCTCAAAGACTTGTTGAGGAAAGTTTCCTGTACTCCTGAAGACTTCAAGCCCCATCCCAAGCTTCAGAAGAACGTGTTGGACAAGCGAGCTGAGATGGGGGCAGGTGAGGCTCCACTCGACTGGGGTGCGGCCGAGACCTTGGCCTACGCGACTTTGCTGGATGAAGGGACACCTGTTCGTCTGACCGGTCAGGACGTGGCTCGAGGGACGTTCAGTCATCGCCACGCCATCCTGTTTGATCACGAATCAGGAGACTATTGTATCCCCCTCAATCACCTATCGGAGAAGCAGGCCCGGATGCAGGTCTGGAACAGTCCGCTCACCGAGACCGGTGTGGTGGGTTTCGAATACGGATTCAGTCTGGACAGCCCCGACAATCTGGTGGTGTGGGAAGCTCAGTTCGGCGATTTCTGCAACGTAGCCCAGGTGATCGTCGACCAGTTTATCTCGACCTCCGAAGACAAGTGGGGCAAGCTCAACCACCTGGTGATGCTCTTGCCTCATGGTTTTGAAGGCCAGGGGCCGGAGCATTCAAGCGCCCGTCTCGAGCGCTACTTGCAGATCGCGGCCGAGGACAACATCTGTGTGGTCAATTTGACCACTCCGGCGCAGCTTTACCACTGCCTCCGCCGCCAGATCGTGAGACCGATCCGCAAGCCCTTGATAGTGATGTCTCCCAAGAGCCTGTTGCGTCATCCCGAATGCGTCTCGAGCCTCGATGATCTTTCGAAGGGAGCTTTCCAGCGAGTGTTGGCCGACGCCTCCAGTCAGGAGAAGGACAAGGTCACTCGAATCTTGCTCTGCACCGGCAAGATTTACTACGAGCTTAATCGCTATCGCCAGGAGCACGAACGGGACGATGTGGCTATCGTGCGGGTGGAACAGCTCTATCCATTTCCCACCAGAGCTCTGCAGGTGGCCCTGGGAGCTTATCGGAAGAGAACACCCCTGATCTGGGTTCAGGAAGAGCCTGAGAACATGGGAGCTTTGAACTATCTGCGGCTGCGAGCCGCCGACGGTCCCTTCGCCGGGCATCGCTTGATGCAAGTGTCGCGGCCGGAGTCGGCAAGCCCTGCCACGGGGTCCTCGGCTTCCCATAAGATCGAACAAGAAGGGCTTATCGAGCGGGCGTTTCATCTGCCCGTTCCACACTAGGAGGTAAGAACAAAGACGATGGCAACCGAACTGAAAGTTCCTCCCGCGGGAGAATCGATCTCCAACGTCGTGATATCAGAATGGTTAGTGGAACCCGGACAGTGGGTGGCCCAGGACAAGACGGTGGTGATCCTTGAGACAGACAAAATCAACCTCGAGGTGCTGGCCCCCGTCGGTGGTAAGATCGTAAAGCATCTCAAGTCGGTCGGTGATGAAGCTGACATCGGTGAAGTGATCGGGCTGATTGAAGAGGGTTCGGCGCCAGCTGGAGCCGAACCTGAGCCCCAAAAAGCTGCTAACTCCTCCCAGCCGGAAGCTGAGACCGAGACAGCCAACGGTTCAACCTCATCGAGTGACCAGCCGATTGTCTCACCGGCAGCCCAAAGAGTCCTGGCCCAAAACGATGTCAAAGCCTCCCAGGTTGAGGGCACCGGGAAAGATGGTCGAATCTTAAAAGAAGACGTGCAACGGTATCTTTCGCGCCGCCCCGAGTCCCCTTCGGGCGGGGCCCGCGAAGAAGAGACTGTGAAGATGTCGCCCCTGCGCCAGAAGATCGCCGAGCGACTGGTGCAGGCCCAACAGAACGCCGCCATCCTCACCACCTTCAACGAGGTTGACATGACGGCCGTCATCGAGCTGCGCTCTCACTACAAACAGGCCTTCCAAGACCGACACGGAGTCAAGCTTGGCTTCCTGCCGTTTTTCATCAAAGCGACCATCGAGGCTCTCAAAGCTTATCCGGCCGTCAACGCTGAGATCCGTGGCGATGAGATCGTCTACAAGAATTACTACGATATCGGAGTGGCTGTCGGTGGAGGCAAGGGGCTCGTGGTGCCTGTCATCCGGAATGCCGAGCAATTGAGTTTCGCTGAGTTGGAAGAAACCATCCGCGACTTTGCCGTAAGAGCCCGCGACACAAAACTAAAACTGGAGGAACTCCAGGGTGGCACCTTCACCATCAGCAATGGGGGAGTTTACGGCTCTATGCTCTCTACTCCAATTCTCAACCCGCCCCAGAGCGGCATTTTAGGTCTCCACAATATTCAGGACCGGCCCATGGCCGTCAACGGGCAAGTCGAGATCCGCCCCGTGATGTATTTGGCCCTCAGCTACGACCACCGCATTGTAGACGGGCGAGAAGCGGTTTCTTTTCTCGTGCGCCTCAAAGAATGCATTGAGAATCCGGCCCGGATGCTTTTGGAGGTCTAAGTGGCGGAAACTTACGATCTGATTGTCATCGGTGGCGGCCCAGGAGGATATGTGGCCGCGATTCGGGCCGCTCAACTCGGTTGGAAAGTCGCCTGCGTTGAGAAGGAGAAGATTTTCGGGGGCACCTGTCTGCGGGTCGGATGCATTCCCAGTAAGGCTCTTCTAGAGTCTTCTGAGCTATTTCACCAGGCCCAAAGCGATTTCAAGCGCCACGGCATCAAAGTCGACAAGGTCGAGTTGGACCTTAAAGCTATGATGAGCCGCAAAGACACCGTGGTGAAGACGCTGGGCAAGGGGATCGACGGGCTTTTTAAAAAGCACGGTATTACTCCCCTCAAGGGTCTAGGTCGACTGGTCGACGCCGAGACCGTAGCCGTGGGTGAACAGAGTTATAAGACGAAAAGAGTCTTGCTCGCGACCGGCAGCACGGCCGCCACTCTGCCCGGCTTAGAGCTTGACGGGGACAGGATCGGGACGAGCACCGAAGCCCTCACCTATCCCGAGCCTCCCAAGCATCTGGTGGTCATCGGAGCAGGCGCCATCGGGCTGGAACTCGGCTCGGTCTGGGGTCGCCTCGGTTCTAAGGTTACGGTTTTGGAATATCTCGACCGTATCTTGCCAGGGGCCGACAAGGAGATCGCTAACGCTGCTCACAAGATTTTCAAGCGTCAGGGACTCTCCTTCGTTTTGGGATGTCGCGTCACCGGCGCTGAAGTGAAGGGCAAGACGTGTAGAGTCGAGCGAGAGGGCGGAGAACCGATCGAGTGTGACCGTGTTCTGGTCGCGGTAGGCCGTCGGCCCAACACGGAAGGTCTGGGTCTTGAGGAACTCGGCATCAAAACCGATCAACGCGGCTTCATCGAGGTGGACCAGCATTTCGCCACCAACGTTGAAGGGATCTACGCCATCGGCGATGTCATCGGGGGGGCCATGCTGGCCCATAAAGCCGAGGAGGAAGGGGTCGCTTGTGTCGAGCATCTGGCCACGGGCTATGGCCACTTCGATCCCAATCTGGTGCCGGCCGTGGTCTACACCCATCCCGAGGTCGCCTCCGTTGGACGCAACCAGGAAGAGTTAGAGCAAGAGGGAGTTCCCTTCAAAAGCGGAGTGTTCCCTTTCGCGGCCAACGGCCGAGCCCGAGCCCTGAATTCCACGGAAGGGATGGCCAAAATCTTAGCTCACGCTGAGACCGACCGAGTCCTGGGCGTGCATATCGTTGGAGCTCGGGCCGGAGATCTGATTGCAGAGGCGGTGGTGGCGATGGCTTTCGGGGCTAGCAGCGAGGATATCGCTCGCATCTGTCACGCTCATCCTACCTTACCAGAGGTCGTCAAAGAGGCCGCCTTATCGGTGGCGGGTCGTCCACTCCACGTTTAGTCCTCTCTTCTGCAGGAAGAGGCGGAACGGCGAGAAAAGCGGCGTCCCGTCGGGGAAGGAATTTCCACCAGGCTGGATAATGGAGCTTGTGAGAAATTTCACAAAGTCGCAGCCGACGGCGTAGAATATAGCTTTTCGCCGAATTGACCCTCTCGAGGGAGTTCGGCACAGCACAACAGCTTGGGGGAATAACCCAGGCTTTGTGACTTGATATGGGGTCGAGGAAGAAGAGCCACTATGGCACCTGAAGAGGTACTTCAAAAGCAAATCGTGCGGGCCGTCCTGATACTGCCCGCCCTGATAGTCTTGGGTATGACCATCTATTGCGAGCTAAACTGGAAGGGCTACTGGTATCAACCCGAGCAGCCGATAGCGTTTCCCCATAGTTTGCATGCTGGGGTCCGCGAGATCGAATGTCAGTACTGCCACCGCGGCAGCCACGATGGAGTCTACGCGGGAGTTCCTTCCGTCCAAGACTGTTGGGCTTGCCACCGCGGTGCGGTCAAAGAAGGTAGCAACGGCCAACCGGTCAACGAGCGAGAAGGCGTCAAAAAGCTAGCTGAGTACGTTGCCAACAAACAAGATATCAAGTGGTATAAATACTACGACATGCCGGAGCACGTGAAGTTTGCTCATAAAGCCCACATTAATGCAGGCCTGGAGTGCACAGAGTGCCACGGTGAGATGGCCCAGATGGAAGTGGTCAAGATGAAACAGAAGCCCACGATGGGCTGGTGTGTCAGCTGTCACCGCTCCAAAGGCGCTTCGGTCGACTGCACCACTTGCCACAGGTGACGGAGGATAGGATGAGTTTTAGTCGCCGAGATTTTCTGAAATTAAGCTTTGTATCTGCGGCCTCCCTGGCCCTTTCTGCTTGCGGTCGCCCCGTCGAGCACGGGGTGGTCTCGCAATTTCAAATGCCCGAGTATGCTTTGCCCGGCCAGCCCCTCTACTGGGCTAGCTGCTGCACTGAGCTTCGGGCGGACTGCGCAGTGGCCGTGAAAACGGTCGAGAACCGGGCCATTCATACCATCGGAACGCCTGGCCATTTTTACAGTAAGGGGAAAGTGAATACGACCGTCGTCTCCGGGCTTCAGGCCCTTTACCACCCGGACCGGCTCAGCAAGCCGCTCAAAGGTGGCAAGCCTCAAGACTCGATCGACGACTTGGCCGCAGACCTCGGGCGCCATCTCAAGAACGCCGGGAAGGACAACGCCCTCTGGATTGTTGACCGACTGTGTGGAACTCGAGGGGGTCTGATCGTAGAGGCCGCTCAAGCCGCTGGAGCCAAGATTTGGGTCTGCGACGCCCCCTCCTCCGTTCAGGAACGAAGGGTGATGAAGGCCCTGAATGGTGAAGCCAAGTTGCCCTTCTACCCATTCGAACACGTCGATTTTCTAGTCACTTTTGGTGGGAACTTCCTCCAGGCTGGCTACTCCTCAGTTCGTTCAAGTTGGAGCTACGGTCAGTTCCGTAAGAGCCGCACCCGGACGCGCGGTAAAATGGTCTCGGTCAGCTCGAGAATGAGTGCTTCTGATGCTAACGCCGACGTTTGGTTGGGGGTGGCTCCTGGGACTGAAGGCTGGGTCGCTCTAGGTGTCGGGAATCTGTTGGCCGAGAAAGGCCACGGACCCTGGCCTGCTTGGGCGAAGCAGGTCTCGATGGCCGATATCGAAGCGGCCACGGGCCTGGAGGGCAAGACTCTTCAAAAAATGGCCGACCGTCTCCACGAAGCCAAGAGCCCGATGGCGGTAGCCGGCGACGGCTTGGGAGAAAACGGGGTTGCCTCTCTCTACATTGTCCACGCTCTCAATAAGATGCTCCGCAACGGTCGACCTGAGATGTTTGAGCCTGATTTGGTTCTGGGTTCAAAGGTCAACACTAGCGGACTGTTTGTCTCGGCTGAGCAGGCTTCCGAGATGCTCGGCTCGAGCAAGACGGTGTGGATCTTCGACGCTAACCCCGTTTATTTGATGCCCAGTCTGGCAGACAAGATTAAAGGCATCCGCAACTCTGTTGCTTTCACACCTTTCGAGAATGACACCACCGCTGTCTGCAGCACAGTGGTAGCAACCCGAACCTGGATGGAGGACTGGACCGACCTGCGGGTCTCTTGCCCCGATGGCGACTACTATGGCATCGGCCAGCCGGCCGTGAAACCCCAACATGCAGGAAGCGTCTCGGCTACCGAGGCCATCTTGATGGCTCTCAAAGCCAGCGGCTTGTCGGTCAAGAAAGAGGCCACCACCGCTCGGGAGTTACTCCGAGGTGAGCGCAATGAGAAGGACTGGGAAGGCCTGATCGTGCGCGGAGGGGTGTGGCACGACGATGGCGAGACGACCTACCCTTACGCCGCTAACCATCCGCCCACGGCTACCAAGAACCCGGGTAATGCCCCAGCCGGCTACTCCCCCTTCGAGAGCTTACCAGCCCTCGAGGTGCGAAGCTGGCCCTCAAAGCCGGGCGCTGGGATGGTGCTCGTTCCCTACCTGACCAACATGGCCAATGGTAGCCTGGCCAATCGGCCCTGGCTGCAAGAGCTGCCCGATACTATGACCACCGTTGTCTGGGACTCCTGGGTCGAAGTCAGCGAAAGCAAAGCCAAAGAACTGGGGCTGAAGCGATACGATGTCGTCGATGTGAAAGTCGGCGGGAAGTCGTTTAAGGCCTCCGTCATTCTCAGCCCTGCAGTTCACCCTGACGTGGTCGCGATGCCCATCGGGCGAGGTCACAAAAACTTCGGGAAATGGGCCGAGGTCGGCGTGAATCCGCTGGAGTTTATCGATGGCGAGTTTCAGGCAGAGTCGGGGGAACCCGTCTGGCTGGGCAAGGGTGTCGATCTTGCCAAGACCGGCAAGTCGATCCGTCTGACCACTTACGATCAGCGCGTTTACAACTTGCCGCGCCACATTTTGCCACACTAGGAAGGAAAAGTTCATGAGTGCCGCCCACGAAGCATCACCGGGACAAGAACAATGGGGAATGGTCGTCGATGTCGACCGTTGCACGGGCTGTAAAGCTTGTGTCGTAGCTTGTCGCGCCGAAAATAATATTCCCGTCGTCGGTCCTGTCGCGGCTGCCGCCGGCCGCGTGATGGACTGGTTGCGAATCGACCGGTTCTATCACGGCTCCTTTCCCCACGTTCACGTGGATTTCGTGCCGATGCTGTGCCAGCAGTGCGGCGCGGCTCCCTGCGAGTCGGTTTGTCCTGTCTTCGCAGCCGTGCACACCCACGACGGACTGAATGGTCAGATCTACAACCGCTGTGTCGGAACCCGTGTCTGCGCCAATAACTGTCCCTACCACGTCCGGATGTTCAACTTCGTTCAGCCCGAGTGGCCTGAGCCGATGCATCTGATGCTCAATCCCGACGTGACCGTTCGCAATGAAGGCGTGATGGAGAAGTGCACCTTCTGCGTCCAGAGAATTCGCCGAGGCGAACTCGACGCCAAAGTCGAGGGTCGCCAAGCTCACGATGGCGAGATTCGACCGGCTTGCGTGCAATCGTGCGCCTCAGACGCTCTGGTCTTCGGTCTGCTGAGCGACCCTCACAGTACCGTCTCCCAACACCTGGAGAGGAATCGCTACCGGTCTGTTCTGGTTCACAACGAGCACGACACTCGACCCAACGTGATCTACCTCCGTCCTGACCGCGACCCAGACGTGCTGGAGGGTGTCGGTGGACACCACAGCAGCCACGACGGTGGCGACGAAGGCCATCACGGCCAGGCAGGCGACCACAGCGAGGCTATGGACCACCGCGAGCCCGTCCACTCTGACGGTTCGGATGACCATTCCACTCCTGCCGCCTCGCCCACCCCGGCCAGAGAAGGGGTCGAACTTTAAATGACACTCTTGGATACTGATACGATGGTGGAGGCTAAATGAGCCACGGACACGAGTCCCACAATTTTAAGGCGGCTCCGATCCCCATTCCCGAGATCTACGACGCTTGTTTCGAGCCGATCGGGAAGTCGGGGTGGAAAAGCAATATTGTCATTACTATCTCCCTGATCGCGATGCTGACCGGCGCTTTCATGTTCGCCCGCCAACTTTGGCTGGGAATGTGGGTGACCGGGCTTCATATCCCGGTCTACTGGGGAGCTTACATTATCACCCTGGTCTTCTGGATCGGTGTGGCCCACGCCGGTGCTCTCATTTCTGCTCTGTTACGACTGTGCGGAGCGGAGTGGAAGTCGGCGGTTACCCGGGTGGCTGAGGTCATCACCTTATTCACTCTCCCGGCGGCTGCGTCGTTCCCGCTGATCCACCTGGGCCGCACCGAGTTGTTCTACTACATGCTCCCGGTTCCCAACAACCGGCTGCTGTGGCCGAACTTCAAGAGTATGTTGATGTGGGACGTTTTCGCCATTTCAACTTACCTGACTGGTAGTGTCTTGTTCCTCTACGTGACGATGGTCCCCGACCTCGGCATCGCCCGGCCTCGAATGAAAGGCTGGTATAAGACCCTCTACACCCTGCTCAGCTGGGGCTGGAGAGGCACCACCGAGGAGTGGATGCGGGTCAAGGAAGCGGCTGCCCTATACAGTGTGGTTATCCTCCCGGTTGTGATTTCGGTCCACACCATCGTTTCTTGGGACTTCGCGATGCAGGTTGTGCCTGGTTGGCACTCTGAGGTATTCGGTCCGCTTTTCTTCGTTGGGGCTCTCTACTCCGGGACCGCTGCCGTGTTCACGATGTTGTGTCTGTTGATATGGACCTATCCTTCTTTCAAGAAGTTGATAACCCCAGTCCACTACGACATGCTGGGACGCGTTTGGCTGGTGCTGGGATTGGCCTGGGCCTATCTCTTCTTCAATGACTTCCTGCCGGCCTACTACGCTCACGAGCCAGACAAGATGGACTACCTTTACTACAACGGCTTTGGACCCTACGCCATCTGGTGCTGGTTCCTGGTCATCGGAAACTTCGTCTTGCCGCTCTTCTGCCTGGCCTTCAAAGAGTTCCGACGCAGCATCATGCCGATGTTCATCCTCTCGATCATCGTCAACATCGCGATGTATATCGAGCGCGTGTTCATCATTATCCCGGGCCTGGAAGTCTACAATGGCCTTAACTACAACACGCTGCCCTACACCTACAGCGTCACCGAGATCTGTATCGTGCTCGGAACCTTCGGGTGGGTTATTGGCGGCCTAACGCTATTCTGTCGAATTTTCCCGATTCTACCTTATTGGGAGCTGGCCGAGACTAAAGCCCGCGAGCTCGAGACCGAGATCGCCGGCGTCAAAGTCAACTACTTCCAGTCGGGTGAGTGAGGTTAAGGAATGAAAGTCTGCGCTGAATTTGAAGACCAAGTCACCGCTTTAAACGCCCACAAAGCGTTACTTGATAAAGGTGCCGAGGCGGATGATATTGAGGTCCGCTCTCCCTATCCCCTGGCCGAGGAGCCTATCCCCGAGCATCGCTCGAAGCCGATGATTATGAGAAACCTGGTGCGGTTGATGTGGCTTTGCGGTATCGTTGGAGGCTTCGCCTTCATCTCGTTCACCCAGCTCGAGTGGGGACTGACCGCCCAAACGGGTGGACAGCCACTGGTCGCCGTTCCCATCAATGCCGTCATCATGTACGAGTGCGGAATGATCACGGCCATCCTGGTCACCACGCTGATGTTCTTCGTGGAAACCCGCCGTTATCGGCAGCTCGTCCCGGCCCTCGAGGAAGATATGCCGGTGGCTATCGGATACATCGCTCTGGTGGTTTCAGGCGACTCAGCCAAGAAGGCTGAGGAATGGTTGAAGGGGTTAGGGGCCCGCAACGTGGTGAGTTATCTCCTACCGCTCCTCTGTGTTGGACTGTTTGGAACCGGTTGTGCCAAGCAGCCGGGTCAGTCTGTGATTCCTCTTCCCACCAACAACATGCGTTCCACGGTCGTTATTAAGCCCGGTGAGAAAGCGGCTGCTCTTCCCCCTAGTCATAGCGTGCGGATGCCTTCCCAGGCGGAGCAGGAGGTGTTGCCTCCCGAGCCGCTCGGCTGGTTGACCTACGGCGACCCGGTCGAATACGAGCGAGCCCAAGAGCGCCTCAAGACCTATCAGGAGGAACTCGAAGCCAAGGTGAAATCTGGCGAACTTCGTCGTCCCGATGTCAACAAGCTCCTGCGAGCCCGACGAGAGATGATAAACGAAACGTTCGCCCCCGAGTTACTGGCTGAGAAGGGCGGAATTCCTCCCGAGTTGCAAGACTACAGCAGCCCAGTCCCGGCTACCGAAGAGTCCCTGGCCCGCGGTCAAGAACTTTACACTGTTAACTGTGCCTCTTGCCACGGCTCCAAAGGTGGGGGTGACGGGAAAGTTGGTGAAGTGTGGGCGCCCTCTCCGCCGGCCATCGGCGGCAGTGACTACCAGGAAAAGCTTTCAGACGGAGCCTTCTACTTCTACATCATGACCGGCAAAAACAATATGCCGCACTTCGGAAACAAGTTGAACACCCGCGAGGTCTTTGATATCGTGAATCACCTACGCCACTTGCAGCAAGCCGGTTAATACAGCAGCAGCCGCAAGTTTCATGGCCGAGCATTAAATGCTCGGCCTTTTCCATGCTAGCTCTTAGGGCTAGAGGGCTCGGCCTGTTGACATTCGACTGGCCGAGGAAGAAGGGTTATAACACGGAGGCCACTG
>CAYRFU010000205.1:0-13302 GCA_964423525.1 uncultured Burkholderiales bacterium | reverse complement strand
GCCCCTCTCGGGCCGCCAGGATAAAATCGGCCGTTTCCCAACCCACCACCGCCGCCAGGCTGGCCCGTCCAGCTCGGTGAAGGACCGCCATCTCGCTTCCGAATCGATCGATTAAGAGGTCGAGCCGACGCCGACCAAGTCCGGGGACAAAACTAAGGGGAACTTGGTAGCGGTATGGGGGACGATGAGCGGGCGAACGAGGAATTTCAAAGTCTGCAATCTGGGTGACGCGGTCGACCACTCCCCGCACGAATTCGCGACCATCGTGACCGCAGCGAGGGCAGGCTAAGACCGGGGCGACCCCAGGCGCATTAGCCTCGCAGCGGTGACAGTAGGAGCGGTGGTAGCGCCCCAGGTTGGGATTCAGGCCGTAGTTGGCGACCACTCCTCTTCCGCTTTCTCGACGCAAAGCCAGCATCAATTCTCGAAAGTTGGGAGCTTCCATCTCGATGATGGTGTACTCGCGACCGATCCGTTCCAGCGAGTGGGCATCGGAATTGGAAAGAAAGGTCAAACCTTCCAACTCGGCCAGCCGGTCGCCCAAAAGGGTCTCACTGGAAAGTCCGAGTTCAAGAGCGGGAATCTCTGAAAACCCTTCTCCGAAGAGGTCCGTCAAGCGGTCGCAGGCATTCCCGTAGCAGCTCTTATGGGGGGTAAAAGCGTGGGCGGGAATGAGGATTCCCCCGGTAGCCAGCACCACCGCCTGTAACTCAGCCGCTGGCAGACCGCAGCGCTGGGAAGACAGCTCCATGTTGGTGATGTAGCGACGCATCACCTGGCTAAATTCGGCTAGATTGCGGAGAAACGGGAAGTAGCAAAGGTGGTGGGACACTCCCCCATCGGGTTCGACCGCCTCAACCTCGGCCCCGGTGATGACCGTGACCCGGTCCCGATGACGCAAGCCGCCTTCGGGTAGCTCCATCAACTCACCAGCCTCGATCAGTTTTCGCAGGTCGGTCAAAACACCGGTGCAAGCGCAGTCGATGATCCCCACTATATCGACGCCTTTGCGCTCGAGACACTCTTTGATAACGGCTTCAAAGGTCAGACGACGACTGGCGGTGATTTTGACCGCTTTGCCCTGACCGTTTTGGCCGATATGAACGTGGAGGTCTACGAAATAGGGTTGCATGCCCGAGAATTGCTTGAAGACTCTTCGAAAACCTGTCGAAAATTGTTCAGTCTTCTAAGACGGAAATGCGATTCTTAGCCCTTTCCTTCTGTTTCACCCTGAGCTGAGCCACCCGCTTATCGAGCTCCCGCGCTTCTCGCATTTTCCCCTGTCCCCTCATCATCTCGGCACTCTGCTCAAGAGTGAGGATCACGCCAAGATGGTAGGGCCCCAGGCTATCCAGATAGATTCCCAGCGAGCGCCGAAGAAAAAGCTCCGCTTGAGCGAAATCCTTCTCTCTCAGCCGGGTCGAGGCCAATTTGCGATAGATGTCAGCGCAGTCGGGGTGGGTAATGCCGAGGTTCCTCTCGCGTATCTGCAAAGCCGCTCGATAAAGAGGCTCCACACTTTCTCGTTTCACGGAAGGACCCATGGACAGGTCGCCAGCGGTGGCCGACTGGTCGTAGTAGAGGTCGCCCAAATAGACCAAACAGGTGGCTACATCCGGATGGCGGGGCCCCTGGGTTCGTTGCAGCAACTCGAGACTCGTGGCCAACAGAGAGTCCGCCCGCGAGTACTTGCCCAACCGACGGTAGAGGTCCCCCATCCCGCAAGCCACCAGAGCCGACTTGTGGTGGTCTTTGCCGAGTAACTGCTGGGACAAGCGACGGGTCCTTTTGTAGAGCGATTCCGCCTGACTGAACTTCTCCATCACTGTGTAAAGACGGGCAAAATTGGAAAGACAAGCTGCCAGCAGGTAGTCCTCGGGTTGGCGCCGGTGCTCCAGAAGATTGAGGGCCTTGCGAAAAAGCTGCCGGGCCTCGGCATAGTTCCCGACCCACAAGTGATAACCGGCAGCATTGTTGAGGGTCACGGCCATACAGAGGTGCTCAGGAACCAGGGCTCGCCAGATTCGCAGAGCTAAATTAAAGAGACTTTCAACCTGTTGGAACCGTCCTCGCGACCTTAGAACGACGGCCAAATTACTCAAACTGGCGGCCAAACGAGGATCGAATTCGTCGAAGGCTTTGGCCCTCTGAACGGCTTTCCAGTAGTAGTCTTCGGCCAGCTCCAGGCGACCGAACTGGAAGGCTTGACAGCCCCTATCGCTGAGTGCGTCCCACTGCATAAACGTTACAAATCGCTCCCAACGTCGCAACTCGCCTCGAAATGCGTTATGATCGAGCGATGTTGGAAGCGACCCTGGTCAACGAGCCCGACGACGACGCGGCCCTCTTCGTCTCACTCACCAATCGGGCCGAGGCTTTTCTGTTCGACTGTGGGACTCTTCACCCAGTCCGGATTCGTGACCTCCAGCGGATCGAGCGGGTGTTTGTATCCCATACCCATATCGACCATTTCATCGGCTTTGATCATCTCTTGAGAATGCAGCTCTTCTGCCCCCAAACCACGACCATCTATGGTCCGCAAGGCATTACCTCTCAAGTCGGCTCCCGCCTGCGCGGCTACGCTTGGAACCTGGTCGAAAAATCGGACCTGGTGATCGAGACGGTCGAGATCTGCCCTGACCATCTGACCTTCACTCGTTTCCCCTGTGCTCGTCAGTTCGAGCCCGCTCCCCCTGTGGTCCACAACACGGAAGCAGACAGCCTCGAGCTGCCCCAGGGTGAAGTTCTTTCCTGGTGCTGGGTGGAGCATGGTGTGCCCTGTCTCGCCTTCTGTCTTGAGAGCCCCACTCAGCAAAGGATCGATAAAGAGGCTCTAGGCCGCTCAGGTTTGAAGCCGGGCCCCTGGCTGGCCGACCTTAAATCCGGCCAACGCCAACAGTTCGAATTGGAGGGTCGCAGCTACACTCGAACCGAGCTAGCCGATCAGCTTCTAGTCGAGCAGGCTGGATTCAAACTGGGTTACGTCACCGACACCCTTTTCAACAAGCAAACAGCCAGCCGTCTGAGCGAGTTGCTAGCCGGCTGTGACGAACTTTGGTGCGAGGCGGCTTATCTTCACTCCCAGCTCGATAAGGCCCGTGAACATCATCATCTCACCGCCCGTCAGGCTGGCCGCTTGGCCCGGGAAGTCCAGGCCAAGCGACTCTATCTCTTTCATCAATCACGTCGCTACAGCGTCGGTCAGGCGCTCCACCTGGAAGAAGCGGGAAAAGAGTTCGAACCGACCCGGTCGCCTAGGCGTTACGGCGCTGAAAGTCCTGCATGAAGGAGACCAGCGCTTCCACGCCTTCGAGTTCGAAAGCGTTGTAGATCGAAGCCCGCAGACCCCCCACCGAACGATGGCCTTTGAGACCTGAGAGGCCTTTCGCCTCGGCCTCCACCACAAACTGCTTCTCCAGCTCCTCTCGGGGCAATCGGAAGGTTACGTTCATCAAAGAACGGCTCTCTTCAGCCGCGTGCCCCCGGTAGAACCCCTGACTTCCATCGATGGTCTGATAAAGCAGCTCGGCCTTCTTGCGATTCTTCTCGTGAATCGCCTCAAGCCCGCCCAGGTCAAGCAACCAACGCGTGACTTTTTCGATGACGTAGATCGAGAAGGCCGGAGGGGTGTTGAACATCGATTCTTTCTCGACATGGACGGTGTAGTCGAGCATCGTTGGCAAAGTTTTGTCTACCTGGGTTTTGAGAAAACTTTTTCTCAGGAGAACCAGCGTGCACCCGGCCGGGCCGACGTTCTTTTGGGCTCCAGCGTAGATCAGACCGTAGGGCTTCATGGTGATAGGCCGATGGAGAAAATCACTCGAGGCATCGCACACCAGGGGCACGCTAACCTCCGGGTCGACCGAGTATTGAATCCCTTCGATCGTTTCATTGGAGGTCGTATGAAGATAAGCGAGGCCAGGCTCAACTTTAAGTTCGGAGGTGGCTGGCATCCGCGTAAAGCCGTCTCCTTCACCATCCCAAACGACCTCGACCTGACCATGCTTTTTGGCCTCTTTAATGGCTTTCTTGGACCAGGCGCCACAGCGAACATAGCCGGCCTTGCGTCCCTCAAGAAAGTTCATAGCCACCATCGAGAACTGAGTGCTAGCGCCGCCCTGGAGGAAAAGAACAGCCCAATCGTCATCGAGCCCTAGCAGCTTTCGGATATTCTGTTCGGCGCCCTGAATGATGGCCTCAAACTGCTTGGAGCGATGGCTGATCTCGAGCACCGAAGCACCCGCTCCCGGCAAGCAGAGAAGTTCTTTTTGGACCTCCTCCAAAACGGGTAGCGGCAAAACAGCTGGGCCAGCAGAGAAATTGTGAACTCGCTGAGTAGCAAGGGTCGACATAGAGCCTCCAGTCAAATACGATTTCCTGTCTTCTACCCCACCTGAGAGGGATTAATCGCCCAGCAGAGAGAGAAGGGCGGCCTCATCCAGAACGGTCACCTCAAGCTTCTCGGCTTTTTGTAATTTGGAGCCCGGGTCGGCCCCTACGACCAGGTAGCTGGTCTTCTTCGAGACGCTTGAAGTGACTCTCCCCCCGGCCAACCGAATTCGCTCTTTGGCCTCCCCGCGGGTCATCTTTTCCAGGCTGCCCGTCAGCACGAACGTCTGACCTTCTAACGGCTTCGGTCCTCCCTCCAGGTTTTCGGAGCGCTGGGGCTGAGGCGGCTTGACCCCGCCTTCGCGAAGACGAGCCACGAACTCTTGATGAAAGTCGTCCCGGAAGAACTCATGCACCTTCTGGGCTATCTCAGGCCCGATCTCGTGGACGTTGCTCAACCTTTCGAGATCGGCCTGAGCAACGGCTTCCAGAGTCTGGAATTCGGTGGCTAAAACCTCAGCGACATGGCGGCCAACGTGGCGAATCCCGAGAGCAACCAGAAGCCGAGAGAGGGGCCGACTGCGAGCTTCTTCTAGCCGTTCCAGGAGTTTGGTAGCCGATTTCTCTCCGATGCGCTCGAGACGAAGAAGGTCCTCCAAGGTCAGCTGAAAGAGATCGGCAGGGTCCTTGACCATGCCACCGCTAACCAACTGGGCCACCAGAGCCTCTCCAAAGCCCTCGATATCGAGAGCGTTGCGGCTGCAAAAATAGCGAATCCAAGCTTCAACCTGAGCTGGACAACGGCGATTAGGACAGCGGGTGACCGCTTCTCCCTCCTCCCGCACCACCTCGGTCAGGCAAACAGGGCAGTGGGTCGGCATCGAAAATTGCCGCTCCTGACCACTCCTTTTGCTCTCCACCGGCGCCACCACCTCAGGGATCACGGCCCCGGCTTTGTGAACCCAAACGGTGTCACCGATCAAAATCCCTTTTCTCTTGATCTCGTCTTCATTGTGAAGAGTAGCTCGGCTCACCTGGCTCCCGTCGATCAACTGCGGTTCCAGAATGGCCACTGGGGTGAGTGCACCGGTCCGTCCCACCGACACTTCGATGTCGAGCAAAGTGGTGGCGACTTGGGTAGAGGGCAGTTTGTAGGCGGTGGCCCATCGCGGTGACCGAGAAACCGTGCCAAGAAGTCGCTGGTAGGCCAACCGGTTGACTTTCACCACGATCCCATCGATCTCGTAGTCGAGTTGATGGCGGCGCTCGTGCCAGGCCAGGCAAAACTCGATCACTTCCTCGATGCCGGCACACTGATGATAATGCGGATTGACAGGCAGCCCGAACTGCTCGGTCTTCTTGAGGGCATCGTAGTGACTTTCCACCAACTCTGGCGCCTGTTCCAAGCTGTAGAGAAAAATCTTGAGAGGGCGACGAGCGGTCACGGCGGGGTCCTTCTGGCGGATCGACCCGGCGGCGGCGTTACGAGGGTTAGCGAAGACCTTCTCTCCTATCCGAGCGTTCTCTTCATTCATCCGACGGAAGTCTTCCCAGCCGATATAGATCTCGCCGCGAACCTCGATCTCGTGGTCTTGACTGTGGATAGTGAGGGGAATTTGATGAATGGTTCGGGCATTGTGGGTAATATCGTCGCCCTGCCTTCCGTCTCCGCGGGTGGCAGCCCGCACCAGTCGTCCCTGCTGATACAAGAGACTAACGGCCAGACCGTCGATCTTGAGTTCGACCACGTAGTCGATCGGCTCATCCTCACCCAGGGTGACATCCTCAGACTCGAGCCGGCGACGCACACGGGCGTCGAATTCTCGCAATTCTTCCTCATCGAAAGCGTTCCCCAAGCTCAACATAGGGCGGGAATGGACGACCGTTTCAAATTCGTCGATGGGCGCCCCCTGAACCCTCTGAGAGGGACTATCGGCGTCGACCAGTTCGGGGAATTGGTCTTCCAGTTCCTGGAGGCGTCGGAAGAGGCGGTCGTAGTCAAGATCAGAAATTTCGGGGTCGTTGAGGGTGTAGTAGCGATACTCGTGATACCGAATCTGTCGGCGCAAGGTGCGCAGTTCCTCGACGACGTCAGGGGGTGCAGAGGTTGCCATGGAGGCTGGTTCGCCGAATTCTTTTACCCCCTGCCGAACGACGGTTCGCCGCGAAAGGGCTTGGGCTGAGTGAGCCGAATCATCCCGCGATGATCTATTGTGAGAAGTGCGGCGCCGAGAACCTGCCGGATTCCAAATTTTGCGAGGTGTGTGGCCATGAGTTGGGGACCGACCCTGAGCCTGAAGCGCCTGACCAGTCTCAGGATCTCGCCCCTGAACAAGAAGAGGACGATACCAAACCGGGCAGCCTGCGCGACGAGATCCCGTTCTTGACAGGGGCAGTCGACCAGGCCCGGGCTCGCCTGGAAGACTGGCAGCAAAAGAGTGCCCGCAGAAAGACCGAAAAGGTCCGCCAGAAGGAATATCAACAGCAGGCCGCCGAGGAGAAGAAAGAGTCGAAAGACGGTCTTGGGTCGAGAATCATGTCCCTCCTGGTCGGCATTCTGGCCATTGCCGCCTTTATCTATATCGTGGTTCGCCTCCCTCGCGGAACCAACCCCGAGGCGATCTGGTCCTTCGCCTGGGAGACCGCCCTCGAGGTCATAAAAGAACCTGGCTAGGTCGGCTAGCCCAGCCCGCCAAAGAGTTTTGGCTGCAGCCGAGAAGCTCTTTATGGAGCGCGGTTACGCCGCCGTCAAGCTTCGAGATATCGCGGAAGCCCTGGAGATGCGAAAGGCTTTCACTGGCCCGAAGGACCAGCCGTTCTGGCTGACGATTCCGTCGTCTTCTCAGACGTTCCCAACAACGTCCAGTATCGCTGGCATCAAGACCAGGTGGAATCCGAACCGTGCCAACTCGACCGCGATCAGAGAACACTCTACAGAACGGGAGCCAGAGAACACCCCCAAACGGGTCTCCTCGGGGCCCTAGATGGCTCCGACCTGGTCCCTCCTTCCTAATCAAACGACGGGAGCGAGCGCTCCCGTCGGGGCAAGTGGGGACCGGTCGTTTAAGGCTGCTCTTCAGCCAGAACGATGGCCAGGAAGATGCACACCAACCCGTTTCCGAGAAGCCACAAGCGACTCAGGAAAGCGGGCACAAAGAGAACAGTCACGGTGCCCATCGCGGCGGTGAACAAAAGGTGAGCGGCCACGCCAGCGGTGAAGCCAGCCACGATCGCTCGTAACCAAGAATTCTCAACCACGATAATGGCCAGGGCCATCGGTATTAGACAGCTGAACATCAGCGGGTTGCCGTGATTGGCTGCTCCCAGAACAAGCATGTCCCAGGAAGGGAAGCCTCTGGTGAGGTAGGGGCAGTAGGGTGTCACGTTGCCCATCAAGAGGGGCAGAAAGAACAAGCCTGAGGAAGCTATCACAGCTCCGGGCGCCGTCAGCAAGAACTGGACGAACGCGCCGCGTCTCAAGAGCGGGATAGCCACCAAAGCCAGAATGCCCAACGCGATGGCAAGCTTCGAGGCGTTATGAACGAAGGCCACCCGATAGACGGCCGCTTCGGCATCGATCAGGCCAGCCCCATAGCCACGCTCCTTCTGGTCTTCGCCCTTAAACTTGGCGGTTGCCTGCATCACCCTCAGGATAGCATCAGGGTTGGTCACCCCAGCCGAAGCGATCAGGGCTGCCACGCCAGCCGCGTGAGGCGAAGCCATCGAGGTGCCCTGGAAGAAGTAGTAGTCAGACTTGCGAGGATTCTGAACGGCGATGGTGTTTTGCAAGACCCCGCCGGTCGCGTCCTGGCGCATCTCGCCACCTGGGGCGGCGATGTCGATGCTGGGACCGTAGTTGGTGTAAAAGGTTAATTCTTCATTGCGGTTGACGGCCGACACAGAAACGGCCTGAGCGTAACCGGCTGGGTATCCGGATTTGCCCCGGCTCGAGTTGCCAGCGGCGCAAACAACGATGGAGCCTTTGGCATGGGCGTGACGAACAGCTTCGGCCATGGTCGCATCGGGAAAGGGGCCACCCAGGCTCATATTGATCACCTTGGCGCCGTGGTCGGCCGAGAATCGGATTCCGTCGGCCACATCGGAAAGGGTGCCTCCACCGCGTCCCGAGAGAACCTTTACCGGCATAATGGCACTGCCCCAGGCGACTCCCGCCACCCCTTTTCCGTTGTTGGTCGACTGAGCGATGGTGCCGGCAACGTGAGTTCCATGGCAATGATCGTCGACCGCCTCAACTCGCTTGTTAACGAAGTCGTATCCCAACACAAAGTCTGTCTGGTCGAGGTCTTCGACTCTATGAAACTTGTCGCCGAGATCTCGGTAGGCCACCCCAGTGTCGATAACCGAGGTCACCACGTTGCGACCGCTAGCCCACTTCCAGGCTTGGACCGAGCGAATCTGCTCGAGGTGCCACTGCTCGCCAAAACGGGGGTCATCGGGAAAAGAGGCAGGTTGAGGTTGGTCTAGCAGCTGGTAGTACCAGTTGGGACTGGCCGACTGAACTCGAGAGTCTTGCTTGAGCTGCTCGAGTAGAGCAGCAAGTCGAGTCTCGGGAACCCGCGCCACAGTCAGGCACGATTCACCCGAGTGGACCGAGTTGTAGCGAAGGTCGAGGCTATAATCTTCCCCTACCTTCTGGACTTGTTGAGGGGTGAGGCCATCGACAAGGTCGATCACCACCGAGCCTTCCACTCGGGGCACCCCGTCCGGGAGAGGGCCATCCCCATCGGCATCGCGGTCGGTTAACAAGAGCGCCTGGGACTCAGCCACCATATCGGCGGGCACTGTTGGCTCGAAAGCTTCTAGGGTCATCCACCAGGCGTTTAGCAGGAGCAGAGTAGCAACCCCAGTCAACAGGGCTCTGCGCAACGACTTCTTGGTCAAGTTGATTCCTCCAAACACGGTTTCAGCGGCAGAATTCGCGGCCGCCTAGAAATTCCCCCCGGAGGAACGTTCGCTTGTGAGAGCGGGTTAGGTCAAAGCTCCCACCTCAGACTCGGAGGAAGAGACCGGGTGAAAATTCTTCACCAGCTCAGCCAAGCCGTCGAGGGCCGCGTCGTGGTCGGCTTCTTCTGTGCTCTGACGGAGTCGGTCCAGCTTAGGCCCAGGCCAGTCACCGCTAGGAGGCGGACTCACCACCTTTTGAATCTTAGGCAGAGCGGTATCGTCCACTTCCTCCCCAACGTTGACCAGTTCCTCATACATCTTCTCGCCTTGGCGGACTCCGATGATCTCGATAGGAATGTCGCGCTCGGGCTCAAACCCACTCAAGCGAATGAGATTACGAGCCAGGTCGACAATCTTGACCTGTTTCCCCATGTCGAGGACGTAAATCTCGCCCCCCTCGGCCAAAGAGCCAGCTTGAAGCACCAAAGCCACAGCTTCCGGAATGGTCATGAAAAACCGCGTCATCTCAGGGTCGGTGACAGTCACCGGTCCCCCTTTTTCGATCTGACTGCGAAAAGTTGGAACGACACTTCCTCGCGAACCGAGCACGTTGCCGAAGCGGACAGCCGCGAAACCGTTGCCGGGATTCTTGGCCAACAGCAGCTCAGCCAAACGCTTGGTGGCACCCATCACGCTGGTCGGATTGACCGCCTTATCGCTGGAAAGCAGAATAAATTTCTCGGCCTCGTACTGCTTACAGAGGTCCATCACGTTCAAGCTTCCGAAGACATTGTTGGCCACCGCTTCGGCAGTAACTCGCTCCATTAGGGGAACGTGTTTGTGAGCGGCTGCATGGAATACGACCTGGGGACGATGCTGGCGAAATACCTCCTCGAGCCCTCGAGGATTTCGGACGTCACAGATCACGGGAACAACCGCCTGGCCGTTAAGCTCCACCATCAGCTCGTGAATGCTGTTCTCCCCTCGCCCGAGAAGAATCACCAAACGGGGTCCAAAGCCAAGCACCTGGCGACAGATTTCCGAGCCGATCGAACCGCCCGCCCCGGTGACCAAGACCGTCTTTCCAGCCAGGTAGGTCTTGACTGGCCCGGGGTCCAGCGAGACCGGTTCTCGTTCCAGTAAGTCCTCGATACGAAGCTCTCGCAGGGGGTTGACTTGGACCTGCCCAGACACTAGAGCCGTGGCGGCCGGCACTGTCTTAAGAGCAACTTCCAGACCCTCACATAAACGAACAACCTGGCTACTCCGGGCGGGACTCAATTGGGCCAGGATGAGTTCCTCCACCCTCATCTCTCCTATCAGACCCGGCAGTTCCTCGAGTCGGCCCACAATGGGAACTCCGCGGATCGAGCCCTTCGGTTCTTTCTCAACAGCCACGAAGCCAACCACCGCGAACCCTGAGCCGGCCCGGCCCAAATCTCTCAACACGGACTCCCCGGCATCGTTAGCCCCCACCACTAACACGGGCTTTCGGTGAGGCTCGTTAGCCACTCTTTCGCTGGCCAAGCGTAACAGCAAACGAAGGCCCCCGACCTCGGCCACTACGACGAACCAGGCGAGCAGGAGCGCGGTTCTGGGGAAGGCGAACCCTTCCCCCCACAAGGCCAGAACTTCAAACGGAAAAAGGGCCACCGTGGAAGCGGCCGCCACTTCGATAAGCTCACGAATTCCGGCGTAACGCCAAAACCTATCGTAGAGACCAAACAGGTGAAAGCTCACGACACAAGTGGAAGAAATGGCCAGGAACCAGACCGGATCCCGGGTGAAACGAGCCATCGACTCGGGGTTGAAATCCACTCGAAGGCCGAGCGCGATGAGTAAGCCGAGCCACACCAGAAAGAAGTCGCTCACGGCCAGGGTAATCTTCTGCCGAGTCGTCAAAGGCTATACTCCACGTTGATAGACCTTCAATCGGTGCCGGGTCGATCCATTCCTTTCGGTCGAGATGATTTACAAAACGTTAACACTTTGCTCCCGCTGAACTTTCAGCGGTAGTGTATGATAGAGCGAGGAGGCGTGATATGCTGGATAACATCGACAAAGTTCTCGGCCGCATGCGTCAGATCGAGCGGCGAATCGAAGGGGGTCCTGTCGGCTCAAGCGATTTCCAGCGCCTCATGCGAAGTCAGAACGAAGCCGAGCAGGCCAAGCCAAATGCCGGCAACCTGGCTGAAGCAAAGCTCAACTCGATGTCCAGTCTCAACCTCATGCACATGAGAGAACTGAACCCTCTCGGTGGCTCTCTGAGTAGTGCTAAAGACATTGTTCCTCTGGCTCAAAACAACTCGATCTCTTGTGGCCAGACTAGCGTAGCCATGTGCATCAACGCCCTGACCGACAAAGACTGGATCGACTCCGATGTCAACCAAAAATACGGATTTGAACTGCTGAACGCTCTCAATGGAGAGACCGAACAGGCCGGCTTCGAATGGCGCGACGGCGGCGAGATCGAGGCGGGTGCCTGGAGTCTGATCGACCACAAGGTCAACAAAGAGAAGCTGCCCGTCATCGTGGGCCTCAACGGACCAGAATTTTCACCCTCGGGCCGAGGTCACATCGTGACCATCCTCAAGACCGAAGGGGACACTGTCACCTACGCTGACCCCGCCGACGGCACCGTCAAGACCACCACCAAACAGGCCATGAATACCGCTCCCCTCCATCCTGATGGAAACTTCATTTTCTACTCCATCAATCACAACCAGGCAGGTCTCCTACCCCCCGGATAGAATCGCGGATAGGTCATGCTTCCCCTATCCGCCACCATTATGGCCGGCGGTGTTGGCAGCCGATTTTGGCCCCTCAGCACCGACGAGCGACCGAAACAGTTTCTCTCCCTAGATGGCAAACGCAGCTTGCTCCAGTGGAGCTTCGATCGGCTCAAACCCCTGTTCCCTGCGGACCAGATCACGGTCCTCACTAACCAACGCTATGTGAGCCTGGTACAAGAACAGCTACCGGAATTGCCCTCAGAGAATATCGTGGGCGAGCCGATGAGGCGAGACACCGCCGCCGCTGTCGCCTTGGCGGCGCTGCTCGCCGAACACCGCTTCGGGTCAAGCCTGATGGCGATCGTAACGGCCGACCACTTTATCGACACCAACCAACAGTTTGAACAGGCCATCCAGTCAGCCCTCGAAGCCGCCGAAGCTCACGAGGCTCTGTTTACCTTCGGCATTCGCCCTAGCTACCCAGCTACAGGTTACGGCTACCTTGAGCTGAGCGACCAAGTGGATGAGCGACGGCAACTCCCTCACTACCGCCTGAAGCGCTTCCGAGAAAAACCCGGTATTGACCTGGCCGAGCACTTCCTCGAGAAAGGCGGCTACCTCTGGAATAGCGGGATGTTTGTGTGGCGGACGGATGTCATTCTGGCAGAGTTTGAGCGCTTACTGCCGGCTCATTTAGAACGACTTCGCCCCGTGATGGCCCATCACGCCAACCCCGACTGGAACCTGGCCCTTGAACGGGGATTTGAAGGCCTCGAGAAGATCTCGGTCGACTACGCTATCCTCGAGAAAGCCCGAGAGGTCCGGGCCGTCGTCCCGGAATTCGAATGGAACGACTTGGGCGGCTGGCGCGCCATCGATTCCTTCCTGGAGGCCGTTGGCAGCGGCAACCTGATTCGGGGGGACGTGACTTTCGAGCAGGCCGGGAACAACCTGGTCTTCTGCCAGGACCCAAGTGAAACAGTAGGACTGTTGGGGGTCGACAATCTGGTTGTCGTTCGAGCCGGCCGACGCACCCTGGTCATGCACAAAGGAATGGCTGAGCAGCTCAAAAATCTGGTCGCGAGACTCTGACCAAAAGTTCAAGACTGAAAAATAAAACCCGCTAGCACGCAGGTTACCATCGGCTTTGAAATCCCGCGGGAGGCATTGCTATGAAACTTGCTGCTTTACAACCACAGATGATCGCCAGAACCTCACCCGAGCCGGTCGCCGCCAACGACCCGGCCAGCGAACAGCCTGTCACCGACAGCTTCACCCTCGGCAAAGGCGCGGCTGCGGTGGGTGGGGCGGCAGCCGGTTTCGTAGGCGCCAATCT
>CAYRFU010000204.1:11815-13310 GCA_964423525.1 uncultured Burkholderiales bacterium | reverse complement strand
CTATGAAGACCTGGGTCATCAACTCCCTGCGTAATGCCTTCCGGACCGAAGTTGGTCGGGAGAGCCGGACACTGGAAATCTGTATTTCCGGTTCGACGAGGGCTGGGACGCGGCCAGGCGGCTGGTCGCTCCCGGCTACTCTACCGCTCTCCGTGTTAAAACACACAATAGCTCAACCAAAGGAAAGAAAGCAGTGACGGTCGTCGCTGATTGTCAACACGCCCTAACGTTTAGAGGTTGACGGTGCGGCCGCCGTCGACGGCGATCACTTGTCCGGTGACGAAGTCGGCCTCAGCCAGGTAAAACATGGCTTCCGCGATCATCTCGGCGCAACCGATTCGCCCCAGGGGTATCTCTTGGGCCAGACGACCCTCCTCGCTGGGGTCGGCTCCGGCCGGGAGCAGGGCTGCTCCCGGGGAAACGCCATTGACGCGAACTTGAGGAGCGAACTCCAGAGCGGCGCAACGGGTGAAGGCTTCCAGGCCGGACTTGGCCACGCAGTAAGGGAGGTAGCCCTTCAGGGGAAAGCGAGCGTAGATGTCCACAATGTTGACGATAGAACCACCGCCATCGGCCGCCAGGGCCTCCCGACAATAAGCCGAGGTAAGGAACTGGGCTTTGACATTAAGAGCGTGGAATTTGTCCCAGTGTTCGATCATCTCGGCGGTGGTGCGGGTCGGATAGAAAATGGCCGCGTTGTTGACCAGCAGATCGAGACCTTGAAACCGGGTGCTGGCAAACTCGGCTAGTTTCTGGATCTGGTCGGGCTGGCTCAGGTCGGCCTGGAACAACTCCGCCTCGACCCCCAGTTCGCGGCAGCGGGCCTGAGTGTCTTCTACAGGCCCTTTCGAGGAGTTGTAGTGTAGGATCAGGTTGTAGCCCGCTCGGGCTAGTCGGACAGCATTGGCTTTGCCAAGACGGACTCCGGCTCCCGTCACACACGCTTTTTTCATCTCGGCAGCTTTAGCGTCCGGTTGAGGAACCCTTCTAAAGGCCGAGACGGCGTAAGAATTTTACAGATTGCCGCAGCCCTTTGACTCATGCTAAGAACATGGAACAAAAGACTTTATGGATGAAGGCGCTAGAGCCGAACGAGCTACCTGAAGGCAGAGTCAAGAGCGTTACTCTGGGCACCGAGACCCTCTGTCTAACTCACTACCTGGGCCACCCCTGTCGACATGGAAGCCAGCGGCTTTGCTATCAGGGCCGTTTCGGTGCTCTCGACAACCGCTGCCCCCACCAGGGCGGCCCTCTGGGAGAGGGCTCGATCGAGAACGGCCACCTGCGTTGCCCCTGGCACGGTTGGGACTACTGTCCGCTTTCCGGCAAAGCACCAGGTTACGACGACGGGGTCGCGACTTTCCCGGTGGAGGTTCGTGAAGATGGTGTTTACGTAGCTCTGCCGGTAGAGCAGCCTTCGGTCCGAACCATCTCCGACGCCATGATGGAAACCATGGTGAACTGGGGGATAGGCTGGTGTTTCGGCATGGTCGGC
>CAYRFU010000204.1:3730-11805 GCA_964423525.1 uncultured Burkholderiales bacterium | reverse complement strand
CAATTTGCATCTGGCCGAGGCGCTACGAGTCCAGGTGGAAGCCGGTCAACTTGGTTACATCGGGGTCCGCCACGAAGGGGCGGCCTCCTTCGCTTGCTCGGCCTATGGAAAATTGACCGGGCGACCAGCCTCCTGTCTTGCCATCGCCGGGCCTGGGGCTACCAACCTTCTCACCGGGCTCTGGGATGCCAACGTCGACCGCTCACCGGTAGTGGCCCTGACCGGACAAGTGGCTACTCAGGTGTTGGGGACGGGGAATTTTCAAGAGGTCGACCTTGGGGTCGCTTTCGGTGAGGTGGCTCAGTGGTCTCAAACAGTGCTTCCCAATAGCAAGCACGTGGAGTTGATGAACCTGGCCAGCAAACACGCTCTTTTGAACCGGGGCGTTTCGCACCTGATTTTTCTCGACGAGGTGGCCGGGCTTCCCCTGGATGCGCCTGCCGGGGGCCCAGAAAAACGGATGCCCGACCTTGAGGTCTCGCCTCCCAAGAAGGCGCTAGACCAGGCGGTGGCTACCACCCGCGAGCATGAACGCGCTGCGATTATCATGGGACATGGAGCACGCTATCCGTGAAGGACCTGACTGTGGGTGATGACGCTCTCCAAGACTTGGAGCCCCTGATTCACGATTATCCCGATTTGGAGAGGCTTGACCTTCGCTACACCGCGGTGACCGACCTCACCCCCCTGAGGGGCCTTCCCAACCTCAGGTTTCTCGATATCAGTATGACCCAGATCCAGGACTTGAGCCCCCTTTCCGGACTGGAATCGCTCCGGGAGTTGTTGCTCATCGGCCTTCCCGAGGTACTCGATCTGGAGCCGCTGACAGATCTGCCCCGGTTGAGGTCTCTCATGATGGCAGCTTGTCGCTGGCACACTCTGGAACCGCTCTTCGGGCTCAAGGGTTTACAGGGGCTCGACCTGGGAGCCACCGCTCTCGAGGACGGCAATCTCCTGGTGGAGTTTCCCGAACTGGCCTTTTTAGAACTGCACGACACCCAGGTCAGCGATCTTCGATTCGTGGAAGAACTTGATAGTCTCGAAGTGCTGGGACTCGATCGGACCCCTGTCACAGACCTTTCGCCGCTGGCAGGCTGTCACACCTTACGCACCTTGAGTCTGTGCGGTTGCGGGCAAGTCCAATCGGTGGCCCCCTTGCGACATCTGCCGGCTTTGGAACTGTTGATCTTATCGGACTGCAGCCAGCTTACGGATCTAGATTGCCTGGCCGAGACCCCCCGGTTGGCTGCGGTCTACACCGATTCTGACACGGCCGTCTCAGAATCGATGCGCCCTCGCGTTCACCGTCTTTAGTCTACTGTTTCAAGGCGGTCTGGTGACCCCTGGTCGTGGAAGTAGGCGGTCGTTTTCTCCGAGCGAGCGCACGGTCCGGCCAGAACGCTCGCTTTCCAGTCTGAGGGTCCCGCCGTCGGGATGGGTGACCTCAACCCAAAAGCCCTGGTCATCGCGACCGCACTCGCCTGACACCATTTCGGCGCATCGCGCTTCGCTCACTCTCCTGATGATGTTTGGCTCGAATGGGATGAAGCTCGCGCAAACCGTCGATAAGGTCTTCTACCTTCTCGCTAAAGAGTCCATTTTGGGTGGCCTGGTCGACCTCGGGTAGCTCCCCGCAAAGGTCTCGCCAGGCCTCAATGTCGTCTTTCAAGAGTTCTGCGCCGGGGCAGTCGACCCGGGCGAGAAGGGCTTGAAGTTGGTCCTCTCGTTGGACCATTTTGGCGGCCATCAGACGGACCTCGGGTTCCTCTAGACGCTGGGAAAGCAGGTCTCTGACCGGCCTGAGACTCCGGCTAAAGCGAGCTAAGGCGTCATCCGCTCCAGAACGAGCGCGCGAACACCCGAGTCCCGAGAGGTCGATCCGCTCGTCCAGGCAGCCCACCGGGCCTTCAGCTTGGAATTGTCCCTCTTTCACCAGTGACCGAGGGCTTTGTTTGGCCACATCGGCGATCGGGCTACCGGCGAAGGGAAGAAGGTTGTTGATCGTTTGCTCCCGAGTGTCGAGCGAGAAGTGGGGATTCTCAAGCCACAGCGAGAGAATGTTGTAGTAGCTGTCTAACCGGTCCAGGTCGGAGACCCAGGGATTGTTGCCCAGATAAAAGCCTTTGGTCTCCAGTCCCTCCTGTTCAAAAGCGGCGATCAGGTCGGCTAGCTCGGCGAAGGTGTAGGTGGGACGAGCATCCGTTCCTTTTCGCGCCAGTTGATGACGATGGCTCTTCAGGGTGAGGGTGCTGGCGTCATCATAAGTGTCGACCCCCATCCAGACTTCTTCAATTCCGAGGGTCTTATAAGCCTGGATAAGCTGGCGGTGGGGAACAAGTTGCCCCTCCCGATGACGCAGAAAGCCTTTGACGGAATTGTGGCGTACATAAAAGTCGAATTTGTGGTTCAGGGGACTGTCCTCAAAAAGCTTGGCAAACTTAACCAGACGAGCGGGATTGTTGTTGAAGTTGCTGTCGAGAAAGAACACTTCCGCTCGTTGCTCTCCCGGCACCTCCTGGGCGATTTTTTCGAGTTCTTCCATCATTCGTTCGGCTGAGAACGACTGAAAGGCTTTAAGACCGCCCGAGCAGCACAGGGCGCAACCCTGGGTGCAGCCTCGTGAGGTGGCCAGTAGAAAGCTTTTGTCCACGGCCGGACGGTTCTGGCGGTAGTCGAAGAGCGACCCGAGATAGGTATCGAGTTCTTGACTGTAAACGCGACGATAGACCGAAGGGGAAGTGTCAAGGCTTTCAAAACCAGCGTTGCTCAGGGCGTGGTTCTTGTCGAGGTGACCGATGGCGACCTGACGATCGGAAAGCTTCTGGACAAAGCCCTGATGCTCAAAGAGGTCACTGAGCCGAGCCCCCGGAGCCCTCAGGGTGGCCAAATATTCGGATAGGACTCCGTGCTGCTCGTCGCCCAACCAGAGCAGGTCGGCCTCCCGACCTCCACTCGAACCGGGGTCGTAGGCAGGCCCGATTCCGGTGGCGATCTTGAACGGCTTTTCCCGGGGGGCGTCAAAAGGTCGGTCGGGACTAGAGAAGGTGAAATCGAAATAGGATTGGGGTCGCACGTCTGGCACTCGATAGAGCCAGATATCAGCTTGGTCAGCGGGCCTGAGCTGGTAGCCAGCTTGCTCGAGTTCGACAGCCGTGGAGGCGGCAAAGAAACCCTCTGGCGGCTCGGCCGAGATCGATACCAACCCGCCACAAAAAAGAGAGGGCTCTTGGGGAAGCGGTTTTCCCAGCTGAATCAGGGGGTCGTCTCGCCGCTGTACTTTGGCGAGACGAAGGGGACTCTTTTCGTCTAGCTTGAGGGGAGGGCAATGGGGTTCGTTCAGAAAAATTCGGGTGAAGAGGCCGTCCCGATCGACCACCGTTCCCTCGGCAAAATATCGGTCCAGTTGGCCCGAGGGGCTTTCGGTGAGACTGTCAAGTTGGTTGAAATCCTCGAGCAAGACGATCTCGGTCAGGCTCTCGTCTTGGAGAGGAAGATGGGGAGCGACCTGGCGAGCCAAGGAGGCGGCCTCGTCGACGCTAAGGTGACCCTTTTCTGAGGTGACCAAAAACGATCCACTGACCCCCGCACAAGCGTAGTTGGTTTCCACCGGGTTGAGGGTGGTGCCGCTGGGGGGACTCATCTTCAAAGGGGGTCGCAGGGCAGGCAGAGGGTTGGTTTCGACCAGCGGTTGACGATCCAATCCTCGGACTTTCAGGTTGTCGTCACCCAGAGCTGAGGCCATCAAGGGTCGCAGCGTTCGGCGGGCCTGGTTGGTATCGCTAAAGCTCCAGGCCGTCATATCCTGAGCCTGGGGCCCGGTCAGAACGTCGGAGATCATAGTCACCGCCGAGAACTGTATCTGGGGATGATCTCTGAGCTCCTCGAGCCAGTAAGAGAGTTCCACTTCGACCAGGTCGACGCCGGATTCGAGACAGTCCTCAGCCCATTGGCGGGTCTCGACGCAGGGCGTGGACACCCGCAGGTGGGTCCCTCCCTGCTTAGCCCCTTCCAACTTTTTAGTCCAATCGAGCGACCGCCGTTTTCTGTCGGGACCCAGGGAATGGGAAGGGCTAACGATATCGCCCACCTGATACTCTCCTGAGAGGGCACCAGCTGTTCCCAGGAAGAGAATGTTGGGAACCTGGTGAGCCTTGAGAGCTTTGACAACGTCCCTCGAGAGATCGCCGTAGAGCGGGGGTAAGAACCAGACTTGCTCTCCGTTCTGGAGATGGAGGCGATAGAGCGAGAGACCATCCATATCGGACTTGGAAGGGTCGTCTCGCTCTTTGGGGGCGCCACGGTTACGAAATAGGCTGTAAAGGTGGCGAGCGTTGGCTATGGGGTTGGCCGAGAGAACCGAGGCGGCCGCTGTTTTGGCCAGGCCGTAGACCACTAGTTTGGGACGGCCCAGCTTTTGGAACGTCTCGAGGTAGTCTTGTTCGTAGCTTCGATTTTCGCCTCGCCACTCCAATCTGTGGGCTGGCAGGCCAGCCAGCTTCAGCAAACCTTCAAGGTGGGTGATCCGGTCGTCACCGTTCACTCGCCAGACGACGTTGACGGCCCGACCATCTGGAGTAAGAGCCGGACTAATCTGATGAAATCCAACCGCTTTAGGATAAGCCTCCCCCAGGGACCAGCCTTCCGATTTCAACCTCTTGAGTACATCGTGGCCTTCTCCAACAGCGATCAGGAACGGTTCCTGAGAGTCTTGAACCTTGCTTAAAGTGGCCCGGCCCAGATTGTCTTCCAAGAAAGTGGGCAGATCGTGGAGAGTATGGGGCTGGTCCGGTTCAAGACCTTCGAGTTCGGCTCGATAGCCTCTTTGAGGCGGGCCCCCGACGGCCAGCTCAGCTCCAGAGATTGGAGGCTCGAGAGCTATCGAGCGACTCAGGTCGACCCGATCACCGGTCGTCTTCAGGTTCGATTGCGTAATTCTTGGGAGGCTCAGGAGCCACCGAATGGGACCGAGGATCATAGCTCCCCCTGGGCCACGATCTGGTTGAGAACAAGCTTCACAGGGATGCCCAGTGGTCCGGGTGGTAGCAGGGCTCCAAGAACGGACGATGCGAAGCTCACCTGGTCCAGCGCTTCCAGCTTTTGGGCCTCACTGCGTTCCCCTTTCAAGTCTTTCTCCAGGCGGGCTTCCAAAGCCGGTAAGATTTCAAAACGGCGGCTAGGAAAGTCAGCTTTGACCCACTCTCCCTCGATTTTCTTCAAGCCTCGGTGAGTGAGTCGGTTCTCGTAAAGCGCGGAGAGATCCAGTTCCCCCCTCGCCACTTGAAGGGAACTGACCGTCAGACAAGGTCCCGCCAGGTGACGAAGGAGGCGGTTCCGGTTGGAGTTGTTAGCGTCTAGGGGTAGGACCACCAGGCCGTCCTCAGCCTGTCCTCGGCAGAAGCTTTGACGAGCTCGGTCTAAAGCTTGTCCGGGTGGAAGTTCGAGACTAACGTCGAGGTCGGAGCCCACCCCAAGACGGCCTTTGACAAAAGAGCCTTGGAGATGCAATTGGGTGTCCTCATCAAGGCCCGCAGCGTAGGTCTTGAGTTGGTCGCCAAGATGTTCCAGGTGGCCGAAGACCTCTTGATTGCTGAAACCTCGACGCAAGCATCGGGCCGCCTTTTCTTCCCATCGAGGGGCTCTCCAGCCCCAATCGTTGAGTTGGGCTTGGGGTAGGTCCCCCGGCAATTCGAGTGCCGACTTGGGTAGCCCGTGGTAGAGATAGGCGGCCAGGTTCTCCTGTTGGAGGCTGCCACTCTTCTCGAATCGATCCAGCAGCTTCCCGGCCAGCTGCCAGGCTGGATCGGAGGCTGGACCATGGGAGCGACGAGTGGTGTGAGTAAGAGAGCAGAGAATCTTCATGCTTCGGAGTGTGAAACGGACTCCTGAAAGAAATTTGAAAAGCCAGTCCGAAAGGCCGGGCAAATCCAGATCGCCGGCGACTCTGATGAACCCCTACCGACCGACATTCTCAGGAATTCTTGCGAATGAAATGCTTGTTGGGCCCTTAGGTCTGAACCGCTAGTTCATGACCGTTGAGACGGACCCAGTCACCATCCTCATCTAGAATGGCCGGGGTCGGCTCGCTCGAAGAGAACCGAAGTGAGGACACGGTCTTGCCGATCTCGGCGACCTCCTCGGCCACTTCGAGAAAGCCCGGTTGCGAGAGGTAGAGGTCGGTGAAGTCGGCCCCAGAGGAAGCCTCGACCTGCTTTTGCAAAGCCGCCAGGTTGGCAGCTTTGGTGTGGTTGTTTTGATCACGTTGCTGATTGGTCATCAGAGTGAGGTATTGAGCCACCTGTTGGCGGGAATAGTCGGGAAGAGCCGGCCCCTCTTCGAGGTACTCGTCTGCCAGGTTGACAGCCCACTTCACGTCGGTGTTGTGCCAGTAGGCGTTATCCACCGCGGTATAGGCCCCGATCAGGGCTACTCCCGTGGCCACTGTCGCTCCGATGCCGGCCAACCAGCTCCCGGTGGAGAGCCCGGCTGTCAGACCAGCCACGGCCGTCACCGAGCTGAGATGGCTGACGGGCTCGATATCGAGCATCAGCGGGACGATCGAAGCGAACATTCCAGCCACAAAGACCATCGGGGCAACCACGGCTCCCACCGCACTTTGGGTCGCCACGCTGGTGCCGGCACCCAAAGCCAGGGCCATTCCGGCATTCACCTTCAAGGTCCGAAAGAGCTGTTCGTCGTTGGTCAGGTCGTCGTCGGCGATGGTGCGTCGGATTCGGTCGTAGAAGCCGGCTCGTTTCTCAGCCCGGCCGTAGATGTCTCTAAGATTGTCGCCTCGGGTCGCCTCAAGAGACTCTCTGGCCATTTCCAGATACCAGGCGTTATGGTCTTCACCGCGATGCCGCTCGGCCTTTTCCCAGGCTCGCATTTTTTTCACTACCTGAGCTTTGGGAAGGCTTAATACCCTCACAGTTCCTCCTGCAGGTGAGACGAGGGTGGATTTTCACCTTACCATCGCTCCCCGCCGGAGTGGTGAATGGTCTGTTAACGATTGAGGACTTTTTCGGCCTTGAGGCCGACAGGGAGACGGTTGATCAGTGACCGAGGGCCTGTATCGGTCCGACTCGGGCCCTCGCGTGTTAAGCTACAAACTCTCCCAAGCACAGCTGGCGTCGAGGGCGCCCAGGATCGCGAAGGCTCTGGCCGCTTTGAGGGCCTCATTCCGGTTGACGATAGCGCGGGCCGGGCAGACGCGGCTGACGCCGCCCATCCTCAGCTCCTCGGAACCCTTCCGTTCGGGATGAACCAAAGCCATGAATTCGCCCCAGTCGAAGGTGGCTTGGACGGTATAACGGCCATCACCGCCCCCGCCGATGGCCATGTGACAGGAGTCGGGCGTGTCTAGGGTCACCAGCGACCGGCTTTCGCCATCTAGTCGGGAGATCGCTGTCTCGATCTCAACCCAGTCTGGCACGCGGGTAGAGTGAGCGTAGTGGCGGTCGCCTGAGCGCTCGCTCTCGACCATAGTATCGATGACCATAAAGCCTCCTCACCCAAAACACCCTTTTGATTTTACTGTAAGACTGCCAACACTGTCAAAGCTTTCTGTCAAGTTGATTAGGGAGGCTTAACAGCCTCGACTGAATTTTTCGCCGCTTCGGGAGGGAACAAGCGTTCTTGAATAAATTTCTATATGAGAGCGGAAGGAGGGTCGGCTAATGCGTCTGGGCCTTGACCTGGGAAGTCAAACAGTGAGAGTGGCACAAGAGAAAAAGGGGGTGATTCTGCAAGAATCCTCCCTGTTAGCCGACGATCCAACCCTTCCTGAAACCTTCACCGTAGGGGACAAAGCGGCTCCGATTGAAGGCCGCGAGCCGGCTCACGTGCGCGCCCACCGACCCGTTCGCAACGGAGTGGTCGCCGCACCGATGGCAGCTCGCGAAATGCTCAAGCTGTTGTTGGCCAAAGCTCTTGGTTGGAAGAAAAGCCTCAAACCCTTCGTGCGGATAGCCGTTCCTCTCAAGATCACGCCGTTCGAGCGGGAGGCTTTGCTTGAGGCCCTCAGTTACGCTGGGGCTGGGCGGGTGGAGCCTGTGCCCAAGCCGATTGCGGCCGCTTTC
>CAYRFU010000204.1:0-3720 GCA_964423525.1 uncultured Burkholderiales bacterium | reverse complement strand
TCGGAGTGGATTGCGAAGTGGGCGCCCCTCTGGCCGCGATGGTCGTCGATGTCGGGGCGCACACCATCGAAGTGGCGGCTATCTCTCCGGGCATTGTCATCTGTGAGGCAGAACAGTTGGGAGGAGTCGACTTCGACCGCGCTGTGCTCGAGCATCTCCGACTCGCCCACGGATTGGAGGTCTCTCTTCAGTGGGCTCGTCGGGTCAAACACGAAATCGGTTCAGCCTGTGACATCGACGGTCCCGAAGAGATGACTGTTCTTGGGCGTGAGCTTGCCTCTCGACTGCCCCATCGTGTCGAGGTGACGGCTGTTGAAATTCGAGATTGCTTGGCCGAGCCGCTGGCTCGTCTGGTGGCTCTAGTTCGACGCACCCTCGACCGGACTCCGCCTTCTTTGTCGGCTGACGTGCTCAAACGCGGTTTGGTGATGACAGGGGGTGGGTCTCAACTGCGCGGTCTCGACCGTTGGCTGGCTGAACAGGTCGGCTTGACGGTGAAGGTGGCCGACGATCCGGCCGGCTGTGTGGCCCGCGGGCTGTTGCTGGCTAAACTTGGAATCCAGTAAGGAGAATCGATGCTTTATACCGAGAGTATGGAAGGTCCGTCGCCGCTCGCTCCCGAGGCGCCCGGTCAGGCGAAAATCGCTGACTCGGTCGCCAACCGGATGGCGCGTCCTCGGGTCGACCTGGGGGTCTGCCTCGGAACCAGTTCGGTCCGGCTGACTCAGGGTGGGCGTGAGGTCGTGTCCCCCAGCTGTGTGGCCGTTGAGGAAACCAAAGGTGATGTGTTGGCTTTGGGGGAGAAAGCCTTCCAAATGGAAGGTCGCGAACCTCAGGGTGTAGCCATTGTCCGTCCTATACAAAACGGGGTGGTGGTCGATGCAGAACGGGCTCGCAGTCTGCTGGCTTCGGCCATCGAGGCCTCCCAACATGGAGTCCTGTTCGGTCCCAGGGTGGCGTTCGCCGTAGCCAGCGACCTGACTCCGGTGGAGATCGCCGCCCTCCAGGCTACCGCTAGAGCAGCGGGAGTTCGCGAAATCTTTCTGGTCGATAAGTTGCTGGCCAGTGCTGCGGGGGTAGGGGAGGATGTCCTGGCCCCCCGCGGGAGAATGGTTCTCGCCTGTGGAGCCGGTACTACTCAGCTAGGAGTGCTTTCGCTAGGCGCGGCTGTCGAGTCGACAGTGATTCGGCGGGGTGGCCACTCGATGGACGAGGCTATCATTGAGCACGTAAGACGGCGCCACCAGGTGCTGCTCGACAGCCATACCGCAGAGCGGGTGAAGAAGGAGCTGGGCTGTGCGCTTCCCCTGGAACAGGAGAAGCGTCTTGAAGTTTCTGGTCGGGGCACTCAGGACGGTAAGCCGATTACGGTGGAGCTTACCTCAAACGAGATCCTGGAGGTTCTTCAGCCTCTTCTCAACGAGATTGCTGCCCAGGCCCGAGCCCTCATCGCTCGCTTGCCCTGCGACCTCCTGACTGACGCGATGGAGGATGGTGCGCTCTTAACGGGCGGGGGAGCTCATCTTCGTCGTCTCGATGACTTTTTAGAGCAGGAGACTCGCCTTCGCTTCCTCCGTCCCAGGGGGTTTGAAACGGCCGCTTATCTCGGGATGAAAAGGCTTCTCAATGACCGGGTTTTGCGCCAGCGGGTTCTGGCTGCCAAAGAGGCCGCCGGGCCAGTGGCTCGCGACCGCCCTCGAAATTGGTTGGTAGCCTCTCTTTTGCTAGCTAGCTCTTTGTTGGTCACGGCCACTTTCTATCAGCAGATTCAACAGGGAGCGGTTCCCACTTTGGACGGTTTGATGAATACTGTTCTTCAGCCAGCCTACTCAGCGGCCGCGCCGGCTCCCAACTGGGAAGAGACCGAACGCCTGATGCTCCAGGAAAAAGACCGCCGTTTGGACGACCTGCGAGGCGAAAATCGACGGCTTCGCAAGCTGCTCGGAAGCGGTAAGACTGGAGTGGCGGGAGGGGCGACCCTGGCTCGCATTTTGGCCCGTGACCCCAAAGGCTGGCTCTCTTATCTTCGCATCGATTTGGGCTCAGCCGATGGAGTCAAGCCAGGCCAGGTGGTTTCCGACGGGCAGTCTCTGGTGGGCCGAGTCGACGCTGTTACCGACTATAGCTGCCGGGTCAGGCTGTTCGTCGACCAGGAGTCGGTCGTGGCTGGAAAGGTCCGAGACACCGCCGGCGTGGTGGTCGGCGGGCATGGCCGCGAGGTGCGGATGCGCTATCTTGATCCTGATGCCGAGGTTAAAGTTGGCGACAAGGTCTACACCAGTGGCTTGGACGGCGACTACCCTAAGGGCCTTTTGATCGGTCGGGTGAGCCGCATCGATCGGCTCGAGGACGCGAATTTCAAAACCGTCTCGATCAAGCCGACTACCCATTTCGATGACCTCTTCGAGGTGCTGGTTCTAGACGAGGTGAACGGCTCTTGATCGGGACCCTGGTGGTCGGATTTGGCATTCTGGTGGCGGTGGTGTTGCAGAGCACCTCCCTTCACGGCCTGGGGCCGGCCGGCACCACTCCCGATCTCGTCTTGTGTCTCACCCTGTTGGCCGGCTTGCAGCGACGAGAAACGGCCGGAGCGGCAGCTGGTTTTTGGGGGGGAATGTTGGTGGGGGCGGTCCGCGGAGGCTTGGAAGGTCCCATGGCGGCCCTCTACGTGATGGCTGGTTGGCTGGCTGGGACCTTTCAGGGTTCAGGCCTACTAGAGAGGGCGGCCGTGGTGGCCACCGCTACCGTGATGATGGCGTTGGGCGAAGCCGTGATGATTTCGGTGTTCGATTTGGCCGGGACGCTGACCCTGACGGGGGTGGTGGGATTGGTAGCTCTCCACACCGCCCTGGTGTTACCCCTGACCTGGCCCGAGCCAGTCCATGGCGGCTGAAGAAGTCCGACTGCCCCCCTCGGGGCGGTTCCGTCTTCGGTTGACGGCCCTGCTGGGGATGGTAGTGGTGGCCTGTCTGCTGGCTCGTCTTCACCAGATGCAGGCTCTCGATTATCAAACCCATGAGCTCAGGGCCGAAAGGAACACGCTGGCCGTCGAGTGGGAGGCTGCTCCCAGAGGCCGAATCTATGACCGTCACGGCCAATTGCTGGTCAGCAATCAACCCAAGTTCGTGGTCAGCTGTATCCCCGCCGAGCTGGAGGACCCAGGACTGGTGGCCACCAGTTTAGCCCAGGCTATCGAGCGGCCGGGAGAGGAGCTTCTGGCCGCTATCCAGCGAGGAATGGAGGAGGGGCCCCTCGAGAGGATGACTCTGGAGGCCAACCTCGACCATCTGGAGCTGGTGAGAGTCGAGCCCCTGGCCCGCCGTTTTCAAGGTCTTCTGGTCGAGTCTCGGGCCGTGCGGCGTTACCCTTTCGGGAGTCGCGCCTCCCATTTGCTTGGAACGGTAGGGGAGATTAACGCCGAAGAGTTAGCCGAACTCCAAGGCCAGGGCTATCGACCTCGGGACATCATCGGCAAGACCGGACTAGAGAAGCACTACGACTTCTTCCTTAAAGGCAGACGAGGTGAGCGCCACCTCAACATCGACGTGCTCGGTCGGACCGTGCGCCATTCAGAACAGAGAAGGCCGGAGATCGGAGCCAGTCTCCATCTCACCCTCGATGCCGAATTGCAGGGGGTGGCCGAAGCGGCCCTGGCCGAGAAGTTGGCCGAACTCCGGAAACGCAACGGTGAGGCGTCGGCGGGCGCGGTGATGGCGCTAG
>CAYRFU010000203.1:0-13315 GCA_964423525.1 uncultured Burkholderiales bacterium | reverse complement strand
GCGGATGCCTGCCAGCAGGTCTTTGGCTGGTCTCGAATCGTGCGCCTGGCCGCCCGTCAAGCAAAAGTGCACGAGATTCCCCAACCTCTCAGTTAGGGCGTGGATCTTTGTTGTGAGCCCGCCGCGAGAGCGGCCAAGAGCTTGCGGTCCAGCTTTTTTTGGGCTCCGGTCGCGTGTTGATGGACTCGAACAATGGTGCTGTCGAGGCTGACTTCGAAGAAGTGGCCATCCCGAGAAAGCTCCGCAAACACTCTCTCCCAAACACCAGACTCAGACCACCGAGAGAACCGCTTGTAGACTGTATTCCAGGCTCCAAAGGATTTTGGTAAATCCCGCCAGGGAATCCCAGTTCTGGCGACATAGAGCACCGCCTCGATGAAAGTTCGGTTGTCGGTCGCGCTTCGACCAGGGTCACCAACTTTGCCTGGAAGAAGGGGTGAGATTCGACGCCATTGGGCCTCGCCAAGAAAAGTCCTTCGATTCATCAGGAAGCCTTTGCCAGGTAGAGGAACTTTCTCAGGCTGCTGGAGTGTCCAGAACCATCCTAGTTGTCTCGAACCGTGTTGACCTAAGTCGAAAACTTGCACACTCTTACTCTTGAAGACCCTTTAATTTTCAGCTACACTCCGAGGGTGAATTATATCGGTTCTAAACATCGGCTCCGGGGCTTTATCCGCAACGCCATTCTCGATCGGGTCAACAATCCGGAGTCGTTGGTCTTGTGTGATATTTTCGCCGGGACAGGAGCCGTAGCCCGTGAGTTTAAGCCAGTTTGTCAACAGCTGATCGTCAACGATCTTGAGTATTACAGCTATGTCCTAAACCGCCACTACGTTGGCAACAGCCAGCCGCTGTCACCTCAGCCTTACCTCGAGGAACTCAATCAGGTTGAAGGCTTTGACGGCTTCATTTTCACCACTTACTGCGCTGGGAGCGGGAGCGGGCGACAATATTTTAGCGATGAGAACGGCCGCCGAATCGACTCGATGCGGCTTCAGATTGAAGAGTGGCACAAGACTGAAGTGATCGATGAGGATCTCTATTACTACCTGTTGACGGCTCTGCTCGAGGCGGCCGACTCAGTGGCCAACACGGCCAGCGTCTATGGAGCGTTTCTCAAGCATCTCAAGAGTTCAGCTCAGAAGAAACTGATGCTGACACCGATCGAGCATCAGCTTGACGGCGGTGGGCACAGAGTTTACAACCGCGACGCCAACGATCTGATCGAGGAGATCTCGGGGGATATCCTCTACCTCGATCCTCCTTACAACCGGCGCCAGTACGGCGCCAACTACCATCTGCTCAATACGATTGCCCAGTATCAGGCCTTTTCGGCCAAGGGCAAAACCGGACTGCCGGACTACGTCCGCTCAGATTATTGCCAGAGTCGTCTGGTTTCACAAGCTTTCGAAGCTTTGATCGCCGCCGCCGACTTTCGCTTTATTTTCTTGAGTTACAACAACGAAGGTCTGATGACTTGCGAGCAGGTTGAAGAGATTCTCTCCCGTTATGGTCGCTACTCGCTCGAGACCACCGATTACCAGAGGTTCAAAGCGGACCGAGACGAGAATCGTGCTTATAAAGCCGACGCCACCATCGAGTATCTTCACATCCTCGAGAAACGCTAGGAGCGAGTGCCGACCATTAAGAGGTCTTGCCCGGCGTAGGTCTCCTGAACCCAGGAGACCTTGAGTCCAGCATTTCGGAACCAGCTCTCCAGTTGATCCTGGTCGACGAAATGCAAGGTTCCCTGACTCTTCTCACGAAGAAGGACCAGGTCGAACAGAGTCAACAGAGTCAGGGGGAAGGCGAGGCCAAGACACCTCAGGCTATGAGTGAGCCCTTGACCAGAGCGTAAGTGAGATGAGACCAGTTGCCAGAGACTAACTTTCTCCCGTGGATTGGCCACGATCAAGCGACCGCCAGGCTTCAGCAGACGAGCAAACTCCCTGAGGGTGAATTCCGGTCTCGGTAGTGCGTAAAGCACGTTAGAGCAAGTGATCAGGTCAAAGCTTTGGGCCTTCAGAGGTGGGGACTTTACGCTATGGAGTGCTGGCTTGCCTCGGCCTGGGTGTGTTGGCACCGACGCGAGGCACCCCCGAGCGCGACATCAAGCCCTCAAGCGGGCTTTGACAACGTCGCGAGAGAATGGCTATGACTCGGGAGTTCCATCGTTCCATCGTTTCAAGAATACGCTCCAGGTCGATCTCGGCCTGGAGCCGGCCCCCGCCACGGTCCAACTGGTTTACGAGTTGACCAGAAATTGAGCGATTTTGAGCGAATGATGAGAGTTCGAGAGTAACCTCTGGCTATGAGCAACACCCCCCGAAAGCGACCACGACGGGTCAACTCGATCTTGCGCTTGGCTCGGATCCAATGCTGGCTAACCACTTACGAGGTGTCCGCCTTTTTGGGCTGCCACCAAAGCACTTATACTGGTTGGGAGTGCCGTCAAACGCCCTGTGGGCGGACGGACCACCAAGCCGATTTGTCTCAACTTTTGAAGCTTCCCACAGCTAGTCTCTTTGGCCGGGACTCGATGGCTCTTCTTTGGGAGGGCAAGCTCCCTGCCGGTTTCCCAACAACGGTCAAAGGGAGTCGCCCCAATTTTCCACCCCTCAACTTTGAGAGGCGTGAACCTCTGGATACTACTCGAACGCTCTTGGTGGCAACTCTTCAAGATTTTGATCGGGGTCACTTCGACCTCTGTTTGGAGAATCTCGAGCTGATCGCGGGCCGCTTGAAGAGAACGCTGGAGCCTAAGGTTTGGGCCGGTAGCAGGACAAGTTGTCTTTTAACCCAGCCCAGTGGCGCCCAGTCGCTAGGGTTCTAGTCACCAGGCCCAGAATCAGGGGGGATGCTAGATACCGCCTCCCCTCGACTCAGTCTCCACTCCCAAAGTCGGAAGCCCTCGGCCATCCGCATCGCCGGCATTCGCTTCGCCGAGCGCCAGGATAGCACCCAGGCGATCAATGTGGCCATCGGGAACGTTTCGCTTCCCATCCACCCGGCCATGCGAGCCCGTCTCGAGAACCTTACCGCTCCCGGCTCGCCCTTTGCTGACGGAGTGGTGAAATATACGGCCACGGTCGGCACCGAAGAGTGTCGACGGGCCTTTCTCAATGTGATCGCGTCAGCCGGTTATTCCACTGAGGGCCTCTTCTGCCAGATTACCGACGGCGGCAGCCAGGGAATGGAACTGGCCATCGTGGCCACCTGTGGGCCGGCCGGCACAGACCACCAGCCGCTCCTTCTGATCGATGCCGCCTACACCAACTACTCCGCCTTCGCCAAACGGCTCGGTCGAGCCACCGTGTCGGTTTCACGCCAACTCCAAGAGGACGGTCGCTTCGCCCTTCCTTCAGCGTCCGAGATCGAGCAGGTGGTCCGCGAGCGTCAACCGGGAGCGATGTTGGTCATCCCCTATGACAACCCCACCGGAGCCCTCTACAGTCGAGAGCAGATGGTCGAGCTAGCCAGGTTGTGCGTCCAGCATGACCTTTGGATGATTTCTGATGAGGCTTACCGAGAACTCTACTACCACGGAGACCGAGGAGTCAGTATCTGGGACATCGGAGAGGACGAAGTGCCGGGTCTTTCCCGCCGGCGCATCTCCATCGAAACGGCCTCCAAAGTCTGGAACGCTTGCGGTTTGCGAATCGGGGCGCTAGTCAGCGACAACGAGGAATTCCACCGCCAGTGTGTGGCCGAGAATACCGCGAGCCTTTGCTCGAGTGCTATCGGGCAGTATGTTTTTGGGGCCCTGGCTGACCAGAGCCACCAGGAGCTGAGAACCTGGTATGACCGCCAAAGGGCCTACTACAAAACCATGCTCAACCAGTTTGCGACAGGCATTAAAGAGCACCTCCCGGGGGTGATCGTGTCGCGGCCCGACGCCTCTCTTTACTCGGTCATCGACGTTCGACGCGTCGCAAAGCCTGGCTTTGAGGCCCTCGATTTCGTGCTGTGGTGCGCCAGCCAGGGGGCGGTCGAGAAGGACGGGACCAGCTACACGATTTTAACGGCGCCTATGGCCGGGTTCTACAACCGAGCCGAAGGAGAGGAGAATCCCGGCCGAACCCAGCTGCGGATCGCCTACGTCGAGAGCCCGGAACGGATGGCTCTGATCCCGGAGCTGCTGGGTTGCCTGTTTCGAGCCTATGAAGAGGCCCGGTAGTCGGCGAGAGCAAAAATCAAAGGGAGGGTGGAACGTTTTTTTCTCGCCGAGAACCGGGCTTGCTGGCTCAGTATAACAATTTTTTACCGACCGGTCAAGTATTTCTTTCTTGACAGCTCATCGTATTGTCTCTAGGATCTGGGTATGGGAAGAACCAGTGATGCTCGCGACCGACTTCTAGACAGTGCGCTTGAGCTGATCTCTTCTCGCAGCTACAACGACGTCGGGGTTCAAGAACTGTGTCGTCACTCGGGGGTTAAAAAGGGGAGCTTCTACCACTTCTTCGAGTCCAAGCGAGACCTGGTCTTGGCGGTGCTCGACCGTCAAGCCGAGCATCAGGATGAGGAGCTTCGCCGCCTCTTTGAAAGCGAACTTGAGCCGCTCGAAAAAATTCGTCTTTTTATCGACTCGGCGGTCCAGAAGAATCGAGAATGCAAAGGTCGTCGTGGCTCGATGGCGGGCTGTTGTTTCGGCAACCTGGCGGTCGAGATGAGCACTCTCGATGTGGCCATCCGAGATCGACTCAACCAGATCTTCGAGCAGAGGGTCGCCTATATTCGGGGGGCTTTGGCTGAGGCGATCGAGTCCGGGAGTCTGCCGAAACTCGACCCCGACCCACTAGCCCACGCTTTCATCGCCTTCTTACAGGGCAGTGTGGCCATGGCCAAGACTCGTAACGACCCGGAACTGATCGCCGAGATGGCGCGAGCCGTCGAAGCCCTCGTTTTAGGCGAACGATAGTTCCCGAGGAACGACTGGGAACCGGTCCGAAGTCTTGTGAGTGGCTAAGCTCTACTTTCGGCACGGCGCCATGGGAAGCGCCAAGACTCTCAACCTCTTGGCGGTCCGACACAACTACTAGCAGCAGGGCAAAAGAGTTCTCTTGATCAAGCCGGCGCTCGACACCCGCTTTGGAGAGACCACGGTTCGTTCCCGCGCCGGTCTAGAATATGAGGCTGACCTTATTCTCGACAGCGAGGCCTATCTCGAAGAGCCCACCTACAAAGGGGTCTCCTGCATTCTGGTAGACGAATGTCAGTTTCTGAGTGCAACGGTAGTGGAGCAGTTGCGAGATATCACCCGCTCCCACGATATCCCAGTCATCGCTTACGGTCTGCGTACCGACTTCCGCACTCGCCTGTTCGAAGGCTCGAAGAGACTGTTGGAGTTGGCCGATGCCATCGAAGAAGTCAAAACGACCTGCAAATTTTGCAACCGAAAGGCTGTCTTTAACCTTCGCCACGATTCCCAGGGAAGAGCTTTGCTTGAAGGACCAGCCATTCAACTGGGAGCGGAGGCCAGCTACTCGCCCACCTGTTACACCTGCTATCATGAGCGTACTCGGTCGCTGGCTGAAGTCTAGAACTCCAGGTCGACAATGATGGGAAGGTGGTCGGACGCCTCGGCCGTTAGACGAGTCCTCGGGACGCTGACTCGAGCGAGGTTCAAATCCCCATCGCAGAAGATATAGTCAAGCAGGCGCACGGGATAGCGGCTCGACCAGGTTTTGCGAGGATTCTTGGGTTGGGCGTCTCGCAGTTTCGAACTCAGCAATCGATACTCGAGGGTGGTCGGTCCTGCATTGAAGTCCCCCAGCAGAACCAGAGGACGAGAGGCTCGACCCGCCCAGTCGGGGCCGAGTAAAGCACGGATCTGGGCTAGTCGCTCGTTAGGAAGCAACCCTAGGTGAGCGTTGATCAGCTGCACCGGGATCCCTTCAAAGTCGACTTCGACCCAGATAGCGCCTCGAGGTTCGACCAGCTTCCCGCCTGGGTGGGGTAGGGGACCGGCTTTGACTAGACGGAGAGGGAGGCGGCTCAGAATCGCGTTCCCGTATTCGCCGCCGCCCGTTTCCATGGCCGCTTCGAAATGAAAATCCATCTTGAGCAATTGAGCCAGGCGCAAGGCTTGCTCTTCATAGTCGGTCCGGCGTCGACCCGAATCGAGCTCTTGAAGGGCGACCACGTGAGGATGATAGCGGGCGATCACTCGAGCCACTCGCTCGGGCGAGAGCCGGCCGTCCATACCCACGCAGGCGTGGACATTGTAGGTCATCACTCTTAAGCGTCCGGGTTTGGGGGGCTGCATCTCGACCCGTTCATAGACCGTTTCGGCGCCCACCATCTGGGAGGCCAGGTCGAGTAAAACGGCCGCACTAAAGGCTCCCCTCGGAAGTTTGATGCCGGCTGGTAAACAGGCTTGAGGCTCGGGATTTTCGGTATAGAGCCACACGTTGTATTCGCGCGCCAGGGCGGCTCGAGCCAGGCGGAAAATACGGATAGCGGCTTTACCTTCGACTCGAGGAACCCAGACCACCGCTTCTCCGCGGCAGACGGCCATTTCTGCCTCCATGGTCCGGGTCTCGCTGAGAATCCGGTCGGGCCAGTTTCGCCAACTGGTCTCGAAAGACTCCTGGAGTAGTCCGAAAAGAATACGAATCAAAGCCGGAAGATACCAGATCATCAGGGCTACGAACGGGCGTTCGACTCGATGGGGGCTGGGTTGGGGGGGGTCCTCTTGGCGCGACAGTTTTAGGACCCAGTATTCGTCTTGGTCTTGGAGCCGTTGAGCTAGACTCCGTTCTCGAAAGTCAGGAATCTCGATCATGACCACCCCTGGCCGGTCGAAGCGACGGCCTCCCCCCAGCAGGCGGCCACCCCAGCTACCGCGTGAGAACCACGACTGAGCTGTACGGACTAGCCCTTCCAGTTCAGCAAGCACTAAAGGATAGGCGAGAACAGCCGGGCGAGTTTGACCCCAAGTTTGAATAAGATCCCTCGGCTGTAGTAGTCGTCAGCACCCACCTCGACACAGTGGCGCAGGTCTTCGGTTAGCATGGTCTCGACCTCACCGGCGAAATCCGATCCGAGCACCACCAGGTTTCCCTCAAAGTTGAGTCGCATCGAACGGTTGTCGACATTGGCCGAGCCCACCCAGGCGATGTCGTTGTCGATCAGCATCACCTTTTGGTGGGGGTGGCCCGGCTGGTAGCGAAAAAAGCGGACGTTGGTGTGCTCGAGTTCGGGAAAGTAGCTGAAGGCGGCCAGATACATGATCAGCATGTCCCAACGCTCGGGCAGGATGATGCGCACCTCCACCCCGCGTAACGAGGCGAGAACCAGCGCGTCGATCACCGTCTCGTCGGGAACGAAGTAAGGGCTCGCGATCCAGAGTCTTTCACGAGCGCAATTAATACAGTGGACGAAGAAGAGGACGCCCGCGTCGAGCACGCTAGCCGGACCGGTCCCCAGATAGAGTGCGCTTCGGCTTTGGCGTTCGGCGGGGCGGGGCGTCCATTCAAGCTCGGGGGGCTCTCGGGTGGCCCAATACCAGTCCTCGGCCCAAACCAGCTGGACGCCCTGAACGGCCGGACCTTCGAGGCGGACGTGAGTATCGCGCCAGGGACCGTAAAAAGGGCTCATCCCCATGCTGTCATCCTGGACATTCACCCCACCCACGAAGGCCACCCGACCGTCGATAATGGTCGTCTTACGGTGGTTGCGAAAATTGATCTGAAGCTTGTTAAAGCTGCCTTGAGTAGTGTTGAAAGGGTGCATTTCCACTCCCGCTCGGCGGAGCTCCTCGATGTAGCTCCCTAGCCCCAGGCAACCGAACTCATCATAAAGGAAGTAGATGCGGACCCCGGTTTCGGCTCGAGCCAAAAGGTGGTCTTTGAGCCGACCTCCGATCTGGTCATCCTCCACAATGAAAAAAAGCAAGAGGATGTACTCTTGGGCCTGGTCGATGGCTGCGAACATCTCCCGAAAGGTGTGGTCCCCATCGATCAAGAGCTCGACTTCGTTACCGCTGGTGAACGGAAGGCGAGCCAGGTCCTCGAAGACTTGAACCCTTTGTTGGTATTCGGCCGGGACCTGGGTCCGGAAAGGCTCCAGCTGAGCCAGAAAGTTAGCCACCTGGCGATAGTTGTCGTGGGGCAGAGCGGTAGCCCTGAGAAACTTGATATAGCCCCAGAATTTGTCCCGACTCAACAGCCAGTAAAGGGGAACCGCGACGTAGGGAAAGGTCAATAAAGAGATAGACCAGGCGATCGCTCCTTGGGCCGTGCGAGCGTAGAGGAGTACGTGCAGAGCCGAGAGCAAACCCAGGGTATGGACGACAGAGACGATGAGGGCTATGAACCACCCCAGGTAGATCACGATAGGGTTTTCGCTCCGATGCCAGGAATTTTGGGGTCATGACCGCCTTTCAGGAGTTGTTGAGAGAGTACGGCCACGCCAGCAGATTTCATTCTTTCCAAAATCTGATGCAGTATCGGGTCCGGAAAGTCCTGTTGGTTTGTAGCCTTTACGACAGCTTTATCTTGGAAGAAGACGGTCAGCTCTACGAACGCCTCTACTCCGAGCATCACAATTTGAGTTTGATCACGGTCCCTTACCTACTGCGGGTCTCGAGTGGCCGCGAAGCCCTCGAAATGATTGCCAAAGGGGGAGAGATCGATCTGGTGATCACCACCTTAAACCCCGGTGATATGCATGCTCTCGAGTTCGCCCAGCGTCTCGCTGACCAGGGTCACCAGACCCCCGTTGTGCTCCTGACCTACGACGAGCGAGGTCTCAGCCAGATGGCGGCTCAACACGACCTGTCGGTCTTTGAGAAGGTTTTCCTGTGGCAGGGCGATTTCCGCATCCTGATCGCTATCATCAAGTTCGTGGAAGATCGTCGTAATGTCGAGCACGATAGCAAATCGGTGGGAGTTCAGTCGATCATCTTGATCGAGGATAATGTCCACTTCTATTCAGCCTACCTGCCTATGATTTACGGTCAGCTGTTCGGACACTCGCTGAGTTTGATCTCAGAAGGGATCAACGCCTCTCAAAGGTTCCTAAGGATGCGAGCTCGACCCAAGATTTTGCTCTGCACCACTTACGAAGAAGCCTGGGATTACTACCTGACCTATCATCGTTGCATTTTGGGGGTCATCTCAGATATCAGCTTCCCGCGTGAAGGGAAGATCGACCCAGAAGCAGGCTTACGATTCACCAGTCACGTCAAGCAGTCCAATGCCGACATTCCTATTCTGCTCCAGTCAAACTCACAGGAACTCCAGGCTCGAGCCGAGTCGATGGGAGCGAGTTTCCTTCTCAAATCGACTCCCACGTTACTTCAAGAGCTAGGTCGATTCATGAAGCGCTACTTCAGTTTCGGGGACTTTGTCTTTACTTTGCCCGACGGAACCGAAGTGGCCCGGGCTGCCGACCTGAGAGTCTTCGAGCAGAAGATTCAGGTGGTTCCGCCCGACTCGATCCGCTTCCACGCCGAACGAAATCATTTTTCCAACTGGCTCAAGGCGCGCACTGAGTTCTGGCTCGCTCATCGATTACGCGCCTCCCGTGTCTCTCATTTCGAATCGATCGAAGGGGTGCGCCAACACCTGATTTCGAGTTTACGAGAATGGCGGAGAGAACGCTATCGGGGCTCGATCGTGGATTTCGACCCCGAGAATTTTGAGGCCGCCAATTTCGCGCGTATCGGCCGTGGTTCTCTGGGGGGAAAGGCCCGAGGCCTCGGTTTCGTGGTGTCGCTCCTTTCCAATTTTAACCTGCGCGACACTTTTCCCGGCGTCGAGATCGCGGTTCCACCGGTGGTGGTGCTGGCGGCTGAAGTGTTCGACCAGTTTCTTGACCGCAACCACCTGCGCGAGTTTGCCCTTCACTGCGAAGACGATGAGGAGCTGGTCAACCGCTTTCTGCTTGGCGATTTTCCGGACGAGGCGCTGCGAGATCTGCTGGCCTTTATCGACATGGCTGATTATCCACTGGCTATCCGCTCCTCGAGTTTGCTCGAAGACTCTCGCTATCTTCCTTTTGCCGGTGTCTACGGCACCTACATGCTGGCCAATAACAATCGCGATCCAGAGATTCGGCGGGAGCAATTCCTGGCTGCTATCAAGCGGGTTTATGCTTCCACCTTCACCCGTCAAAGCAAAGCCTACATGCGCTCAACCCCCTACCGATTGGAGGAGGAGAAGATGGCGGTCATTATTCAAAAGCTGGTAGGGAGCTTTCACGGTGACCGGTTCTACCCAGATTTCTCCGGGGTCGTCCGTTCTCACAACTACTACCCCCGACCACCCATGGTGACCACCGATGGCATCGCCAACGTCGCGTTAGGACTCGGCGAAACGGTGGTCTCTGGGCGCCGGGCAGTTCAGTTTTGCCCTCGCTACCCCCGTCATTCGGCCCAGTTCGCCGATCTGAACGACCTGCTGAAGAACAGTCAGAATCGTTTTTACGCCCTCAAGATTCCGCCTCGGGATGGCTACACCGCCATCAATCAGGTGATGGAGCTTGACTTCCTCGAGCTTGATGAAGCCGAAGCCGACGGAACTCTGGCCCCCCTGGCCTCAACGTACTCTCATCACAACCAGGCCCTCTATGATGGGACGGCCCGTAAAGGAGCGAGGGTGATCACCTTCGCTCCCATCTTGAAGAACGAGATTTTTCCTTTGGCCCGGATTCTTGAGATGGTCTCTGACATGGGCCAGTGGGCCATGAACTCCCCCGTTGAGATCGAGTTCGCCGTGAACCTCCTGGTCGAGCCCACCGAATTCGCTTTTCTCCAGATGCGGCCGATGGTGGCCGGCCATGAGCTGGAAGAACTTAAACTGGAGGAGGACGACGACGCCGACCTGGTGTGTCGCAGCACCAGAGTCCTTGGCAATGCGGTCGTCTCCAATGTCTACGACGTGGTGATGACCGATCCTGAGACCTTCGAGCGCGCCAAGAGCCGAGAAGTGGCGGCCGAATTCGGGCTCTACAACGCCGAACTCCAGAAGCAGCAAACCGCCTACATCGCCATCGGGGTGGGTCGCTGGGGAACGGCTGACCCGTGGCTTGGAATTCCGGTCACCTGGGACCAGATCTCAGGAGCCCGAATCATCATCGAGGCCGGCCTCAAGGACCTCCAGGTAGAGCCTTCTCAGGGAAGTCACTTCTTTCAGAATTTGTCCTGTTTCGGGGTGGGCTATTTCACAATCTCTTCTAAAGAGCGCGAGTGGATCGATTGGGAGTGGTTGCTCCAGCAAGAGCCGGTCAGTCAGCGGACTTACACCCGTCATCTTCGCTTCGACAAACCGTTGATCACGAGAATGAACGGGCACAATAACGTGGGAGCGGTCTGTAAGCCAGAAGCAGACGATTAGACTGAGGCTAGTTTTTGCTCCCGCCATTTCAAGAGCTGCTCGGCTCGATCCATCGGAAAGGGGGCGCCCACTCCGACGATAAAGTGGCGGATGCCGACGTCGTAATAGGCGTCGAGGTGGTCGAAGCCCTCGGGTCGGATGATCAGGATTGAGCGCTCGATCTCGGCCGGGTTGCGACCTACTTTCTCACACCAGCTATCCAGGACTTTCATTTTGTGAGCCATTTCCTCGGGAGTGCCGAAGTAGTTCCATTGATGGGCGTAGGTGGCCACCATCCTGAGAGTCATCTTTTCGCCGCCGCCTCCGATCATAATAGGAAGCGGGTTTCGCACAGGAGCCGGCTTAAGTTTCTTGAGGCGCTCCTGCATGACGGGCAAGTCGCGATCCAGGTCCTTGAGTCGACTGACGGCCGTGCCGAAGTCGTAGCCATATTCGTCATAGTCTTTTTGATACCAGCCCGAGCCAAGACCCAGGATGACCCGGCCGTTACTGATATGGTCGACCGTTCGAGCCATGTCGACCAGAAGCTGAGGGTTGCGGTAGCTGTTGCAGGTGACCAACAAGCCGATGTCAACCGAGGTGGTGAGGGTGGCGAAGGCTGTTAACAAAGTCCACCCTTCAAAGTGAGAATGGCGAAGAGGGCTGTCAGCGATAGCAGGGTGAACATCCTCGCCCATGGGAGCACCGGGGGAGCCGTAGAGGGGATAGAAGTGGTCCCAGGTCCAGAGGGTGTCGACCCCTAAGGTGTCGACCTTCTTGGCGGCCTGGGCGATCTCTTGATAGCTGCAGTGTTGAGGGTGGAGCTGGACTCCGATACGAATTGCCATAAGGCCGGCTTCCCGGGCGATATCCTTTCCCCTTTTGGCGATTCGGTAACAGCTGGTTCATCCCAACTTTACATCCGAAATCTTATCTTTGCGCCGATGAGAGTGGCAAGCTTTTCCACAGCGGCGCGTTGGTTGGATGAGAAGTCGACACCACGCCCTAGTACAGACGGCAATATGGAGCGCCCTTCCTACTTTCAGGTGGCTTTGAGCGCAGGAGCTGAGGGGCTCTTGTTAGGAGGGTATTCAGGCGCCGTCAGTGCCCTGGGAGGTGGTTTGGCCGGAGTTCTAGTCGAGAATCAAACCGGCAGCACTCTAGCGGGATTGGCTGCGGGAGTGGCGGTCGGGGCGGCCCTAGGGGCGGCTCGCGCCGCCCTGTTAGGCTCGGGGGCGATGGTGCCGGCCACCGTGGTCGGAGGCCTGCTAGGGGCTGTTCAAACTCTAGGGGGTAACGCTCAGGCCTCTGTTCGGGACTCCACCGATATGGGTTCGGTCTTGGCCGGGGCTCTTCTACCCGGTCCCACTAAAGCAGTGGGCGGCCTGGCCGCGGCCTCGGCCAACTGGCTTTTTCCCGACGACCCAACTCTCCGGAGCGTGGCCGCTGGTGGTCTCGGATTGGGTCTGGGGGCAGCTCTGGCCGGGCTCACCGGGGGGTCCTGGGCTACGGCAGCCCTGGTCGGGGGACTGTCGGCGGGAACAGCCAGTTTCGTAGGCCCTCGCTTCGGTCAGATGGTTAGAAATTTCAGTCAAGAGGGGGGGACCTATCTTGAATCTCGCCTCCTTGAAGGAGGTCACCTGAAAGAATCGGTTGGCCCTGTCGGGAGAAGTCTTCTGGGAGCCGTCCCGGTCGGTCTGGCCGTCGAGATGGGGAAGGCCGCAGTCTACTCGGGTGGCAGCCCGGTCGGAATCGTGGTCGGCGGAGTTACTCAGACCCTGCAGCTGGTGGAGGTGTTGAGGAGCTCCACCGACACCCACACCGGCAGTGAGTCAGAAGACGTCCTCACAACCACGACTTAGGAGACCTTATCGACCACCAAACGACCGTTATTCATCACCAGAAGGGGTCCAAAAAGGGTGGTCAGGTCCTCCGTGGGGTCTCGCTCGACCACTAGTAGGTCCGCCTCTTTCCCCACCTCCACCGTACCGGTGCGG
>CAYRFU010000202.1:0-13346 GCA_964423525.1 uncultured Burkholderiales bacterium | reverse complement strand
CTCCGTGTTATAACCCTTCTTCCTCGGCCAGTCGAATGTCAACAGGCCCTCTAGACCTGGTTACCCCAGTAGGCGCCACCAACGGCGCCGATGCCGGCGCCCAGCAAGGCGCCCATACCGGCACCGGTTCCACCCATCAGCCAGGCTGCGCCGAGCCCTGCGGCCAAGCCGCCTGCGGTGCAACCGAGAGTCGCGACCGCACCCAGAACAGGCTGCCACTTGTTGGCCAGATCGGTGTCGTCGGGGAACATTTTCCCGGCCAAGACCTTATCCATTCCGGGGGTCTGGTCAAAGTCGTCCATCACGGCCCGATACCTCTTGAGCAGGCCGAAACGGTATTCAGCAGCCGCCGAACTTTTCGATCACTTCAAAAAGGCGGTCCTCGTCGATCGGCTTGGTGACGTAGTCGTCAAATCCGGCCGCCAAGGCCTTCTCCCGGTCGCCTTTGATGGCGTGGGCGGTGAGAGCGACGATAGGGACTTTGGAGTGGACACCGGCCCCCCGGATAGCCTGGCAGGCTTGCCAGCCGTTTTGCTGAGGCAAAGAGAAGTCCATCAGAATCAGATCGGGCTTCTCTTGGCGAGCCAGTTCAACCCCGGTTTCACCGTCTTCGGCCGTGAGAACGTCGTAATCGTCTTCCAGCAACTGAACGACCAGATCGAGGTTGATGGGATTGTCTTCCACAACCAAAATTCTCATCGGGCTTGAGATTTCACAAAAAAGGAGGGCTCCCTCCCTTCTTGGAAGCTGACCCCGATGGCCTGCGACGCGACTTTGATCTTTGTGGTAACCGCGCGAGACGAGGTGGCCCACCGGTTGAGGGACATCCTGGCTGACGACTACCAGGTCGAAGTGGCAGCCAGCGTCCCTGAAAAGGCTTACGACCTGCTGATCTATGACGGCCTGCCTGAGCAGTTACCCAGGGGGCCCGTCCTCTTACTGAATCCTGGACCGCCCCCCGAAGGGGTTGCCGACACCTTACCTGAGAGCCTCGACCCTGAGTTGGTGCTCAGGCGGGTTGCCCGAAGCCTTCACATCGACCAGCTAGAAAGACAGGTGGAACAAGCCAGTCGTGTGCAAGCGGCCCAAAGCGATCAGCTTCGCCACGTCCACATGGAGTTAGAGATGGTCACGGCCGCCCTGGCCGCCGATCGAGAACGCCGCAACAAGCTGCTCCGAGAGACCCTCCATGAACTGCGCAATCCGCTCAACGCCATTCTCGGCTTTTCTCGTCTCGTCCGCCGGAAAGCCGATGACTATCTCGCCCCCCGTCAGCTTGCTAACCTCGACAGGGTGATGGATGCGGGCCGCCAGTTGCAGGCTATGCTCGAGGAGATGGTGGAGCGTGACCGACTAGGCTCTCACACCTCGCTGCTTACCCTCACCACCATCGATTGCAACAGAGTTCTGGACGGACTCGAGAGACGCTTCCAAAAACAGGCCTCCGAGAAAGGCCTGCAGCTGGAATTCCAGGTCCACGATCCCCCGCTCTTTCTGCGCACAGACCTGGAAAGGCTCACCAGTATTCTGGCCGAGTTGATAAGTAACGCTATCAAATTCAGTTCGTCGGGCAGGGTGCGCGTCGAGTTCTCTCGCTATCCGCCCGATCAGGCTACCGAGGTTCGCTGTCAAGTGACCGACCAAGGCCCGGGTCTCCCATTCGACGACCCCGACGAGGTGTTTCTCGCTTTCCAGCAAGGGAAAGAGGGTTCCGGAGGTGGGTTGGGTTTGGCCCTGGCTCGACGACACGCCGAGACCCTGGGAGGCAAGCTATCAGCCTGTCATTCGTGCGGCCAGGGCTGCTGCTTTTGCCTTTCTCTGAAGCGGAGCAGCCTGATGGAGCCAGTGGTCATTCCTCCCGCTGGAGAGGGTCCCGAAGTGCTGGTCATCGACGATGAGGTGCCTGCCCTGGAAGTCTTGCGCGGTCTCCTCAGTGGTCGGGGCTATCGCGTCCACGTGGCCAATACGGCAACGGCCGGATTAGAAAAGGCCCGTGAAGTGCTGCCCCGTTTGATCATCACCGACATTTCTATGCCCGATATGACCGGTTTCGAGCTGGTTCACCTTCTCAAAGGCCAAGACCCGACCGCCCAAATTCCTATTCTAGCCTGGACCGGCACCTTCGAGCCCCAAGAGTTAGAAGGGGTCTCCGCCTGGCTTACCAAGCCGTTCGACCTCGACCGCCTCCAAGCGGTGGTCGACAGGCTGGTCCGGCCCGTTCCTGATTAAAGCTCGCTCGAGCGGGGAAAAACAACGGCAGGATTCGCTAAGGCACCGCAGAACCGCGCTGCCTGGCAGAGGAGGAATCTTCAAGTGATCACCGCCGATAAGTTAACCAAAGTCTTCGGCGACAAGGTTGCCGTCGACGGCCTGACCTTCGAGGTAGAAGAGGGAGAGATTCTCGGCTTTCTAGGTCCTAATGCGGCCGGCAAGACCACCACCATGCGAATGCTGACGGGCTACTTCCCTCCCTCGGGAGGCAGTGCCCGTATCGCTGGGCACGACGTGGCTGAAGAGTCGATAAAAGTCCGCAGAAACGTCGGCTATCTCCCCGAGCATGTTCCGCTCTACCACGATATGACAGTGCGCGAGTTCGTGGCCTTCGCTTCGGCCGCTAAAGGGATGGCCGCCAGCGACCGCGACGCCGCCGTCAACAAAGCTCTGGGAAGATGTAACCTGGAACCAGTCGAAAACCAGCTGATCGGAACCATCTCTCGGGGCTACCGTCAAAGAGTGGGTCTGGCTCAAGCTATTGTGAACGACCCGAAGGTGTTGATTCTGGACGAACCGACAGTCGGGTTGGATCCTGGCCAGATTCGCGATATCCGGAACCTGATTCGCGAGTTGTCGGCTTCCTCGACCGTGATTCTGTCGACCCACATCTTGCCCGAGGTGTCGGCTCTGTGCGGTCGCGTCATTATCATCGCCGATGGTCGTATCAAAGCCATGGACACTCCCAAAAATCTGACCGATCGCCTGGATGGCATCAACCGGATCCGCCTCCGCGTCGGGGGAGCTAACGGCGAGGTAGGGGCCGCCTTAGAGAAGTTGGACGGGGTGAAAGAGGTGAAGAGAGTCGAAGACCACCTGTTTGAAGTTTCGACCGCCACCGACACCGACGTTCGGGCCGAACTGGCCCGCTTGATCGTGGCTCGTGAGTGGGACCTGCTGGAAATGACTCCTCTCAGTATGAGTTTGGAAGATATCTTTTTGAAAATCGTGAAAAAGGAGGCCGCCTGATATGATCGCCATCCTGCGACGGGAGATGGCCGCCTACTTCAACTCCAGCTTGGCCTGGGTGCTGATGGCCGTCTATCTCTTCATTTTAGGAATCATCTCCGTGGGCATGCTGGAAAGCTATGCTGAGTACTCGATGAGTGCTAGCATGGGCGCGTTCGGACGACGGGGCGTCAACATCATGGAGGACCTGATCACCCCGATTATGTGGTGGATGGGTTTCCTGATGCTCTTTCTGCTTCCCCTTCTCACCATGCGTTTGGTGGCCGAAGAAAGTCGCTCCGGCACTCTTGAGATGCTTTTCACCTACCCTCTCACCGAAGCCCAAATCGTGTTAGGAAAATTCCTGGCAACCCTCTCTGTGGTGGCCAGTATGCTGACTCTCTCCTTCTTCTCGTGCATCGTGATGATCAGTCGAGTGGCCGAGCTCGAGTGGAGGCTGGTCGCTTCTGGCTATCTGGGCTTGTTGCTCCTGGGCGGAGCGTTTTGTGCCTTTGGCCTGTGGGCCTCGAGCACGACCTCGAGCCAGATGATCGCCTCGGCCATCTGCTACGGGGGGTTGATGGCTTCCTGGTTGGTCAGCATTCTCAACGAGGCCCTCAAGCCCCTGAAGGACACCTTCGGAGACCTCTCTGTGATGTATCATATCGAGCAGATGGCCCGAGGCAGCGTTTCTACTCACAGTTTGGTCTACTACGTGGCCTGGACCTGCCTCTTTCTGTTCCTGACCGTGAGGGTGCTAGAAAGCCGGAAATGGAGCATCTGATATGACCAGACGTATGAAAGTCCTCATCTCGACTGTCTTTTCTTTTGTGCTGGCGATCGCCATTTACGCCATGGTGTTGATTATCTCAAACTCCAATCAACACACCTTCGACCTAACCAAGAATCAACGCCACACTCTCTCCCAGCAGAGCCGAGAGCTAGCTGGACGCTTGGACACTCCGGTGAAAGCGTATGTCTTTCAGAGGCCCGGCAAGACTCGCGATGAGGCCGAAGCTCTCTTTCGTCGTTACGCTGATGCCTCTGACGGCGCCTTTCAATTCGAGCTCCTCGACCTGGAACGGAGCCCCACCATCGCCGAGGCTCTGGACGTGCGCTACGAAGGTCAGGCTGTGCTAGCTTTCACCAGCGACGAACTGTCAAAAGACGATGTCAGCGCTCGTCGGGAACGGGTGACCGCCTTCGAAGAAAATGCCATCACCAACGCTCTCTTGAAGCTGACCCGGTCAAACGAGCAGAAGCTCTACTTTTTAACCGGTCACGGCGAGCGCGCCCTCGACTCTCAGGATCCCGGCAACCTGAACCAATGGAAAACGGCATTAGCCACTGAGGGCTACCTGTCGTCAGAGCTCAAGCTCGCAGCCGAGAAAAAAATTCCCGACGACACCGCCGCCATCGTCATCGCTGGTCCCACGGCCCCTCTTCTTGAGGGAGAGAAAACTCTTCTTGAGGACTATCTCCAGGAAGGTGGACACCTCTTCCTACTGGCCGAGATGGAGACTCCCAAAGAATACGTTGACTGGGTCGCTTCCTACGGAGTCGAGCTCAAAGACGAAATCATCATCGACGAAGCCTCCGCGATGGTTGGCGCTGAACCGGTCTACGCCGTTGGCATGGCCTATTCGGCCCAGAGTCCCATCACAAGAGATTCTAAGACCCACACCATCTTCCGGTTAGCCCGCACGGTAGCGGCCGGCGAGGTTGAAGGGTATCAAGCCGAACAGCTCGTTCAAACCGCCCCGACGGCTTTCCCTATTCCTCTGGAGAAGGTTTTAGGTCAGGTCGAGCTGGCTTTCCAGCCCGAGCAAGAGGCGGCCGAATCGCTTCCCCTCGCGGTGGCCGTCACCTGGGAACTCGACCAGGAAGGGAGCGAAGGCGAGGAGGAAACTCCTAAGAAAAGTGGCCGGCTTCTCGTTTTCGGAGACGCCGATGCTTTTTCCGATCGAATGTTTCAGCTGCTAGGCAATAAAGACTTGGGCCTGAACGCCATCAACTGGTTGTGCGAGTCGGAAGACCAGATCACCATCCGAGCCGAGGATTCGAAGGCCAAGCCTTTGGTGCTCGAAAACAGTCAGATGGCCTGGATGCGTCTGGTCAGTTGGGTCTTGATCCCGATGCTGGTGGCCACCATCGGTTTTGTGACTCAATCGAGCCGAAGACGGACCTAGGAGTCAGCATGTCTCGCAGTCATCTCGTCATGATGGTCATCTTGATCGCACTCTTGGCTTTCTACGGCCTCTCCGAGAAGATCAAGGAAAATAAGGCCGAGCAGGAAGCTCAGCAAAAACGACTGTTCGCCGACATCGAAGAGGGCGCCGTCACCAAACTCGAGGTGACCAAGAAAGCCGGTCAGGATTTCACGGTGGAGATCAGGGACGGACGCTGGCTCTACCAAGACCAATTGCTGGCTAGCGACAAGATCAGCTCGGTGGCAGAAGACCTGGGCCAACTCTCCCACGAGCGAGTCCTGGTGGAAGCCCCGGCTGAGAAGGACCTGAAAGAGTTCGGCTTTGACGAGCCGAGCTATCGGGTTGACCTGACCACCGGCTCGGGAGCCAGCTACCTGGTCGTTTTGGGCCGACGAACCCCCGACGGCAACAACTTCTACGCCCGCAGCGGCGACCAGGGGCCGATCTACGTGGTCAACGGAAGCTTCGGGGCGGTCCTCGAGCAAGATCTGTCAGAACTTCGAGAGAAGAGCCCTTTACCCGTCATCCCGGCTCAAGTCACCGGTTTGAAGCTGGTCACTCTGGAAGGCACCTCTTTCGACATCGAAGGTCAGAAGGACGAGGCCCCCGAGGGCGAAGACGAGGTGGAACCGCTGACCGAATTCCGCCTCAAAGAGCCGATCCAGGCCGACGCCGACCGTCAGGCCGTCAACGACTACTTGTGGGGTTTTAAGTCGATGCAAGCCGGTCGCTTTCTGACCGACGACGATAAGGTTCGGTGGGAGCCGCTAGAACTCCGACTTGAAGTTCAGGTCGAGGGTCTCAAAGAACCCTACATCCTCGAAGTGGGCCCACCTGTGCCGGTCAAGCCAGGCATGTATTATGCTCGCCGCCTCAACCCTGAGGAGCGATTTGTGCTCGACTTTGGCGACAAGGTGGAGAGCCTTCTCAAGCCTACGCCCAGAAAATTCCGAGACCGTCATCTGGTCGACTTCGAGGTGGACCAGGTGAAGAAAGTGACAGGCCAGATCGCTTCTCGAGTCATCCAAGCCGAGCAAGGCCGACTGGGATGGTCGGTAGAGGGAGCTCAAGGCGAGGAGTCGACCTTCACCGACTTACTGTGGCAGGTCAAAGAGACCCAGTGGGAGGAGCAGGGTTCGACCCCTCTTGAGGCTCCAACGGCGGAGCTGGAATTCTTTGACGGCCAAGGGAACCGTTTGGCTCAGCTTCGATTGGGTAAGTTCGACAACGGCAAAACCGTGGCCGACCGGGGGCAAGGCCAGGTCTTCTTGATTGAAGGTAACACCCTGGAGAAACTCACCAAAACCGTTCAACCGATTTTTGAGACGGCAAGTCCGACGCCGTCAGCAACCCCTAAGGAGGAAGAGTAAATGGCAAAGCCGATCGAGGGACAGATTCTGGTGGCGGGGTCGCTGGCATTCGACCACATTATGTCATTCCCCGACTACTTCAAGAACCACATCTTGCCCGACAAGCTGCACCAGATCAACGTTTCGTTTCTGGTCGACAAGGTTCAAAAACAAAGGGGCGGATGCTCCGGCAACATCGCTTACACTTTGGCCTTGCTGGGCCGCACCCCCCGCATCGTGGCCGCCGCCGGCCACGACTTCGCCGGCTACGAGAAGTTTCTGAAAGAGGAAGGGGTTGACACCTCGGCCATCCTCCAGGTGGACGACGAGATTACAGCCACCTGCTTCATCACCACCGACCAATCGAACAACCAGATCACCGGTTTCTACGTCGGGGCTATGCCGCGCTCGAAGGAGATGAGTGTCAAGGCGCTGGCCGGCTCGAACCCAGCCGTTCTCATTGTCGCCCCTGACGACCCTGAAGCCATGCTCCGTCACTGTCGAGAGGCCAAAGAAGCCAGCATCCCCGTGATCTACGACCCCTCCTTCCAGGTGATCGCTATGGACGGCGAAAAGTTGCTGGAAGGGGCTCTCGGTTCCAAAGCGATGATCCTCAACGACTACGAGTTCGCTGTTTTTCAGGAGAAGACAGGCAAGTCGGTGGAAAAGCTTCATCAGGACATCGAGTTGTTGGTCGTGACCCTGGGCGAGAAGGGCAGCCGTCTGATGCCTCGGGGAGGCCCCGTCGTTGAAGTTCCGGCCTGCCCGGCCCAAGAAGTGGTCGACCCGACTGGGGCCGGGGATGCCTTCCGAGGAGGCTTCGTGGCTGGACTGGTGAGCGGCTGCGAACTGGAAGAGTGTGCCCGGATGGGGAGTGTGGCCGCCGTCTATGCGGTGGAAAACTACGGAACTCAGCAGCACCGTTATAGCCTGGAAGAATTTGCCGCCCGTTTCAAAAAGGCTTACGGTCACTCTCCCACCTACGGAAAGATTCCGGTGTAGTCCAAGACCCCCGTGACCGACCCCGAACCGATAGGCTTCGAGCTCGATGACGGGGAGCTCCATCTGACTTTCGATTTGGGAGACGCTCCCGGCTCTCACGAGACCGTGGAGCGGATCCTTCAGGAAGTCGTCAAAGCCGCCGGTGGCCAGGGCGGCTTGATGATGACCGTCAACCAGTCGAGCTCTTACGGACTCGACCAAGAGAAAACGGCTTGTTTACAGCCCCTCATCGAAGCCGCCGTCGAGGAACTGACCGAACTCGGTCAGGACTCTCCCGAGTTGGTGATGCGCCTCGATCAGGACGTGCAGAACGCCGCCGGCAAAGGAGCTCTGACGGTCCCTGTGCGCAGCGGCGGCCGACCCGTCGGCTTTTTCTGCCTCGTCAATCAAGACGAGTCCGAACCTCTTCGCATGTCGCCCGGCCTCTATCACCTTTTCGTCGACAAACTCGAAGTCTCGATTCAAAGCGCGCGTCTTCTCCATCGGCTCCTGACTGAGCGTCGTTGGCTTGAGGCGGTCATTCAACACAGTTCCGATGGGGTGGTGATTCTCGGTAAAGAAGGCCGGGTCGTTGGTTATAACCTGACCATGGCCAAGCTGACCGGTTACCTCATCGGGGAAGTGGTGGGAAGGCCGTGTCACGAGGTTTTTCCTGTTCAGCTTGAGCTGGAGCCGTCGACCACCACCTCTCTGGTCCGGATGGGCCGTCGCCATTTTCTCAACCGGACCGAGCCGGTGGAAGCCCAGCTGTTCGACCGCCACCACCAGCCGATCGACATAGAATTGACCGGCGCCCCTCTTTTCGACGAGCACAACCGTCCTCTCGGCTGGGTCATGACCGTCCGCGACATCACTCAGCGCAAAGAGGTGGAGAGACTTCAGAAGGTCTTTCTTTCGGCCGTGAGTCACGAGCTTCACACCCCCATCGCCATTATCAAAGGATTCGCCGGTCTGATCGCCGACCCTGAGATCGAGCTGCCTCCCAAGACCGTGCGTGAGAAAGCGGGAATCATCCTTGAAGAGAGCGTTCGGCTGGAAAAAATGGTCGGACAGATGCTGGAAGCGACCCGAGTTCAAGCTGGTGGGCTCCAGCTCAGTTATGAGTCAGAAGAGTTGGGAGGACTTGTTTCCCGCGTAGTTCAAAAACTTAAGCCGGTGGCCGAGGCCGTCGGTAGCCAGATTGTGGTGGACAAGCCAGACCAACCGCTGGTCGTCCGAATCGATAGCGGTCGAATGCAGCAAGTCTTAATCAACCTTATCGAGAACGCTACCAAATACGGTGGCGGAGGACCGATCCTGGTGGAAGTGACCTGGAATAGCCAGACGGTAACCATCGCGGTCACCGATTCTGGTCCCGGAATCGAAGAGAGCCAGAGGCAACGGTTGTTCGAAGCATTTGAGCGAGGCACGGGCCAGACCATCCGAGGAGCTGGTCTGGGACTCTACATTACAAAATCGATTGTGGACGCCCACGGCGGCACAATTAAAGTCGAGGAAGGAGCCCAAGGCGGGGCGAGATTCTCCTTTACCTTTCCCCGCGGAACCTGATGGCACAAGATTTTAAAGATAGACGAGTATTAGTGGTTGAGGATGAGCCTCATATGCTCGACCTCATTCGGGTCACCCTGGAAGGGGCGGGTTTTATCGTGACCGGGGCCGTCACCGGCCAGGAAGGCGTAGACCGAGCTCGGGAAGAGCTGCCCGACCTGGTCATCCTCGATCTGAATCTCCCTGACCTTTCCGGCTTCGAGGTTCTTCGTCACCTGCGAGAGACGACGACGGTCCCAGTCATCATGGTCACGGTTCAGGCCAGCGACGACGACCGGGTGTTGGGTCTTGAGCTAGGGGCCGATGACTACCTGGGAAAGCCGTTCAACCATAGAGAACTGGTCAGCCGCATCAAGGCTGTGCTGCGGCGCACCGATACCCCAGCTCCCGTAAGCCGCGGCCTGGTCGAAATCGATTCCCATCTTCAGGTCGACCTCGACCGCCGCCAGGCCGTCGTCGATGACGAACCGGTGCATCTGCGTCCCACCGAGTTCAAGCTGCTCCACCAGTTCATCAACCACCCCGGCCGCCTGCTCACCCACGAGACTTTGCTCAGTCGTGTTTGGGGTCCCGAATACCGGGACGACACTCAGATTCTTCGCCTCTATGTGACCTATCTTCGGCGCAAGCTCGAGCCCGACTCGCGCAACCCCAAGTATATTTTCAATGAGCGCGGTCTAGGCTATCGATTCAAGGACTACCGCACCGCCTCGGCCGAGCGATGAACTGGTTGCTGGCGCTGGTCAGCTTGTTCTGGCTGGCCGTCCTGGTGGAAAGAGGGATGGCCTCTCGCTATCTCATGTCGGCGGAGCTCTTTCGCCATTGCGAGCTCGAAGTTTTGCCCCCCCTCTCAGTGGTGGTGGCGGCCCGCAACGAAGCCGACACCATCGAGTCAGCGCTGGCCAGCCTGCTCCAGGTGGACTATCCGGGACTTGAGGTGGTGGTGGTCAATGACCGCTCCGAGGACGACACAGGAGAGCTGTTAAACCGGATGGCGGCGGCTGACCCGAGTTTGCGGGTCGTCCACAACCACGACCTACCCGACGGCTGGCTGGGCAAGACTCACGCCCTCCACCTCGGGGCAGAAATGGCCACTGGCGAGATTCTTCTCTTCACCGACGCCGATGTTCACTTTGAGAGGGAGTTTCTACGGCTGGCGGTGGCTGCCCTGAACCATCTGCGCGCAGACCATCTGGTGGTGGCTCCCCAAGTGGTCACGGACACCTTCTGGGAGAAGATCGCAGTGCCGTGTTTCACCCTTTTGTTTGGCCTCAAATTTCGTCCCGAGGTGGTTCACCGCGAGCCAAGCCGTTTCGTAGGGGTGGGGGCTTTCAATATGCTGCGACGCTCGGTCTATCAAAGAATTGGAGGGCATCGAGCCATCTCCCTGCAGGTGGCCGACGATCTCATTCTAGGTAAGCTGGTGAAGCGAGAGGGATTTCAGCAGCTCTTTTTGATTTCCAACCAGGTTCGGGTGCGCTGGGTAAAAGGGCTGCGAGGCATCGTTTTGGGTTTGGAGAAAAACGGTTTTGCGGGCACCAACTATTCTTTACTTGAAGTGGTGCTGGGCTGCACCGGCTTCGTTCTTCTTTTCTGGCTGCCCTGGTTGGCTTGGTTCGGCTGGTGGGCTGCTTGGCCTGGCTGGATTTTCCAGGTTGCGGTAGCCTGGGGAGTGGCGCGCCTGAGTGGCTGGCCCTGGTGGTCGGCCTTTTTTCTGCCTTTGGCCGGGACGCTGCTAGCCTTCGCCCTCCTTCGCTCCACCTATCTGACCTTATGGCGCGGCGGCGTTCTCTGGCGAGGCACATTCTATCCTCTCAAGCTACTGAAAGCTCAGCAGATCTAGCAGGGAATTTCCGGCCGGGCTCATAGTTGTCGAGATGGACCGAAGCCCTAAGATCCGGGTAGCCCTGGCTGGAGTCGGAAACTGCGCCAGCGCCCTGGTGCAGGGTCTGGAGTACTATCGGGATCGGGGTCGAGCCACGACCGGCCTGATGGAGCCCGACATTGGAGGCTATGCGCCCGGCGATATTGAGGTGGTAGCGGCCTTTGACGTCGACAGTCGCAAGGTCGGCAAGCGCCTTTCGGAAGCCGTTTTCGCCCCCCCCAACTGTGCCCAGGTTTTCTGTCCTGACCTGACGCCGCAGTCTTGGGCCGTCTCGATGGGCCCGGTTCTCGATGGTTGGTCGGAGCACCTCAGGGCCTTTTCTGATCAGCAAAGAATTCTCTTGAGCGAAGAGCAACCTTGCGAGGTTGCCTCGGTCTTGCGTTCAGCCAAAGTCGATGTTTTAGTCCTTTATCTCCCGGTGGGTTCAACCCGGGCGGCGACCTACTACGCCGAAGCCTGCTTGGAGGCGGGGGTGGCTCTGGTCAACTGCATCCCGGTCTTTCTCGCCTCCGACGCCGAGTGGGCCAAGAAGTTTCGTGACCGGGGTTTGCCTCTGGTGGGGGACGACATCAAGAGTCAGATGGGGGCCACCATTCTGCATCGTAGCCTGGCCCGTATGTTCACTGATCGAGGAGTCGGTGTAGCCCGCACTTACCAGTTGAATACCGGGGGCAACACCGATTTTCTTAACATGCTCGAGCGAAGCCGATTAGTTACCAAGAAGCTCTCCAAGACCGAGTCGGTAGTCTCTCAACTTCAACCTGCACCGGGAGAGGCGGATGTCCACATCGGGCCCTCCGACTATGTGCCCTGGCAAAAAGACAATAAGGTAGCCTTCATCAGGATGGAGGGCCAAGGTTTCGGCGGTCTCCCGATCGAAGTGGAACTTCGTCTTTCAGTGCAAGATTCGCCCAATTCTGCTGGTGTGGTGATCGATGCTATCCGCTGTGCTAGACTCGGTCTCGACCGCGGGCTAGCCGGACCCTTGGAGGCAGCCTGCGCCTGCTATATGAAACGTCCTCCTCGCCAGATGGCCGAGAGCGAGGCGCTGGCAGCCAATAGAGCCTTTCTCAGTGAATAACTCTGTTGATGGAGCCATTTTGGCCTATCTGGTGATCACAGCCGGAGTGGCCTGCCTGATTGCTGGCGGCGGGTCCCTTGTCCTTGTCCACGCTTGGCTCATCACAGCCATCCTGGCTTTCAGGCGGGGACCTCGTTGGCTTCACGACCTCTATCCTCTTCTGCTGGTGCCTTTGCTCTACTTTGAACTAGATCTCCTCAGCCAGATCGCCGGCGGCAAAGTCTATGACGAGCTCGTTTTGGTGTGGGAAAACGCCCTCTTCGGAGAGACACCCGCCCTCTGGCTGAGTGAGCGATTTCCTTGCCTCTGGTTCTCGGAGTTTTGCCACGCTTGCTATCTCTGTTTTTATCTTCTCATCCCCGCCCTAGCCTTTCGACTCTACGGAAGACCCGAGTTTCACCGCTTTCTCTTGGGCGTGGAATCGGTCTATTTGATCAGCTTCCTCATTCAGATCGTCTTTCCGGTGCTCGGCCCTCGACCCCTTCTGCCTCCCTTGGCCCCCGAACTTCAGGGCCCCATGTGGTGGCTTTGTCACTACCTGGCCGGTCAAGGGGCTGCTGCGGCGGCCGCCTTCCCTTCCAGCCACGTGGCTATCGGAGCCGCCGTGGCGGTTGGGTCTTTTCGCTTTGACCGAGCTAGTTTTCCCTTTTTTGCCATCGTCTTTTTCGGGCTATCGATAGCCACCGTCTACGGGCGCTTCCATTACGCGGTGGATGGGTTGGCCGGGGTCGCTTTAGTGGCTTTAGTGGAGATGCTGGTGACTCGATGGAAAGCTCCCAAAGGCCTACCCAACGTGATCGGTTGACCGACTGAGAAGGGTCACAGGAGTAAACGGATGTTCGACGAAATCCGTCGTCCAAGAAATGATTTTTTTTCGAGGAGGAATTGAACCTGATGCGCGCATTTTATCGCGTCGCTCTGTCGCTAGGACTGGTCGCTTGCTTTAGCACGGCTGCCTTCGCTGAGCCTGCCACAACCGTCGACAACAGACAGACTGAGGCGGTCGCCCTGGAGGGCCCTGATCCAGGTCAACGGAGACCCGCGTGGAGGCC
>CAYRFU010000201.1:0-13597 GCA_964423525.1 uncultured Burkholderiales bacterium | reverse complement strand
GGCGGTACCTCATCCTTCTTATGGTCACTCTTGGGTCGCCCCTGCTGGCGGCTCCCCTACCCTTTTCCCCTGCTCAGGGGGCCACCACCCATGAACGCCGCCCAACGATCACGGTCGACCTCCCGGCTGGCTCTTCCTATCGCCACGACTCTGCCCGACTCTGGGTCAACGACCGCGAGGTCAGCGGCACCACGCTCAAGACCCCGCTGTTCGTCAGCTATCGCCCCCTGGGAGAACTGGACTCCGGCACGGTCCGAGTCCGTTTCTCCATTCAGGACGGGGACGGGGTCAAAGAAGAATGGGCTTGGACCTTTCAGTGTGTCCCCCGAGAACGAATCGAGTCGGTGACTCACAACGCCGTCAAAGATAAAGAGTTGGGCGAATACGACGACCTGGTCGTCACCATGAGGGCAGAACCCGGAGGAGAAGCCTGGTTTACGTTAGGCCGAGATCCCAAGAAATACGCCATGACCGAAGGCGAAGAATCGGGTCTCTATCAGGGAACCTACACCATTCTGCCGGGCGACTACAAAATGGGCGCCGAGGTCACGGGCCATCTCAAGTTTGGTCCTTCGACCTACGAAAAGAAGGCTGATCAGAAAGTGGTGGTTTTCGGGCACATCTTTCGAGTCCGAGTCGACAGCCCCAAGAGCGGCACCAAACAGCCTCTCAACTTCAAGATTGTCGGCCGCACCCGCCCCCGGTCCAAAGTGGCTCTGGCCGCTAATATCGGGTTTGATGAATCGGTCAATCCGCCCAACACCGCTACTCCTCTAGACGGTTCTATCGGCGGGGGGGACGGGGCATCGGGAATCGAGACCCGAGCCGACGAGGAGGGCCGATTTGAACTCGAATATGGCCTACCCATCTCGCTGCCCAACGTGCGGGCCGTCATTTCGGTGTTTGCCATCGACCCAGATGGCAATCGCTCCGTTCCCACCATTCTGTTCATCTTTTTCTAGGCTCAAGCCCGCCAGGGTTCGGAGTCGCTCTAGCGAAGCGGCGGGTATGAAATCTTTAAGACTAATAGCAGTATTATTTTGTCTTCTTTTACCTTTGTCAGCCTCGGCTCAAAGGGTTAAGATCTCTGAAATCACTCACACGGGAACGACCGAGCTCGAATCCGGAGACCGCCTCACGGTGATCATCATCGGAACCTCCGGCTGTGAAGCGACCTTTGAGATTGTGGGCTCCACCCGGCCCGTGCCCATGCGGGAAACGACCCAGGGCCGCTATGAGGTGACCTACACCGTGCCCCGTGGTCTTCAGGTCAAAAACGGTGTCATTCTGGGACATCTGGCGCGAGGAAACCGCCAGGACGCGATGGAGGCTGACCGCACCGTCTCCATCGAGGTCGAGGATGACGACGGAAGCGGCACCGCTGAGGCGGTGGGAGACTGGCGAGTTCGACCAGCACCCGACAGCACTGTCGAAACTAAGCAGCCTCGGGTCTCGGTTCGGGCCCCCCAAGAGGTCGACCGAGACAGTCTCAAGCTTTTCGTGGATGGGATCGACTTCACTCGTCAGCTTGAAAAGCGCCAGCGAGGGGTGATCTGGAGGCCGGCCTACGAGCTCGACAGCGGTCGGCATCGCGTCGAGGTGGCGGGCCGAGACCGGAACGGCAACAGGGTCGCTTACGACTGGAACTTCGTGATCGGCCAGACCACCGACCAAGGCAACCAGTCGGGCCAGACCATCGAACCGTTCCCTCCCGCCGAAGAAACGATCTCCAACAGCCGTCCTCTGATCGGCATCGATTTCAAGCAGAGTATCAGTAACGCCACTCTTTACGTGGACGGTCGGGATTTTACCCAGAGCGCCAACCGCACTCAAACGTCGATCGCCTGGCAGCCCACTTACGACCTCTCACCCGGCACTCATCGGGTTCAGGCTCGCGCCTCGGGTCGTAACGGGCGCTTGATGGAACGCCAATGGACCTTCACCATCGATCCCTCTCAGGCCGCTGGCCTGACGGACATCTCGGTCTCTCCCACCAGCGTCAGACGAGGCCAGACGGTCAACGTCTCTTTTCGTGGTCCGGCCGGTGGGCAGGCGATCTTCGACATCGAAGGACTCCGGCAGGGGGTCGCTCTCCGCGAGAGTTCAAAAGGGTTCTATACCGGCAGCTACACGCTCAACGAAAGGGCTCAGGGTGACTACCGGGTGGTGGCTCGTCTGACGATGCCCAACCGCCAATCGTTCTCGGCCTACGCTCCCCAGCGCCTTACCTTTGAAGGGAACAACCTGGCTGTTGACAACCTCCGTTCCGGAATGCAGGTGCCTGTGAACTTTAACATCCAGGGGTCAGCCCAAGCCGGCACGACTGTCACCGCCACCGTGACCTATCGTAAGAATGACGTCCTGGGGGCGCTGGCTGGGGCTACTCAGCAGTTCACGGCCACGGCCAACGTTGGTGCCAACGGTCGCTTCGACATCCCGGTGGAAGCTTCTCGCATCCCTCGAGGATCCTCGTTTAATCTGCGGGTCAGCGACACGACTAACAGCCCGCCGGTCGACATCAGCCTGAAGCGTCAGTAAAGAACCGGGGGCTCCATCCCCAGGTGGCGATAGCTGCGCGGTGCGGCCACTCGCCCCCTGGGGGTTTTTTGAATGAATCCCGAAGCCAGCAAATAGGGCTCATACATCTCCTCGAGATTGTGGGGGTCTTCCTGGACGGCGGCAGCCAGGGTCGTTAAGCCAACCGGGCGGCCGTCAAACTTGTGAATAAGGCACTCGAGGATTCTTTGATCGAGGCGGTCGAGACCGCAGCGATCGATACCCATGCGGTCAAGGGCTCCACGGGCCACCGGGCGATCGATTTTTTCAGCCCCCTCGACTTGAGCGTAATCCCGCACCCGCCGGAGAAGGCGGTTCGCAATCCTGGGAGTCCCTCGGCACCGACTCGCGATCTCTTCGGCTCCGTCGGCCTCGATCGAGACCTCGAGGATGCCAGCTGAACGAGTCACGATTCGGCTGAGGTCTTCAACATTGTAGTAGTTGAGATGGAAGAGAATCCCGAATCGGGAACGGAGGGGGGCCGACAAAGAGCCACCACGCGTGGTCGCTCCGACCAGGGTAAAAGGAGCGATCTTGTGTCGCACCGAGCCTTTGCGCATTCCCTTCGAGATGATCCGGTCAAAACTCAAGTCTTCCATGACCGGGTAAAGAATCTCTTCGACGTTGCGAGACATTCGGTGGATCTCATCAATAAAAAGGACGTCATTGGGGCCGAGAGCGTTGAGAAGAACCAGAAGGTCGATGGGACGCTCGATGGCCGGACCGGAGGTGTTGCGCAGTTCGGCCCCCATCTCTTTGGCCACCAGGCTCGAGAGGGTTGTTTTGCCTAGACCTGGAGGGCCTGAAAGCAAGATGTGGTCGACCGGCTCTCCCCGCTCGCGGGCAGCCTGCAAGAAGACCCTGAGATTGGCCACCACCCCGGACTGGCCCACGTAGTCATCGAGCCGTTTGGGGCGAAGGCTGTTCTCTTGTTCATCGCCCCGAATGGCCTGGGGCGTTAGAAGGCGTTGGGGTCCGGGCATGGTGAATAATTTTCTACATCAAGAGGCCTAAACCTGCAGGTGCCGCATGGCGGCCATCACCAAACGGTCGGCGCTCGACTCTTGCGGGAAGGCTTCGCGAGCCATTTCCACCGCCTGGACCGCTTCTTCCTGGTCGCAACCGAGCGACACCAGGATAGACACCGCCTCCACCTCAGGCCCACTCCCCTCAGGCAGAGCCTCAGGCGCCAATCCGGCGATCTTCTCCGACAGTTCGACGATGATCCGTCGAGCGCTTCTCTTTCCGATCCCTTTGACCGACATTAAGGTTTTGACGTCTTCTTCCAAAATGGCGCTGGCCAGTTCGCCTGGGGAGAGAGTCGAAAGAATCGCGAGGGCCGTCTTGGGTCCGACGCCGGAGATGGAGGTGAGCATGGTGAACACCTCGCGCTCCTGGTTGGAGCTAAAGCCAAAAAGAACCACCGCGTCAGGCCGAATCATCAACTTAGTGGCGACCTCGATCTCCTCACCCTCCTGACTCCGTGCAGCCAGCGGATCGGGCACCTCTATTCCGAAGCCTACGCCTCCCACGTCTATCACTAGCTGACCAGGCGTGGCCCGGCGGACGGTGCCGCGAAGATGGGAAATCATAAGCCTAAAGCCTCGAAAAAAACGTGGGTCAAAGCGATAGCCAAAGCATCGGAGGCGTCATCAGGTCGAGGAGGCTTCTCCAAGCCTAGCTGCATCATCACCATTTCGCATACCTGATTCTTCTTGGCGTGACCGTAACCGGTGAGAGCTTCTTTGACCTGAACCGGATTGAACTCCGAAACGGGCACCTCGTGCTGGGCCGCGGTCAACAGAATCACGCCCCGAGCCTCCCCTACAGAGAGGGCCGTGTTGACGTTGCGGTTGAAAAACAGCTGTTCCACCACCACTTGATGGACCGGGATTCTGTTCATGAAAGCGTCGAGCTTGTGATAGAGAACCTTCAGGCGGTCCTGACGGGAATCCTTAGGCGAGGTGGTGAGACAGTCGTACTCTACCAGTTCGACCATATCCCCCTCGAGGGCGATCACTCCCACCCCGGTGCGAGCCGTCCCAGGGTCAACCCCTAGAATGAGACGCCGCTGGCTCAATCCTCGTCACCGAGTTGCTCGAGCACCTCATCGGGAATGTCGAAGTTGGCGAAGACGTTCTGGACATCATCGTGGTCTTCCAGGGCCTCGGTCAACTTGAGCACAGAAGGGGCAGTCTCAAGATCGACAGCCACCGTGTTCTTGGCTAGCATGGTAAACTCGGTCGTCTTGCAAGAGACACCGCCCGATTCTAGTCCCTCTTTCACCTGATGCAGTTCGGTCGGTTCGGTGTAGACCGAATAGAGGCCCTCATCGGCCGCCTCCATATCTAGAGCCCCGGCTTCCATGGCAGCCATCAAGAGCTCCTCTTCGCGCTCGGCTTCCATCTCCACTGTGATCTGGCCACGGCGCTCGAAGATCCAGGCCACGCAACCTCCTTCGCCCAGGTTACCTCCGCTCTTGGAGAAAAGGTGACGAACCTCGGCAGCCGTCCGGTTACGGTTGTCGGTGGCTGCTTCAACCAGGATAGCCACCCCCCCGGGTCCGTAACCTTCGTAGGTAATCTCTTCATAGTCCGAGCTTCCAGCCGCACCAGCCAATTTGTCTAGCAACCGCTCGATATTGGTCTTGGGCATATTGTTCTCTTTGGCTCTGGCGATGGCCACCGACAACCGGAAATTGCTGTCCGGGTCGGGTCCGTCTTTGCCGGCCATGAGAATCTCCTTAGCCAGTTTGGTGAACAGTTTGCCTCTCTTTTCGTCCACCTTGCCTTTACGGATGCGGATGTTATTCCATTTGCTGTGACCGGCCACGGCAGGCTCCTTTCGAACGGTAAGGTTTGGGCGCTTGGGGGGCGCTTCCCTTCAGAGAAGGACGGCTTCGTTGCGAGACCGGACTTGGGCCAGATAGCGAACGTGGGTCCCCGGGTTAGACCGAAAGAACTCGCTTAGAGGCTTCGGTGCTAGCGCATAGGCGCACGACTGACACTCGGTGACAGCTTGATAAGAGGTGACCTCGCCGTTCTCATCAAGATGGCCTACCAAGGCCCCGCGTCGAGCTACGCCGCCCTTGTCGTTGAGGCGAACCCGGCCTTCGTCCATCAGATAGATCACGGGATCGGCGGGGTCGTGAATCTCCTCTTCAGCGTCAAATGTCCGATGCTCCATGAAAGCTACCAGTTGAGTTTTTTGATAGGTGGTCAAGCGACCCAGGAAACTGTTGGCGGCAAACAGCGGCCAGCTTCCGTGAGTCCGGTTTTTGGCCACCCGGCGAAGGGTCGTCAAAAGCCTGGTCCCGCGGATGAAACGCAAAAAATCGCGGCGAGCGATGGCGATCAACTCCAGCTTGGTGTGAGCGATGACGTCGGCGGTGCGAGTCTGGTTCGTCACGATAGCCATCTCTCCAAAATAGTCGTAACGGCCGATCACGTTGATCCGCTCGGCGTTACGAACAATCTCGGCCTCTCCCGACAAGATGATAAAAAATTCGTTGCCCGGGTCTCCCGTCTCGATCACTTTGGCGCCGGCCTGGAAACTCCGGTAACGAGAGATTCTTAGAAACTCGGCGGCTCGCCCCAACTGCAGGCCTGAGAACAGGTCCACCTGGTTGAGAACATCAAGCATCCTTTGGGCCAGGCCTAACTCGGAGGGTAGAAGGTTCTCGAAGCTGAGGGTCTGCTCGACCCCGGGGGGAGCCAGGCGTAGACCCGAGTCGGCCGGGATGGCCGATTGGGTGGTATGGGTCAGGTAGGTCTTTTGACGGGTCTTCTCAGGCAGGTCGACTAGCACCGACATCGGTGTATGAATGGGGGGAACGCCGGCCTCATGAAATATCAGATCGCAATGATGGGGGAAGCGGTTGAGCTGTTCAGCTCGGAGACGACTGATCACCCCCTCTTTGCGTATCTCCTCGATCATCTTAGGAGCATAAAGGGTGTCACACGAATAGGCGAAGCGCCGCCCCTGAAACTCGCACTCGAAGCCCAGAGTGGGGATCGGGTGGAAGGTATAGTGAAAATAAAACTCCCCGCCGGCGATATTGATAGGTTCTCCGATCACGACCGGGTCGAAATCGAAGAGACTGTTGAATTCCGGACTGGTCAATCCCAGCAAGGCTCGGTATTTGCGATCAAAACTCTCGTGAACGGTGTGAGTGGTAAAGAGTCGAACTCGGCCCTCTTCCATACACTTCTGAAGAGTTCCACTGTCGTGGTCAGCGTGACAGTGGGTCAGCACAACATCTTCGACCAGACGAGTATCGACGCCGTGTTCTTTGAGCCAGCCGGTGGTGTCAACCGGAGGGTCCACTAGCACCCCTCGCCCATTGAACCAGAGAATGAAGCCAGAAGTGCTTGAACCAGTGTCGAAACCGTGGCCACTGCCGATCACGGTCACGCCGAAAGCCGGAGGCTGAAATCGGTTTCCCCCTTCGGAATGGGTCTTCTGATAGCCGTGGGGAACGAACCGAACCTGGTGGGCCGCGCTCCCTTCGGAGATGCGATAGCGGTCCTGTCCAATGATGGTGATGGTCTTGCCTTGAAACTCGGCTCGGTAGTCGTCAAACACTACCGGTTCGACCAGGTCACGAAGCCGGAGTCGCCCGCCCGGTCTCTGGGCGTCGGCTTTAAACCAGGCCATCTCTCTGGCCATATCTGGAAACCCGAAAGCCTCTTCGCCTTCCGCATAGTCTCGCTCTAAAAAAAGGGAACTCGGGCCGAAGACAGCCTCTCTTAGAACCCTCCAGAGGGGTCGGAGTTGGTGGCTTCGACAAAGAAATCGAGTCTTTCGCTTCTTGAGGTAGAAGTTGTAGTAAACCGGAAACTCAAGTTCGGCCGCCGTGACCCCTCGTTCCACATCGAACATATGGTGAGGAATGATGAAGAGCTGCGGCACCCCTTCAGGGGCCTGCATGGTGTCTTTGATGGTTTCGGGATAGATCCCGATCTGGGCAACCCAATCGCCCCAGGTGAGCAACACACCGCCACGGGGAAGGTCCTGAGTTGTGAATCGATCGGCCAAAAAGAGTCCTAAGGATAAAGTCGGTAGAGCATTCTCGGAAAGGGGATGGTTTCCCTTACATGGCTCAACCCACACATCCAGGCCACTGTTCGCTCCAAACCGATACCGAACCCGCTATGAGGAACCGATCCAAATCGGCGTAAGTCAAGATACCATTGGTAGTCTTCTTTGGGCAGCTTGTGTTCTTCAACCCGCTGTTCAAGGAACTCCAGGTCCGAGATACGTTCACCGCCCCCGATGAATTCTCCATAGCCTTCCGGGGCCAGAAGGTCGGAGCCGAGGACCACTTTGGGGTTGTCGGGGTCAGGCTTCATATAGAAGGCCTTAATGGCAGCCGGGAAGTGAGTCACAAAGACGGGTTTCCCAAATTCTTCCGAGATGACCGTCTCGTCGGTGCCGCCAAAGTCGCCCCCCCACTCGAAGTCAACCCCTTTACTCTTCAACAGTTGGACCGCCTCGTCATAGCTCAGACGAGGAAAGGGCGGCTTGATCACTTCTAACTTTGAAAGGTCTCGTTCGAGCACCTCAAGTTCAGGGCGGCGACGTTGGAGCAGTTGCTCGGCCACGAAGCTGACCATCTGCTCTTGGACTTCCATATTCTCAAGGTAGTCGACGTAGGCCATTTCAGGCTCACACATCCAGAACTCCATGAGGTGGCGACGGGTTTTTGACTTCTCGGCTCGAAAGGTTGGCCCAAAGCAGTAGACTTTGCCGAAAGCGGCGGCCGTAGCCTCGTTGTAGAGTTGACCGCTCTGAGCCAGGTAGGCTTTGCTCTCGAAGTAGTCGGTTTCAAAAAGGGTGGTCGTCCCTTCGCAAGCGGCGGGGGTGAGAATGGGAGTATCCACCCGCAGGAATCCGTGGTCATCCAGCCATTCGCAGATGCTGCGCATGATCTGGGCCCGAATTCTCAGAATAGCGTGTTGTCGGGAGGAGCGAAGCCACAAATGGCGGTGGTCCATCAGAAACTCCGTGCCGTGTTCTTTGGGCGTAATAGGGTAGCCTTCCACCGCTTGGACCACCGTGACGTCGCTCAAGTGAAGCTCATAGCCGCCCGGGGCCCGACTATCAGCGTTCACTCTGCCACGGGCGATGACAGCACTCTCTTGACCCAGATTCTTAGTGGCCTCGAACACTTCAGCCGGCACCTCTTTCTTATTGAGGATGCCTTGAATCACTCCGCTTCCGTCTCGAAACTGCAAGAATCGGATCTTGCCCGAGGAACGGTAGCGATGGATCCAACCTCGAATCTCGATTTCCTGTCCGTCGTGGTGTGAAACGTCCTCGATTCGAACCTTGGGGACGGCTGCTTTGGTGTCCATATGTTACCTCCGGCCGAAGGGATTACACCCATTCGGGTCGGTTCCTCCCCTCCTGATTGACAGGCCGGGCCGGAGGGGATAGACTGCGCAGGATAGCGGGGGTCTCTGAGAAAAGGGGCGCGACATGGCCTGGAAAAGATGCCTGCTTAGCATAACGATCGCGATTCTGTTGGCCTCGGCCTCAGGAGCCGATGAACCCGAAAATGAGCCCCTGAAACTCGACTTGGGCGAGGTTATCAGCCGGGCCCTCGAGGTGAGCCCGACCCTGGACGACTTCCGCTCTCGGGTCCGCGAAGCCGACTATCAGGTCGAGGAAGCTTACACTCGCGTCTCCCCCACGATCGACTTTTCGGCCCAATACTCGCGAGTCGAACCGCCCATCAGTCTTCCGGGTGGCATCATCATCAATCCCGCTGACAACTATCAGTTCAGCCTGACCATCCGCCAAGCCATCTACACCTTCGGGCGTCTCCGGTGGTCAAGCCTGACCAGTAAGCTCAATAAGCTCAGTGCCCAGGAGAACTACCGCAACGAGATCGATAAGCTGATCGAAGAAGTGGCCACTCTCTACTTTCAGGCAGTCTTGGCTGACCAACAGGTGACCATCCTGGAGAAAACCCTCCAGTCGCAGCTGGCCAACCTGCGTCAGTCCGAACTGCTCTACGAGCAGGGAGTGGCCGCCAAGTTTGATGTGCTGAGAAACCGGAGCGAGGTGTCTCGGGCTCGCCAGTCCCTTAGAACGGCTGAAAACAATGCACGCATAGCCAAAGTGCGAGTGCTGGCAGCCCTGGCCAAATCCTTTGACAGCCCTTTAGAGCTTCGCCCGACACCGCTTGCCGATCCCCCCGAAACCGATCTGGAGAAGGCCCGACAAGTGGCCCTCACCGATCGCCCCGAACTCAACTCTCTTCGCTACGCCATCGAATCGGCCGAAGCGAGGGTTCACGCCACCTGGGCCGAGAACAATCCTTCCCTCGACCTCCAGAACCAAACCCTGAACCGCAACGCCACCGGGTTTGCACCGGGAACCCAAAACACCACCGCCCTGATTCTGTCCTTTCCTCTCTTTGACGGAGGACTCACCCGAACCAGGGCCCGCCAAGCCGAGGAAGCGGTCACCCAACTTCGCAACTCGCTGGAGCAAACCCGCCGCTCGGTGCTGGTTGAGGTCGAAGACGCCTACCGTGGTCTCAACACAAGCTGGGAAAACATCGATGTGGCCCAACAGGGTGTCTTGGAATCAGAGGAAGCTTTCCGGGTGGCTCAACTTCGCTACAAGAACGGAGTGTCTACCAATGTCGAGCTGCTGGAGACCCAGTCGGCCCTGGCCCAATCCCGCTTCTCTCTGGCCGAAGCGCTGAGCAACTATCAGGTGGCCCGTTGGCGCTATTGGAGGTCGGTGAGCGGGGAATACCCTGTCGATGTCCCTCTACCCGAGGAATACCGGGCGCCCCTGCCGGAGCAAGAGACTCCCCTCCCCTACGCCCTGCCTCTGCCGTAGGTCGGAGGATTGTCTCCCCTACCCTCGAAAAATCGACTTGATGGGCGATCTGGCAGAGCTAGCCGACGAAATGTTAAAACTCGGGGGGTCCGACCTCCACATCTCTTCTGAGAGCCACCCGATCATCCGGTTGGCTGGTAAGCTCCGACGCCTACCTGGGCGAGGCCGCTTAACTTCCACCGACACCATCGACATGGTCAGTCCTCACTTGACCGAAGAGCAGATCTCCCAACTGAGTTCTCGCAACTCCCTCGACACCATTTTGAGTCTTCAGACTCCTGACGGCAAGCGTCACCGTTTTCGCTGCAATTTTTTTGTTCAACGCAAGGGAATCGACGGCGTTCTGAGAGTGATCCCTCATAAGCCCCCCGACCTCAGCGAATTAGGGTTGGTCTCGGGCATCGAGAGGTTGGCCGAATATCGAAACGGGATCGTGTTGGTGACAGGGCCTTCGGGGTGTGGAAAATCAACCACCCTGGCGGGTCTGATCCATCATCTCAACAAGAATTACAAACGCCATGTCGTGACTCTGGAGAAACCGATCGAGTTTCTTCATCGCCCCATCCAGTCACACATCAGCCAGCGTCAGGTGGGTCGGGATACAGAAAGCTATCTGACTGGCCTCAAATCTGCCCTCAGACAGGCCCCGGACGTCATTCTCGTAGGCGAACTCACCGATTCTGAAACGATTTCCATGGCCATGACGGCGGCCGAGACGGGTCATCTCATCCTGGCCACCATGAACACTTCCAGTGCCGCCAGCACGGTGGAGAGGATCATCTCCGCTTTCCCTTCGGGTCAACAACAGCTGGTCCGCGTGATGTTGAGCGAGAGCCTTCGCGGAGTCATCTGTCAGCATCTTTTTGCCAGGGCCAGCGGGACCGGCCGGGTGGTGGCCAACGAAGTGCTTTTCTGTAACCCTGCCGTAGCCAACCTTATCCGAGAGTCGCGAACTCACCAAATTAACGGCGTTATCGAGACCAGTAGCGCCTCTGGAATGGTCTTGATGGATTATTCCCTCGAGAAATTACTGCAAGATGGGGCCATCACCCCGCGCGACGCTTTGCTGCGAGCCAATTCGAAGTCTCGCTTCGAATCGTTCATGGAGTGGGCGCTGTGAGTTCTCCTCAACCCCGTCTTCAGTTGCGGACTCTGTTGGAAGAGATGGTGGACCGCGAGTCATCTGACCTCTACCTGGCCCAGGGAGTGGTACCCGCCTTTCGGGTCTTTGGCAACGTAAACAGCTCGACTCACCACCCTCCCGACCGGGAGTTCCTGACTGAGATGGTCAGAACGGTGGCTGGCGAGAAAGGGCTGGAGTCGTTCCTCCAAACGGGCGATCTCGACGTCTCCTATGGCATCGAAGGAGTAGGTCGCTTTCGGATCAATGTCTACCGTCAGAGGACGGGTCTGGCTGCAGTGTGCCGGTTAATCCCGACCAAGATTCCCCCTCTCGACAGCTTGAATCTTCCTGCCGCTCTTGAGGAGTTTACCGATTACGGTCAAGGCCTTATCATCGTGACCGGCCCGACGGGGTCCGGCAAGACCACCACCCTGGCCTCGATGATCACCACCCTGGCCACCCGCCAGCCTCTTCATATCCTGACCATCGAGAATCCTATCGAGTTTATTCTCGAGAGTGACGAATCATTAATCGTGCAGCGCGAAGTGGGCCTGCACACCCCAACTTTTCGCCAGGGTTTGAAGGACGCCATCCGGGAAGACATCGACGTTTTGATGATCGGAGAGTTGAGAGATATTGAGACGATCCGGTTAGCCCTGAACGCGGCTGAGATGGGCATGCTGGTCTTCTGTACTCTTCATACCACTAACGCGGCCAAAGCGATCAGCCGAATCGTTGACGTCTTCCCCACCGAAGAGCAGGCTCAGGTGCAGCTGATTCTGGCCGACACCCTCAGGGGCGTCCTGGCCCAGCAGCTTTGCCTTAGAGCCGACGGTCCTGGTCGAATCGCGGCCGGCGAACTTCTCATGGGGAGTCCGAGCCTCGGTTATCTGATCCGAGAAGGCAAATCGAATCAGATTCACAGCACCATTCAGACCGGTCGGGAACAGGGAATGATCAGCATGGATCAGGCTCTTATCGAACATTTTCAATCTGGGATCATCACCTTGGACGAGCTTTACGACAGAGCCCATAACCCTCAGGACCTCCAGGCCCAGGGAGCCCCGCCCCTTTAGCCTACAATCGTGAGGGAGCAGGGGTCGGCGCCGTGGTCGAAGGGCAAGTCGCTGCGGTGGGGCACTAACGTGTTGAGCAGGACGGCCAAAAAGCCTACTAACGTAGTGTTGAGAGAGTGGCGCAAGCGGTGGCTCAAGTTCATACTTCTCTATCACCCCGTGAAGGCCAGGGGTCAAGTGGCTTGACGAAATTCGCTCGCCTTGGCCTCGATGTCGCTTGGGACGCCAGGCTCTGACGGTCTGCGGTGAAAAGAATCGTGGGTCCTAACTTTGGCCGACTCGAGTTTTTCATCGCCATCAAAGGTGAGGATCAAGACCCAATTCCTGGCTCCCATCTCCACTGGCGTGTAGAACACCCACTCTTCCCCCTCCTGATGAACAGGCGTGTCCTCGGGCCAGACCTCTCGAATCAGGCTGGAGACTCTCTCTTTTGAGTCGCCGGGCTCCAGGTGAGAGACGACGTATTTGACTCGGAGACGCGACCACTCTCTAGAGGACCTGGTGGAAAGTCCGTCCCACCCAGTCTTGTGAATAACACAGCCAAGACAAACCAAGAAGCCCACGACGAGGACTAAGAAGAACGTTTGATAAGTGATTGGCTCATCCACCGAAGAAGGGTTACTATGCCAAGAGTTCGCACCGGACACACTCCATTCTACCTCGGTGGCCCGCTTGGTCGCGATAGCCTCGCCAAAACTGCCTTGGCCAGTCCCGACTTTCTCGCGGGGACGTCGCGGGTTCCTACTGGGGACTCGCCAGACTGCGTCCCTGGAGCAAGCTAGACCGGGCCGCCGCCCGTTTCAACCTGGAGGAGCAGGCTAGCCTGCGCCCCCGGAGCAGGCTAGACCGGGCCGCCACCCATTTCAGCAAGAAGGAGCAAGCTAGACCGGGTCGCCACCCGTTTCAACCGGGAGGAGCAGGCAAGACTGCGCCCCCGGAGCAGGCTAGACCGGGCCGCCACCCGTCTCAACCGGGAGGCGCGCGT
>CAYRFU010000200.1:0-13715 GCA_964423525.1 uncultured Burkholderiales bacterium | reverse complement strand
CGCTGCCGCCTGTCGCCAGCACGTTGAGGCCAGCTGCCCGGGCTAATTGCACGGCGGCCAACCCCACCCCACCAGTCGCCCCTCGAATTAAGACAGTCTCACCGCTCTGACTCCGGGCTCGCCCAAACAGGGCTCGGTGAGCACAAGCGTAGGGAGTCCCGATGGCCGCGCCCTGGTCGAAGTTGAGTCGTTCGAAAAGGGGGTAGATCTGCCTGAGTTCGCACACCGCCAACTCGGCGTAGGTGCCGGTCACGCTGCCGCTGACATAGACGTTTTGACCTCGCCGATGGGTGGTTACCCCACGACCCAAGGCTTCGATGACCCCGGCCCCGTCTTGACCGGGGGTGAAGGGCGGCTGGTAGCCCGGAAAGTCACCCGCTCGAACGGCGGCGTCGTGGGGATTGACCCCAATGGCCTTCATACGAACCAAGACCTGGCCCGAACTCGGAACAGGGGTTTTGACCTGCTCCAAGCGCATCACTTCCGGGTCGCCTAACTTATAAACTCGAATCGCCTGCATGCCCTTGCTGGGCTTTTGTCAGAGGCAGATTTATCCTGCCTGGGAAACTGGTAACAGTTTTCAACCCGGTTAGCAACACTTCGGTAAGCAAGGGTGTTGTATGGTTTTCTGTAGGAGATAGCAAGCAATGAAATTAAATCAATTCAGCCCCTCATTTTTTCTTGGCACTGCCCAAGCCCCCCCGGCCGCCGATGTGGCTGCCGACCCGCCTCAGGAGGATTGTTCTTGTGGTGACAAGTTCGAGAGCGGCCTCAACTGGCTTGGCGAAAAGAGCATGCAAGCTCTGGTGCTGGCCTCGCCGCCCATCGGGCTGGCTGTTATTGGCGGAACTGTCGGCGCTGGACTAGACCTCCTGCTGGGCACCGGCGGGACGATCGCTACCTGCGTGGGTCTGGCCGGCGGATTCCTGGGCGGCTGCGCCGTCACCTATAGCGCGCTTCAATAGACGCCCGGCTTCAGAGCCGGGGAGGACGACGACGTTCGTCAACACCTTCGCCCTCGGCTCTCTGGCTCGACTTTAGCGAAAAGAGGCCGTCGCCGACCGAAACGGGAACCGATGCGAGGCGCTCGAGGGAGGCTCAGGTTGTTTGATTCTCAACCAGGGCGCGGCCCCATTGAAAAGCCTCTTTGGCCCCTTCACCCACTCCGTCGCAAGCGGCCCCGACCGCGTTCAGTGTCGTGCACGTCCCGTTCATGAAGGTCCCGGCAGTGGCCATGGCCACCGGCGCCACCACGGGCACCCACCCTACCGAGGGGGCTACCAGGCTGGTGAGCAAGACCGTCTGAGCGCCGGTGAAGCCCCAACCGATGTAGGGACTCGCCTGGGCCAGTTCTTCCGACCTCTGGACTTCAGAGTATTTCTCTGGGTGCTGCCGGTTGTGTTCCACGTTGTCGCGGGCCCATCGTTCAAAGCCTCGACCCATCTCGTAGACGGCGCCCCCGGCAGCCGCCACCACCCCACCCAGGGCGTTAGCAGAAGGGCCCAGGTCGTTATTCACTAGGTTTGAGACTCCTTTGATGCCACCTCTCACCATCCGGCCGCGAGAGCGACGGCGGAGCCGACTGCCGGAGCCCAATCCATAACCGTCTCGACGCTCTTGCGAACGGTCTCGTTTTCGATGGTTGCGGTGTCGGCCAGGCGCTTGGCCGTCTCGGCCGCCTCCCACCACCGCCACCCGGGAGCCCGGAGGTAGATTCTTGACCTGATGGCGAAGCGAGGCCTTGCCCAACATCCGGTCGGAGGCGATCAGGTTGCGGTCGACCCGGCCCTCAGCCAAGGGTTTTTCAGCCTTGACCAGGCCCTCGGTGGCAGCCATTTCGTCGTGATCGTCTCCTAGCCAGATAGCCCCTGACTGGTGGGCAAAACTCTTCAGCTGGGACAATCCGCGGGCGTGCTCCCCGTGGGTGCCTACAAACCCGGTAGCCATCACCAGCGGGCGCGCCAGCACTTCGTGTCCGGTGGCAGTCTGGACTCGAAACATCTTGCCCTGGTCTCGGTCTAGCACCTCCAAGTCGGTCACGGGAGCCTTTTCACACAGAAAGGTATCAGGATAGTGCTGAGCCAGACCCAGGGCCACTCGGTTCAGATGGTCGTATTCCTCGACCCGATTGGTGGGAAGAAAGGGCACCCCGGTTTGGGCCGGAGAGAGCCCCTGAAACCGCTCCCCGGTAGCCTCGGTCCAATGCTGGTGGGCGAACTTAAAGAGGGCCTGTGACTCGGCGAAGGTCTGGATTTTGGAAACCCCGACACCGGCAACCCGATCGTCTCCTGTGTAGATCAGGTTGCTGGTCGGGCTGTCGGTCCGCAGAGCGTGAACCGGCTTGGCGTGCTCATCGGAGAAAGCTTGGCCTGTACGACCCGCCTCGAAGAGAACGGTGCGTTGGCCGGCTTCGCTCAAGTGATAGCCCGTGGCCAGGCCTCCTGGGCCGGCCCCCACCACCACCGCGTCGGCCACGGGAAGTCCTGTCTCGCGGTCGATATCCCATTCTCGGCTGGCTGCGGCCAACTGGAGGGTGCCCGGGGCTAGATAGTGGTCGACTGTGCGCACGAGGCTGTCGGCGCTCGATTCAGGAAGCTCTTCCAGGGCCATCCAATCGGCTGCTAGACTTCGGAGTCCTCGGGCCTTCTCAAGTCCCTGAAGACCGAAAAAGATCCTGCTTGGGGTATCCGAGCGGGGCCTTTCCAACAACGAGGCTAGCTGCTCGAGTCCGTTGTCCTTTAATCCCTGCTGGAGCTGACCCATCAGCTCGGAGCGGACCTCTATCAGGCTTTTTTCCCCGGTGAGATAAACTTCCTTGAGCCATCCTCCAGTCGCCTCCAGAGCTGATACTAGACTGGTGCAGGCAGGGCTGCGGGGCTCTTGAGAAGGTTGCCACCTTGGTGGACGTTCTTGGGAGCCGTGGATCACCGCTCGAAATCCCTGCTGGGGTCCGGCTAGTTCAACGAATTCGTGGAGTCGTGTGCCGTCATCTCCAATGAAGAGGTAGTCGGACCGGGTCTCCCCGAATCGGTAGTAGCGAACCCCCTGGTCGCTGAGGTCGACCATTTCGCCGCTAGACAGGTGGCCGGCATAGCGAATTTCTCGTTCCTCTCTAGGTCGAATTCGGCCCGGTTCGTCGCCAGCCTGGTCACTTTCGCTGCCGTCGTTAAATTTGGCAAAGAGCAAGCTGCTTCGAGATTGCCATCCGTGCTGTCGTGCTCCTTCGGGTGTGAACCGATCGACCCGATCAGGGTTGTCGAGCTGCTCCCTCTGGCGGAACTGCTCGATAGCGGATCTGGCATAGGGTGGCAACCAATCGATAGCCACCTGATTTTTGACACACTTCACCGTTTTTGAGGATAGAGGGGTGCCCTTGCGGAATTCTTAAAAGTCTAGCCTGGGCTTCTTGGCTTAAACAGGCGACCCGCGAGAAAAGGGCCCGTTTACCCTGAGAGGGCCCTCAATCAAGAAATTGGCAAGAAGGCTGTGTTATCACTAAGCGGCGAGGAAGAAGCCATGAGTAGCGACCACGAGCCAGCAAGTCTCAGACGGCTCGTCTTGCTGGGTCATCTAAGAGATCGCCTGGACGAAGTTGACAATCCTGCCAGAAGAGAGCTCTTGGAAAGAGTTCTGGCTCGGGTCGAGGCTTGCGAAGTCGAGACAGTCGGGGAAGTTCTGGAACGTTTCGAGCGAGAGAGCCGGCCCGGTTTGTTGAGTCGCATTCTGTCGCTCTTGGGAAGAGTCGAAAGCAACGGCCAGGACCTCAAGACCCTGCGTGAGGAACTCAACCTGGCTTGGGCGAGGCTTCATCGAGACACCCTGGCCGTCCCAGCGATGCAGAAAGGGACTGGGTAGCATCTGCTGGGAACCGCTAGGGCCACACTCGTGTTAGTTTTGGACTGGGAGCTCCACATCACCGATGACGAGTCGGTCAGGGTCGAGCTGCCAGTCCGGCACCATCTCCTGCTGAGGGTCGAGCGGTTGACCTGGTGAGACCTCCAGAAAACCGCCCTCTCGTCCCCTCACCAGGACCGAATCCTGGCTGACCTGGAAGACCAGAGGGGCTTCTCCCGTCTGGAATCGGTGCACGGTAGAAGGAGTGACCCAATCGATCCGTCCATCGAAGCTACCGATCAGTTGGTGACTCTCTCCCTTCACCTTGAGATCGCGCTTGAGGACCTTATCCGGGCCAGCCAGGCCGATGGTCGAAGCGACCCTATCCCGCTCGTCTAGCTCGGGTAAATCCCGCCGACAGGAGGGGACGGGCAGGTGGAGAGGCACTCGCCGCCAACGGGCCCAGTAGTCCAGTCGCTCGGCCAGGCTCCAACCGGCAGCCTTACCCGTGTCGAAGGAGTCGGGAACGACCGCTTGGCCAAGCAGTTCAGGTTGTTGCTCTACCAGCTCTTGGACCGAAGAGAATTCTTCGGTGCTTTTGTTACGCTGAAGGATGGCCCCCTCAGAGGAGACCACCAGGGTGCCTCCCCCAGCCAGGACCAGAAACTCGCCCTGAGAGGGAATCTCAGCCACCGCCTCGGCTCGACGTCCGGCCAGGCGGTAGGCGCGACCGCTCCCGTCCGACCTTCGGCAGAAAGCAAGATAGTCGTCCTTGGCCAAAGAAGCGAGAGACTCCAGCTTTTCATCTCGGCCAAAAGAATAACGACGAGTCTGTCCTTTCCGGTGGATTTCCAGGCGCTCGCCTCCCCGACTCAGGGCCAGGTACCCGCCCCCCGGTAGAGCCGTCAATCGGGTCACTCCAGAAGAAAGGTAATCCGAACGACCGGTCTCCGGGTCGTAGAGATAGGTCGTTCGGCCGCCTTCTTTCTGATAACACAGGCTATGCCCATCGAAAGCTACCGAGAGGGGTCGAACATCGGTCCGTTTCAGGCGTTCTTGACCGTCAGGTCCGAACAGCTGCAGACAGCGAGGCCCTCCGGGAACGCTTCCGGCTGTCACCACACTGCCGTCGTCCATCAGCCCGAAACGGTCGGGACTATAGCCGGTCGGCAGACGATGGAGAAGCTCCAGGTCGCGAGAGAGAATCTCCACCCGTCTGGGCGTGGCCACCAGCACACGCCCTTCTTGGTCGACCAGGAGCCCGGTCGGGGGTCCATCCAGGCGACGGTCTCCCCTGAGATGGCCTTGCCGATCGAAAGCGAGGACTCTCCGGCTTCCGACCAATAGCACTCCCGCCTGCGAGAGGCGGGCCTCTGTCACCTCGAACCCGTCTGGCAAAGGCAGTTGCCATCGGTCTGTTTGGAACCACGACGTCCATCAAGGGTGGTGCCGACCTCGAAAGGGCGACCCGACGGAAAACGACCTTTTTTCGGCTTTTCATACCAGCCATTCTCGGGAAGATAGAGGTCTTGTTCATCCTCCTGGGACGTCTTACGGTAATAGCAAGCCCTGACCATCTTGGGCTTGACCGGGCCGGTTGCAGCGGCTTCTATCAACATTGCATTTCTACTCCACCCGAGCCTGGGGACCAGCTTCACGGTGCCATCCCAAGCTTAAAAAAAGCTTAGCGGGTCTCTTGGAGAATGCTAGTGGTGAGTTCTGGAGTGGCAGGAATCGCTTCCCAGCAGCCGGTAGTTGCTGAGATGTCCCACCTGGGTCCTTACAGAAATCACCTTTGGGTGGTGCTTAGCACAGCCCTATTCTTGTGGTTTCATAGCCTTTGGACCCCTTATTTCCTGGACACCTTCAGTTATCTCAGCTGGGTTCGAAGCTACCTCGAGACCGGGACCTTTCCGGGCAGCTTTCGGCTGATGAATGTGTATACTTATGTTCTTCCCTACAGGGCCTTTGGAGAAGTGGGACTCAAGCTCATTACAGTCGCCCTGGCCTCTCTTTTCGCCGGCTTCTACTATGAACTGGTGCGGCGAGATTTTTGCCCGCCGGTGGCGGTTGGAGCTTGTCTTCTTTGCCTGACCGCTCCGGCCAGTTTGATCACCATCAGTCACCTCAAAGAGGATTTCAATGCTCTGGCCTTTCTTGCACTGGCTTTCGTGTTGGCCGCGTCTTCAAGCCCGAAAAGAGCGGCTGCAGCCGGAGCAGCTTATGGTGTCTCGATTCTCTACAAAGAGTTTGCCGTGATCTATGCGCCCTTCCTGGTGGTCTATCTTCACGCTAAAAGCCGCGGCGAAGAGGGATGGTTGGCCGTCAAGAGCCTGAAAAGAACGGTTTCTCTGGTGAGCCTTTCAGTTGTGTCCGCCTTGGCCGCCATCGCGGTCCTGGCCCCCCACCGCTACCAGGACTTCTTATGGCTGAGCTCTTCTCACTACACAGGACAGTTTCTAGGTTTCTTTTCAGAACAGCAGACGATCGGGAATCAGATGTGGGAGGAGGCAGTGCTCTACCTGTCGCCCTGGTATTTTCTCGCTCTGGTTCCGGCGGCGGCGGCCTTCAAACACAATGAGGGGATGGCACCGATCTATCTCGCGGCCGCCCTAACGAGTTACGGGATCCTCTCGAATACCACGGTGGTTCACGCCCGTCACTACGGACCGGTCCTCTTCTTTCTTTGCCCCCTGGTCGTGGAGGGGGCGAGACTCTGCCTGACTTTTCTCGGCTCAAAATTCCGTCAACTTGAGCCGGCCGCGCTCAGCCTCGGCCTGGCTGCTGTGCTCGCTTTGCTCCAGCTCCTTTACTTGCGTCCGACTCTCACCTACCGAATCTCCTTCAACCCTCAACTTCACTTTTACGGTGGCCTGGCGGAAAGGCTCCCTGAGAAGGCTGTCCTGGTGGGAGGTGATAACGGTCCGATCGCTCACTACTATTCTCGGGCACCGGTGATTCGGGCTCCTGTTGACGCTGGCGACAGGGACTATGAACAGTTTGCTTCCGAATTGAAGGAGAGGCTCGAGAGCGGCCATTCCGTGTTTGTTCTGCCTGATTACCTCGCCTATGACGGAACCGGCACGATCCGACGGCGCTTGCCTGAGGAGTTTGTGTTGAACCCCTTCTACACGGCCCTGGGTGAGGATTACCATGCCATGACCTATGGTCACGCCGTTTCCCATCTTCTAGAGTCTTTCGCCGAACAGCAAAGATGTCATTATCTACGCGGGGAAAAGGAGTCTTTGTCTCGGGACACCGGCGTTGATTTCGAACTTAGTCGCTATCATTTCAACTGCGGAGGAAAACCGGTTTCCTTCCAGATGATAGAGTTCCAAGGCCACCAGACCTTCTTGAGGCATCAGACGGTGTGGTCTCTGAGCCAGGGACCCCCGCTTTAACATTCCCGTGACGTTTCCCGATTAGTTTAGCCTGGGAGGCAGGATGAACACAAGCATTTTCACTGGTCGGACATCGAGGCCGGCCGCGAACTCTAGAAAACAGAAATCCAAGAGCGAGCCGATTCAAGTTGGCCCTCCCAACTCGTCGGCGGACCGGGTCGCCCTTCGTAGTTCCCAGATCGAGGCGGCTTTGAACGAGGCTGACCGATTCGGTTCTCTCTCTCCTGAGCTGCCCAGCGAACTGAGTGAGCATTATTTCGAGGCCCGGAGCGCGCCGCCCGAAGAGAGGGTCGCGAAAGTAGCTTGCTGGGCTCTTGAGAACTGTGCCACACGACCAGAAACGGTCGATTACGCCCTTCAAGACCTCACCAAGGCCATGGACTGGTTCCTTGAGGCGCCGCGAGGAACCGACCTCACGCTCTTCTCGGGAGCCAAGAAGTTGGCAGGTCATGCCTCGCGGGTAGGTCGCGTGGAAAAACTAGCCTGTCTGACGATGCTGGCTGAACTGGGCCGGTCTCAGGAGGACGACCTGAAGGAAGGGGTGGCTTGGGGAGCGTCTCAGGTTTATCGATTAGCTCACCGCTTTCCGAAGCACCGCCGAAAGTTGGCCGATACGGCCTTACGGGCTGCTTTCACGCTGCTCGACAAAAGAACTTTGGTGGGCTTGAGCGTCGAGGGCTTTTTGATCGACCCCGATCGAACCGAAGACGAATTTGCCAGGATGTATTCGCTGCGCCTCCTGGTGGCCCAGGCTCCAGCCGAAGAGGAGAAGCTCAAGACCAGTCTTGAGGCCGGTCGGGGTGAAGCTGGTCACCCTCCCGACCTCCTGGTCACGGTTCGAGCCTACGCACAGCATTTAGCCAACCTCGATCACGCCTTTCAGGCTCCCGGCTGGTGGGCGCCCCGACCGTTGAGCCCTCCCCAAGTGGAGAAGGCTCTTGAGCGAGGCCAAACCGTCGAGTTGCGCTCAAAGGGCACCGGTTTGCCGGTCGTGTTGCGAGATGAGCAGGACCTGAAGACGGCGGTCAACCTGCTAGGAGAGCTAGGCAGTCGTCCTCTGGGACAGACAGAGCTGATGGGGAACCTGAAAGACCTGGCTCAAGCTGGTCATCGCTTTTACTGCGGGTTCGAAGAGCGGATCGAGGTCGGGCTCTTCGGGGCTCATCAGAGTTTAACCACAGGCACTCCTCAGCAGCTGGCGATCAGTTGGGGCGACTCTCATCTGCCCCTCTCTCATAGCCAGGACCTGGCTCTACTCAAAACCCTCCAGGCCGAGCGTTCAGCTCAAGAGCTGGAGCGACTTCCGGAACTGGTCGAGGTGGCTGGTGACCTGGCCGGCGCTCAGCGCCTCGTTCAATGGCTGGAAGAAGAGCCTGATGAGAGGCGCGTGGCCGACTTGATCGAGGGCGGTGGCAACCTCCAAGAACAAGACCGCCTGGCCCGTTTTGGGTTAGCTGAGTTGGATTCTCCTCTGGCCAATCTCTTGAACGATAGCCTCGAGCACTGTTCGATGGACCAGGTAACCCAGGCGCTGAGGAGCGAAGACAAGATGGAGGCTTGTGTGTCGTTGCTCGACTCGATGTCGCCAGAGCGGTTCGCTCGGGCCCTCGAGCGGTTGGGACCGCACGCCGAGAACATGCGGGGCTCGGTTCTCGAGACCTATCTGAACCGGTCGGAAGAGACCAAGCTGTTCAAGAGACTGGTGGGCGCGTCGTTTAGTCGCGAGCAAGCCTCGACCATGACTGAGATGCTCCGGAAGCCAGTGGGCTCAACCACCCTGTGGGAGCGGACTCACGACTTCGAGCAGTTGGGATTGTTCGGCAAAGTGATGGGGGTGCCTCACGATCTGGAGGCTAAGCAAGCGGTTTATCAAGCCTATAAAACCGCTCTTCAAGAAGGTGGCCCAAGAGAGACGGTCGTTGCAGAGCTGAACTTGCTTCGAGAAAGTAGCCGCTGGACCGGTTCTGAGGATCTTTCCAGAAAGCTCAAGCTTTACAGGGACCACGCCAAGCCTGAGTTCCGCAGATTGGCCACCCATTTTATGACCCAATTCGAAGGTTCCCGTGCCAATCTCAGCCTGAGCCGGGTCGAGAAGCTTCTGGGGCAGATCAAGAAAGAGGCGGACTCTGGGCAGGGCAAACCCGAGTTCCTGGTCGCCCAGGGGAGCGACGCCTACGAGCAGAGAGTTCTTGCGAGGTTTGTCGCCGATCAGGTAGGTAAGCCCAAACGAGAACTTTTCCTGGTTTGTCTTCATCGGTTGGAAGGGGATCAGCTGAAAAGGGCTGTGGCTGGTTTGACTCTGCCGCTTGAAGAGTTCCTCGACCGCCTTCCGGCCGAGCCGCTCAGAACCGCTCGAGACCGTTGGCCCCAGCTTCAAGAGGCTATTCAAAAGAGAGTGGACAAGGCCGAGCTCGAGAAGCTCCCTGCCACCCTTCGGGATAACGGGTTTACGCTTGAGGAGGCGGGCTTTTTTAGCGCCCTCATCGACCGCCTTCCGGCCGGCTCCACCACAGCCTGCCAACGCTGGCAAGATTTTCAGGCTTTAGGCCTGGTGCAGAAGCCGTTCGGAGTGCCTCACGACTACCGCCTAAAGTGGTCGGTGTGGAAACAGTACACCGACTCCCTCGAAAGAGGAGATTCTCGAATGGAAGCGGTTAAGAGCCTCGGGAGTTGGCGGAAGGTGCCGCTGGTGGAACGCCCCTCCTTGCCCCCCGACTCGGGAAAAACCCGGGCTTCGCAATCTTCCCTTCCTACCGATTCCTTCCAGCTGCCGAGTTTGACTCAAAGATTAGCCGGATGGGCCTCTCGGGAAGAAGACCGTCACTCCCTTTTGACTGGGTTGGCCTTGGAGGGGTGTGGCACCGAAGACAAGGAAAAAATGGCTCTAATTCGAGCGTATCGCCAGGGTCCGGCCTGCCCTGACCTGGCTGACGCCCTGGTGGAGAACCTGTCCAAACCAGACGCAGAGTTGCAAGCTCTCCTTCGAGAGCGTCTAGTCGAGTGGCCTGGGCACAAGTCTTTGGCTAGGCACCTACTTGAGCGAGAGGACGATATCCGTTTCTTAGGTCTGGCTTGGAATCACCTGCAAAGCCATCCTGAGTGCGAAGAAAGCCTCGAAGTGGCCCGCCAGGCTTGGCGAAGTGACCATCAACCCGAGGCATTATCGCCGGAAGGGCGGTGGCTTCTCACTACGCCCTGGGGCCACGGCACAGGTGTCGCCAAAGCCCTCTCCACCGCTCATCCCCTGGGGTGGTTGGCCAAGTTGCAAGAACAGAATCCTTGTCTGGAAACTCAGCAGAGAGTGCGCTTTCTGGTTATCGCTCATCAGCGACAGGGCTATTTGAGGCACTCTCAACTGGCCGACCTTCACAGAGATGTGGAGGACCTCGATTTTCCGGAGCTTCCTTTCCTTCCCGGGTCGGCCGGCCGCTTGCCCTGGACAACTCGCCTGGCTCTCCAAGAGTCCCAGAAAACCTGGTAGGACTTTCTTGTCCAGGACGGGTCGCGGGTCGCAGATTACGGTTGCCCCCCCACCTAGTGAGGCGGCTGATGAGGTTGAATGCTGATCTCGATCGATTTGGATGCCGGAGTATTGCTTTTTTCTGCGACAAGATCCAACGGAACCAGAACATTGGTCTCGGGGAAATAGCTGGCCGCGCAGCCTCTGGGGATAGGAAAGGCTACAACCACAAAGCGCCGGGCGATACGTTCTCGGTCGTGAAAATGGCTCGTGATGTCGACTATCTGGCCGGTCTCAAGCCTTTCGTCCTGGAGATCCTTTCGGTTCATGAAGAGGACTCTGCGCTCGTTCTTGATTCCGCGGTAGCGGTCATCGAGCCCGTAGATGGTCGTATTGAACTGGTCGTGGCTGCGAATAGTCATCATCAAGTAACGACCCTGGCCAAGATGATGCCGGGGGATAGGATGAACCGTGAACTGGGCCTTTCCTGTCGGAGTGGGGAAACGTCCCTCTCGGGGGCCGTTGGGCAGATAGAATCCACCCGATAGGCGAACTCTTCGGTTGTAGTCTTCGAAACCGGGGACAACTCTCGCAATAGCCTCCCGAATCTGATCGTAGTTGGCGGTCATGGCGGCCCAATCGACGGGATTGGTGGGACCGAGAGTGGCCTCGGCTAGTCCAGCTACAATGGCCACTTCACTCTTGAGGGTCTCGGCCGCTGGGGTCAGCATACCCTGGCTCTTCTGAACGACTCCCATCGAGTTTTCACAGCTCTGGAACTGAACACCACCCTTTTGAACGTCGCGTTCAGAGCGACCTAAACAGGGAAGGATCAGAGCTCTCTTGCCGGTTACCAGGTGGCTACGATTTAGCTTGGTTGAGACTTGAACCGTCAGGCTGCACTTCTGAAGGGCGGCGGCCGTCGCTTCGGTATCGGGGGTGGCCGACAAAAAATTGCCACCCAGCGCGAAGAATACCTGGGCCTTTCCGGCTTGAAGGGCCCGAATGGCGTTGACAGTATCGTAGCCGTGGTGACGGGGAGGGGAGAAATTGAATTCCCGCTCCAGAGCGTCCAGAAAGGCTTGCGAAGGTCTCTCCCAGATGCCCATGGTTCGGTCGCCCTGGACGTTGCTGTGACCGCGGACGGGGCAAGCCCCAGCCCCGGGTTTTCCGATACTTCCCCGCAGCAGTAACAGGTTGACCACCTGTTGGATGTTGGCTACTGCGTTCTTGTGTTGGGTCAGTCCCATAGCCCAGCAACAGATGATCCGTTGGCTCCGTGCAGCCAGCTCGGCCGCCTCTCGGATCTGATCGCGGGCCACACCACTCTGCTCCAGGATGACATCCCAGCTCTCGTTTCGTAGGTCCTCGATGAGAGCCTCGAACCCCTCCGTTTGGGCTTCGACGAAATCGGCGTTCACCACCGTCCCAGGTAGGCGCTCCTCTCTCTCCAGCATCTCTTTGAGAATGCCCTTCAGAAGGGCCACATCACCGTTAATCCGGACGGGCAGATGGAGATCAGCCATCGACGTTCCTGGACCCAGCAGAGTTCCCAGGGCTTTGAGGGGATTCATGAAATCCTGGGGGTTCTTAAAGCGGATCAAACCAGTCTCCGGCAAAGGATTGATGCTGACGATTTTGGCTCCGTTGTGCTTGGCTCGCTCCAAAGCGCTCAACATTCGAGGATGGTTGGTGCCCGGGTTTTGTCCCAGAATAAAAATGACTTCAGCCTGATAGAAGTCCTCGAGCGTGACAGTGCCCTTGCCGATTCCGATGGTGGTCGACAGGGCAAAACCGCTCGACTCGTGACACATGTTAGAGCAGTCGGGCAGATTGTTTGTCCCGTAAGCCCGCACGAAAAGCTGATAGAGGAAGGCAGCCTCATTCGAGGTTCGTCCTGAAGTGTAGAAGACCGCCTGGTCTGGAGACGACAGGGCTTTCAGTTCCTCGGCGACCATCTGGAAAGCCTCTGACCAACCGATCGGGCGATAGTGCTCAGAGCCGCTTTCAAGAACCAGGGGTTCCACCAGGCGACCTTGTCGATTGAGCCAGTAGTCGGACCGGTGAGACAATTCTCCCACCGAGAAACGGGCGAAGAACTCCTCTCCGATGGTGCGCCGGGTCCCTTCGTCGGCCACCGCTTTGGCTCCATTTTCACAGAACTCGGCAAGGCTGCGATGCTGGTCAGGATCGGGCCAGGCGCACGAGCTGCAGTCGAATCCGTCAGGCTGATTCATCGAAGCTACTAGCCGAGCACCTTTCACAAGCCCCGGCTTGTCGGCCAGGTGACCGAGGGTCGAGAGCACAGCCGGTATTCCGGCTCCGACTTCTTTGGGGCCTTCGATGGCGATCCCCGTTAGTTCCTCAGGTGGCTGTGGTCGAACGGACCGTTCTTCTCTGGACATAGTGCTTTTATTCTACAGTCAGGCCTGGTCCCTGCTCGGCGGGTCGCAACAATTTGGGCGGAGGGCCGGCCTAGCCTGCTCCGCCGGCGCTCCGTCCGGTTGAAACGGGCGGGTCCAGCCTAGCCTTCTCCGACGGCAACTTCGAGCTTGGCTCTGACTTGAAGGTTTTTCGACTCAAACGGGTAGCCCATCACCCGAGCCTCGTCGGGCATCCAACGATGCTACGATTTGGAGCAGCTGCAGTTCAGGCTGCGAGAGCATCTTTCCAGCCCCGCCACCAGAGGGGGCTGCCCCGTGTGTTTCTTGAACGGGAAATTGAGATGACGGATTTTGTTTGCAGTGTGTTTTTCGAGACTCCGCAACGGCCGACCGTGGAGCGTTTGCTTAACGCTCTCGGCGTCGAGTATGAGGTGATACCGGTAACGGAGGAACCTCATCCGCCTCTGGGGATGTTGAAGATGGTCGCACCGGTTGAGAGCCTAATCCGTTCTTCGCTTTTCGGGGCCGACGCACTTGTTGAAGAGTTGTTGTTGGTCACGCAATGGGAGAGGAACGTTTGGTTGTTGCTGCTCCCACTCAATGTCCGGGATAGACCCATCGAAAACTCGCGCTCGG
>CAYRFU010000199.1:12616-13720 GCA_964423525.1 uncultured Burkholderiales bacterium | reverse complement strand
GAACTCGAAACCCCAACCCTGGTGCTGGCTGGAGAACTCGATTGGCTGACCCGCCTCGACTCGATGAAGAAGATGGCCGACCTGATCCCGGATTGCCAGTTCGAGACGGTGCGCTTCGCGGGTCACATGCTCTTCTTGGAGAGACCGGACCGCTGCAATCGTCTGCTGGAACGGTTCTTGCTGCCCCACCGCCAAAGCTCTTGGCGAGGCCAGCTCCGGCCGTGACGCTCATCTGACGAAGTCTTTACGTTTTTTTGACAAACGTCCCCTAAGTTGAGAATATGGAACGCCGAAACGATAACAGGGTCAGCAAGAACTGCTGGGCCCTTTTACAAATTAATACTAAGCTCGAAGAAGCCGTCCTCGAGGACATCGGATGTCACGGAGCACGTCTGGCCAAGATCGACTCTCCGCCCGACCAGGGAGCGATGGTTCGTGTCACCCTGCCGATGGGTCCGGGGGCCTACCATTACCTCAAAGCTCGCACCGTGTGGGCGGCCAGCAGCCAGGTGGGGGTGAAGTTTGAGAAACCCCTCCCCAAGGCGATGCTCCACCATATCTCGCTCTAGCCGAGCCGATTCAACCCAACCGAGGTTGGGTAGGACCTGTCAATGGAGAAATTCCCGGCCCGAGTTCTAGCTCTGACCCTCTTGATTCTGGTAGCCGTTTTAGCTTATCAGTATCAAGAAAGGACCCGACTTCTCACTTGGGCCAGCCAGCTGAGCCGCCAACTGGACACTGCTCATCAGGGACTCTCCGAGCAGCAACATCAACTGAGCCAACAAGAGACTCGCCTCCGCGAGCTCGAGCAAACGTTGACGGCTCTCGACGACCGCGAAAGCCGTGAGGATAACCGGGCTCTACTCAACCGGGCTCTGATCGGACTAGAGCCAGTCACCGGCCCCGGAGTGCTCGTCCTTCTGAGCGACTCTCCCAATGCTCCCGAGGATGGAGAGGACCCCTGGCCCTTCTCGGTCCACGATGTCGATGTGGCTGCTTGTGTCAACGAATTGTGGGCTGCCGGAGCCGAAGCCATCAGCATTAACGGCCACCGGATGACGATGCGCTCTCCCATCCGTTGTGTGGGCCCGGCCATTCTGGTCA
>CAYRFU010000199.1:0-12606 GCA_964423525.1 uncultured Burkholderiales bacterium | reverse complement strand
CCTCGCCGAAGCTGAGATCGGCGAGACGCTCATTCTGGTCAATCACGAGACCGTGGGGGCCCCTTTCGAAATTCGGGCCATCGGCCCGGCCAAAGCTATGGAGAGCGGCCTGACAATGCGAGGTGGGTTTCTCGACAGCCTGGAACCCCTGGTGGCGGCCGGCGGCAACGTTCGCCTGGAGCGCCGTTCTGAGTTAGTAGTGCCAGCATTCCGCGGACCAGCACCCCGCTTTCGTCACGCCCGTCCTTTCCAAAAGAAAGAGGTGGGGACGCGTGCTGCGAAAGCGCCTCTATGAAATTCACCTTTACCAACGCTAACGGCCAACAGCTCGCTGGACGCCTGGAGATGCCGGTTGGAGCTCGTCCCAAAGCCGCCGCTCTCTTCGCTCACTGCTTCACCTGTTCGAAAGATGCCCTGGCCGCCACCCGCGTAAGCCGGGCTTTGACGGAATCCGGCCTGGCCGTCTTGCGCTTTGACTTCACCGGACTTGGTCACAGCCAGGGGGACTTCGCCAACACCAACTTCAGCTCGAACGTAGAAGACCTCCTGGCCGCAGCGGCCGCTCTTCAGAAAAAGGGTCTGGCCCCTCAGCTCTTGATCGGACACAGTCTAGGAGGAGCGGCCGTGCTCAAAGCGGCTCCCCAGGTGAAGTCGTGCCGCGGAGTCGTCACCATCGGGGCTCCCGCCGAGCCGGCCCACGTCTCCCATCTCTTTGGGGATTCTCTAGATGAGATCAAAACGGGTGAGGCTGAGGTTCAGTTGGGCGGTCGTCGCTTCACCATCAAACGTCAGTTCTTAGAGGACCTCAACGAGCAGGCGCTCGACTTGAAGAACCTCGGCAAGGCATTGCTAATTTTCCATTCGCCTGTCGACGCCATCGTCGATGTCGACAACGCTCGCAAACTCTACCAGGCGGCTCGCCACCCCAAGAGCTTCATCTCTCTCGACCAGGCTGACCATTTACTCACGAACCGAGCCGACGCCAGCTACGTGGCCAATACCATCTCGGCTTGGGCCTCACGCTATCTCTTGGAGGAGAAGCACGAGACGGAACTTGAGGCCGGCGAGGTGCGCGTCCGTTCCACCGGGGCCTCCTTCACCCAGGTAGTTGAGACAGCAACCCACCGCTGGCTGGCCGATGAACCGGCCAAAGTAGGCGGCGACGACCGAGGACCCAGCCCCTACGACCTGCTCCTGGCTGCCCTCGGCACCTGCACCTCTATGACCCTGCAGATGTATGCCCGTCGCAAGCAGATCCCGCTGGACTCGGTATCGGTCAAGCTTCGTCACGAACGCGTTCATGCCCAAGACTGCGAAGAATGCGAAAACGAATCCGGGCGATTAGACGTGTTACGTCGAGAGATCACGATAGGGGGCGAGCTGGAAGACTCTGTCCGAGCCCGGATGCTTGAGATCGCCGACCGTTGTCCGGTTCATCGTACTCTCCACGGACCTCTTGAGGTCCTCACTCGTGAGAGCTCGCCCGCCGCTGGTTCCACCAGACCATAAGGCCAAGCCAAAAGAGCCAGAACACCCAGAAGCTGCTCTTGTATGCGACGAAATGCACCAGGGCTCGCCAGTGCAGGCTCCGACCCAGAGGGATTTCGGCCTGCCACATGCCGATGGAAGAGGCGAGCAGAACCTCGAGGCTCCCTCCCATCTTTCGGGTCACGGCCTGTTCAGGTCGAAGGTATCCGTAGTGGAATGAATCATCGTTCATCACATAGCCCCAAGACCAGATCTTAGCTGGAGTTTGCGGCCGACCCCAAGCGATGGAGCCCAGTTGGATGCCGGATTCTCCCATCAAAAAATAGCGGGAGCCAGCCTCAACCCAACCCGCCCTCTCAACCAGCCCAGTCCCCGTCGGTCTCGACCACCCCGTCCCCATCAATATCGTTGACCAGGTCGGGCGGGTAGGGACGGTCAGAAAAGAAGGGGTCGTCCCAGGCAACTTCCTCTTTGAGAATCTTCTTAGCTTGGCTGTTATTGACTCCGCGGTTCTTCTTGACGACCTCTTTTAAATCGGCTTGATTTTGGTCGTGAAACTCCTTATCGTAGACGCGGCCTACCAGGCTCCGCTCAACCGGACTGATCACCAGGCGACCATCCACGAACTCGGCCAGAACCCCCTCGGGGTAAGCGCTGATATCAAGGCTCAGAGCCCCGGTTTGGGTTCTCGCTTTCTCCAACATGATATCGACCTCAGGGACTTTGGAACGAAGACGAGCGTCGCTATCCACCTCGAGGTCTTCAGGCAAGACCAGAGAACCGAGCGAAGGGAGAGGCAGGTCGTTGTGGACGTAGTTGCCGGCCGGTATCCTGCCCTTAAACTTGAGGGGTGGAAGAGTATTTCCACCACCATCGATCTCGTTGGTTAGAACAAACTGTCCGGTGGCTTTGATCGAACCGCGGAATTCCAGATCACCGTGTTCGTGGTTTGGTGCTCCGGTGAGAGCGTAGTGGCCATATCGGTCATGCCACACCAACAAGTTCCCCTCATCACCGTTGGCTGTGACCAAGATCGGACCCACGTTGCTGTTGGCTCGATTTCCTTTGATTGTGTAGTTGCCGTTAGGAAGGAGAAGGTAGTTGGAGATGAGACTTGTCACCTTGACGGTGGCTAAACTCGTTGATTCTTTGCGTCCCACGCGGCCGACACAGCGCACCGTGACGAAACTGCCAGGAGCCATGGACACGCTGGGTAGAGTGTGGAAGTCAAGCTCGAAGGAGCCCCCAAGAACGTCGTCACTGAGGCCCAGGTCGATGTTCGAGATCGGTTGTGAGTAGCTGGCAAACCAGTCGTGGTCCTGGTCTCTCATCAAAGTCACAGCCATCTCAAGACCGGAATCGGCAATCATCCGAGCCGTGACTAACTCGCCCCCCAAACGGGAATACTGAACGGTCTGTGCGTAGCGGACCACGGCTGCAGCCACCAGCGTAGTGATCACCATCAACACCAGCAGCACAAAGGGTAACCCAAAACCGCGCCTTCTCATCCTTTTGAGTTTAGCATGCGTCGGGACTGTCCGCAGGTCGTTCACGGGTCCATCACCTCCACATATTCGAAATAGAGCCCACGGCTCGTCTCAGCAGCTTTCGGCCTCAAACCGTTCCAAGCGGCTCCCAGACCCGCCACCAGAAAAGCCTGCAAAAAGAGAAATCCGAAAGCCTTCCGCAACCAACCTTGAGACGAGTTGGAAGGGGGGTCTGGAGCAGGCAAAGCTTGCTCCGGTTGGGGCTCCACCCCGACCGTCAAGAGAATCGGAGTCTCTCCTTCCCAAACCCCCCCGGCGACCGGCTCCTGGAAAAGAACCGTCCCGGCCGGCTGGGCCGCCATTTGGATCACCCGAAAGTCGATGCCCGCCCGGCTCAATCGAGTCCGAGCGGTGAGCGGGTCAAGACCGACCACATCGGGAATGGGGACCTGGGCCCAAGCCGACCCGAGCAAGCAGAAGACCAGCCACCAAGCCCTCACTGCCCTACCACCGCAAACAGCTGAAACATCGGTCCCACCAGGTTGATAAGGAATAAAGCCACCATTAGACCCATGGCTGCGATCAAGAACGGCTCCAGTAGGCTGAGGAGGGTCTCGATCCGACGAGTGAGGTTGTCCTCGTGGAAATCGTGAAGCCTTCGAAACAGTGCACCGAGCTTGCCGGTCTGCTCCCCCACCGCCACCATCGGCGCCGTCAAAGGAGTTAAGACCGTGGCTGTAGCCAGTCCCTCGGAGAGAAGGTGACCCTGATAGACCTTCTCCACTACGACGGCCAACTCGGTCTTCACCCGGGGGCTTGAGAATATTCCAGAACAAGCGCGTAGGGCTTGAAAGGCATCGATCCCAGTGGTGAGCATTTTCTCCATCAAAAGAGAGAATTGAGCCGTCAGGTAGTCGCGGTAGAGAGGCCCGACCAGGGGTAAGTCCCAGCTCAGGTCATCGAGGCGCTCTCGACCTTGGGACGAGAGGAGAAACCGCAGCACCAGAGCCAGGACGATCAACCACCTTGGTGCTCAAGCGAAGCAGCCGTTCGGCGGCTTCGGAAGTGTCGGCGGCCGGTGTAAGAGCGTGAATGGTCTGGTCCAAAATCTTCACCGCCTCGGCCCGCGCCTGGCTGGTTCTTTCAGCCTCTCTAAGCTCGGTCTCGAGCTGCTCGTGGTGGCGGCGTTGGCGTAGCAATTGAAGCTGCAGCAGCTGACGATCCCGGCTCTCGACAGCTTGGATTGCCAGGGCCAGAGCGTAAGAGGAACCGACCACCAGCAACCAGAGAACGACTTGAGAGATCAGCTTGTCTTCCTGGGCGACCAGAAAGCCCAGGGCCAAGACCAGGAACTCGAGCGGGAGGATCCGTATGCGAGCTCGCTGACGGAGTTCTGAGGGTCGGTCCGCAAGCATCTCGGGAAAAGAGATCCTTAAAGGGAGAAAGGCCGCGGTCGCCAGGAGTTCTCCTCCCGCTTGGCCGGAAAGCGCGTCCAAAGCCAACAGCCAGCCCAACACCGGCAACAGGTCAGACAGAGCCTCGCCCATCAGACGCTCTAGACGGCCCCTCCCTCGCACCAGAGTGCGAGTGGTCACCCCTAACAGAGCGACCCAAGCCGCCCCTGCTGGCCCCACAGTCAGGGCGGCCGCCAGGTAAAGGGCAGGGGAGCTGCAGAGAAAACCCCAGCCGGGAAGTCGGCTTGAGCCAACCTCTAACAAGACTCCCCCCAACACCATCCACCAGGAGAGTTGCAGTCCACCCGGGGCGGTGGCTAGATAAAGCCAGACGAGGCCGGTCAACAAGGCGGACAGGATGAGTCTCGACGACACTTGGATCTTTTCTTGGGCTAGGACCAGACCCCTCGTCAGTCTGAACCGTCTAGGGAGCGAGAGAGATGAGATGGTAACCTCCTGACCTCGCCATCCTACCCTGGCCGGTTGTGGGATCTGTGTGGGGGCCTTGTCGTTGTACTATTCATGTGTTACAATTTTCATATAGGGAACCAATGTTCAATATAAGCAACAACAGTCTAGTGCCTGTTCACGTCCAGCTTGAGGAGCAGATCCACCTCGATATTCATAGTGGAGAGCTCCGGCCGGGAGCCCGCCTCCCCACCGTGCGAAATCTAGCCGTGCAACTGGGGATTAACGCCAACACGGTGGCCCGGGTTTATCGAGATCTGAAAGAGCGAGGCTTTCTCAGACTTGAACGAGGCCGAGGAACCTTCGTAGCTGAGACCCAGCCCGAGTGCCCCCTGGCCAAAGCTGATGTTAAGAAAATCCGCAGTAAGACCCGATACCTGGTCTCGCTGTGTCACCGAGTTGGTTTGAGTCGAGCAGAGCTGGCTCAACTGATAGACGACCAATGGAAGGAGAAGAATCAATGAGAGGAAGCGGAAACGCCTTTACCTGGATGATTTTAGTGCTGGCCCTGGTGGCCTCGATGGTAGCGGGGTCGGCGCTGGGACAACCCTGGTCGATGTTCGTTCTCGGACTAGGTTTCTACCTGGCCCTGAGTCCCCGTCAGATTTCGGAGTGGCAACGGGGAGTTCTTCTTCGACTGGGCCGGTTTAAGAGAGTTCTAGAGCCCGGAATCTCCTGGGTCATTCCCTGGATCGACTCCGTCTCCGACGTGGTCGATATGAGGATTCGCTCGACCGCCTTTTCGGCCGAGAAGACCCTCACCAAAGACACCGTACCCGTCAACGTTGACGCCGTTCTCTTCTGGGTGGTAACCGACGCCAAGCAGGCCGTGGTGGAAGTGGAAGACTTCTTCTCCACCGTCAACTGGGCCGCTCAGACCACCCTTCGCGACGTGATCGGCCAGACCGAGTTGGTGCGAATGATCTCTGACCGCACTTCTATCGATGAAGAGCTCCAGAAGATCATTGACGGCAAGACCAGCGACTGGGGAATCACGGTGCAATCAGTCGAGATTCGCGACATGAAGATTCCTGGTGCTCTGGAAGACGCGATGAGCCGTAAAGCTCAGGCTGACAGAGAAAAGGAAGCCCGTATTATCCTGGCCGAGTCGGAGCTGAAGGTGGCTGACGAGATGGAGAAGGCCGCTAAAGTTTACAACCGGGACCCCATCGCTCTGCAGATTCGGGCAATGAACATGACTTACGAGTCGATCAAAGAAAAAGGCGCGTTGATGGTCGTTCCTTCCGATATGATGAGCTCGATGAGCAGCAACGTCATCGGTATGGGGACCGCCTGTTTCGAAAGGGAAGGAGTGAAGAATTGATGTTCCCCCTGGCTGGGGCCGGATTACTCCGGCAACCGTCTAGGCTCCTCAACGGCGAACTAGCGAAGGCGACGCTCCTTCCGATGTTCGACCAGCAGGGCCAAGTCGAGCAACTCCTTTTGGTTGACCACGACAGCCAGAGTCTAACGCTTCTGAACTGGAAGCCTGGCCTAGTCGAGAAGCCGCTCCTGAGAGTCGTGCGGCTCAAGATCACAACCGTGGCTCTCGATGGACCTGACCCCGGTTGAAGCTCGTGAAACCGCCGAATTATGGTATTTCGACCCCTGGAGACTGCTACTGGAGGAACCGTTCTTGGAGCATCCGGCCAGCGCCGCGCTCCAAGCGACCAACCTGGCCGACCGTCTCCCCACCATCGGGGAGCTGCATTACGCTCGCGACCTGAGTCAGGTGGTTCGTGTGACTGAGAAACTTCCCAGCGGTGACAGCGTTATCAAGCCGTTCGACCCGGAAAGACTCCCTCAGCGGGACGAGGACCAAGAGGAAAGTCCTTTAGTGGGAACCGGTGGCTGGAAGCTTCGACCCTTTTGGGCACGCTAGGCAACCCCCGCCTGCTAATCTCGCCGCAGAAGGAGCGTTGTCAAAATGATTCTATCGCAGGCAACGGTCCAACCTGCTCACGGCTACCGCCACTCTAGCCTTGCGAGTGGTCCCTCACCACAGGTCGAGCCAGACCATCAACCCACAGATTATGCTGAAGTGACCACCAGTTCTCCCCGGGGGACCGCGAAGGCTTCTCTGGTAGGACTGGTCTTGGCCGCTGCCCCGGCCCTCGTCTCGGCGACCGCTGGGCCCCAAACAGGTTTCGCCGTGGCCCTCGGTCTGGCAGTGGCCACCGGGGTAGCCACGCGCTGTCCCCTCAAAGGTCTTGGGGCCCTCGTGCTAGGAACCTACGCAACCAGATTCGGCATGGGTGGAGTAGGGTTTGCCACAGGCTTCTCGGCAGCAGCCGCAGCCGGCTTCGGCTTGACTCATCATCTGGGAGTCGACCTGGGCCGTGACTGGATGGGTTAGAGCAAAGCGGAGCGCTGGTTCAGGCGCTGAAGAGATTCATTGTCGCCTGAGCGGCGGGCCAACTCGACCCAGAACCGCAGTTGGTGAACCAGGCGGCGGTCGCTATTGGTCACCTGCTCGGCCGGCTCTCCCTTCACTCGTTTCAGCCTCCTACTGGAAACTTTGGCGAGCTTCTTAGCTTCCCGACCTTCACCCAGCAGGTCCGAAAGGTCTCGCTGCAATTGAGCCGTCAGCGGGTGTCGAGAGCCGAGAACCTTCTGTCGAATGGCCAGGGCATGGCGCAGGTAACCTTCGCCCCGAGCAGCGCAAAAGCCAAACAGGCGAAGGCGCTCGGCGATCTCCAATTTCAAAGCACGAGGGGCTCGGGGGACCACGGACAACAACCTCTCCAAGACGGTTTCGGCTTCTGCCGAGCGACCCGAACCCTCGAGTAAAGTCATAAGACAGTGCAAAGCGTGAGCCACTTGAGGACTGGTGAAACCGTAAGCCGTCTCGGCGTGACTCAGGTAGACCCGGTAGCAATCTTCAGCTTCGGCCAGGTGCCCCTGAGCGTGCAGGCAACCTCCCAGGGACGCCGCCAATTCAAAATTCGAGGACAGGTCTCGGGCTTTGCGCAGATACTTCTCAGCCCTCTCGAAATCCGACATCAACATAGCCACTTGACCCAGTTGGTGAAGGACATCGGCTACCTCCTGACTCCGACTTCTAAACTTCAACTCACAAAGACGAAGGGCATGACGAAGAAACGCCAGGGCAAGATCATGGTGTCGGTGAGCCAAGGCTATGTCGGCCAGAGAGCGGGCAACGGGGGGCATGGTGGTATCGACCTGTCGGCCGTGAATGCGAGCACAAATCTGTTCGGCGGACTCGAGCATCTCCCGACTTTCGGCAGGTTTCTGGAGGGCTAGTTTGCCCAGAATATTGGCAAAGCGGTGAGAATTTCTCTCCAGGCTTTGGGCCAGTCCGTAGGCCTTGTCGATCAGTTCGGGCTGAGTGACTTCGCCCCAGGCATCATCCCCGACGAGAGCCACCAAGGCGGCCGCTGTGGCCACGTGGTGGGAGCCGTGGTTTCGCAGTCTCAGCCGGTAGGCCTCGGCCTGAAGACGGCTTCCATCGGGATCCCATCGAGCTTGACGCAGACGGGCCCAGGCTTCGAGGGACTCGAGTCGACGAGGGTCTCGCTTGCTAAACATTTTGCGGGCTAACTGGTGGGCTCTTTGGAGCTCTTCTTCGGCCAGCTCAAGACGACCGGTCTCCAGGGCTCTGCGACCCGCCTTCAGGGATTCTCCCCAGCTCTTGCTCTGGAACAGTCTTCTGACAATACGCAATTTCAAGCCCTCCGAGTCTTCATTATAGGCTCAGGAGCCGGCCTTGACAACCGCCGGAGAGCTAGCGACTCTTGCGGCGAGGAAGAGCAACTCCGGTAGCCGGCCGCTCGGTAAGAACATCACTGCGGAATGAAAACAGTTCAGCGGGACGCCCTCGGCCCCCAGTTTCCAGTCGACCAGTCCCTTCGACCAGACCTTGCTTTTCCATCATGCGGCGGAAATTCTGTTTATGAAGACGAATGCCGGCCAGCGCCTCCACCGTCCTTTGCAGCTCGAGCAAAGTAAAGTCTAAGGGAAGCAGCTCAAACACCACCGGCCGATAGCGAATCTTGCCCCGCACTCGAGTGAGAGCGGTTGCCAGGATACGTCGATGATCTAGATCCATTCTCCGCCCAAAGCCGGTCCTTTGGCTCGCCTCCTCAACCAGTCCGACCTCATAAAGGAGCTCGAAGCGCTCCAAAACGCGCTCCTGATTCCAAGGAGTCCCGTCCAGGCCAAAGCAGATTCGTAAGCGGGTCTCTCGGTCGCTATCCCCTCTGGCCCAAGTCCTCAGGTTCTCGACCATCGGTTCTAACATGGTAGGACGGCCTCCGCGCCAGTCTTCCCAAGGAAAGAAGGTGTAGACCGAGTAGCCCTCTGAGTGATGGCCACGGCCCACCAGAGCAAGGTAGGCGATAGAGAGTAGGCGCCCGTCGGGGACACGTTGCAGGTCTCCAAAGGTATAGAGCTGCTCGACATAACCGAGGTCTTGGTCCAGTTGTTGACTGACAAGTCGCCGAACCCCCAGCTCGAGAGTTCGGTCCTCGGCTTCCCGCAAAGACCCCGTGGGTAAAGAGCGCCCCCCCGATAAGGTTAGAACGACCGGGCGGTCGCTCTCGACGGCCAATACCACCGTCGTGAGCTCGACCCGAATCACTCCTGGGCCGGCATCTCTTCCGTCACCACTGTGATGGTCCGACCCTCTTCGTTGTAGTCAATACGGACACGATAGTCGTGGACACCGGGTTTCACCGGCATCGGAAAATCGAGTCTCGAAGGCACCGCTCCGCCGGTCGGCGTGAAGCGACTGCGTTGACCATCTACATCGACGGTCACAGGCTGATTGATGCTATTCGGGTCGACCCCAGACACCAGCGTCGGTGCCCCGAAGGCTGCTCCAGCGGTGTGGTTGTAACGGTCCGTCTGGATCCTCAACAGGAGACGACGGGTCTCTCCCAGAGCGACACGAACCAGTTTGGACGGGTCGCCGCTAAGAAAACGCCCCGAGTCGTAGAGGGTCTTGCCGTTCCCTTCCACCAGGAAGCGACAGCTGCGACCTTCAGGAGTACCATCCAAGTATCCGATGGTGGTTTCGAGCACGTCCCACTGGTCCTTGAGCTCAAACCCCATAATGGCGTCGTCGCGCCCCCCCACACCCTGGATATAACCCACCACGGACTCTCCACCCACGCGAGCTCTCTGCTCCATCCAGATAGTGTTCTCAAAGCCTGCGAACTGCATCCGGAGGGCCAGAAGAGGGACAGCTCGCTTTTCGGCCAGCAAACTGGTCGTTAGAATTGCGACCAGCAGAATCACGACTAGTTTTCTCATGGTCGCCCCTGTTATCTCTCACCAGGGTCGGCCCCTCCTGGAACCGTTAGTGTTTTGTTTACGTTTTTTGATGATTCCTTCAGGGTAGTAAGTTATCATGCCGGAGGGTTCAGCCCACAAATACCCGAGGGGGTTGAGTTAATGTTGTGCAAACTCACCAACCCGCTCATCAACGCTACAACCCGGCGAGGTGATTCTCATGAGTGAATCACGTTTGACCGGTTTACCTAAGACAGCCGAGTTTCGGGTGGTTGACCGTTTGCTTCGGTCTTTCTCCCAGGCTCAAAGCAGAGAAGCGGTGGCCGAATTACTAGTGGCCACCACTACTGATCGACTGCCTTGCCAACGTGCAGCTTACCTGGGTTGGGACAGTCGCCTCGGCTGCTTTGTTCCTCTGGCGGCCAGTCCCGCCGTGCTCGCTGCTAGTTGGAACGTCCACTACTATCCGTCTTCTGGTCTGATGTGGCAGATGATCACTGACGACCAGCCCTTCCCCGTCTCAGATGGGCTCGGTCAACCGATCTATCCTGAGAAACGCCTGATCGAAGCCTACGGTGTGCGCACGCTCATCCCGGCCAGCGATCGTGACGGTGTGGTTGGGCTCTTGATGATCGACAGCCGGCTTCCACCCGACCAGGCTCCCATTATTCGACTCCTGGTTTCGAGGGCCGCTGAGGCCATAGCCAGCCTCGGCCTGCGTCAGCAGGTGAGTTATCTCAAGCAGGAACTCAACAAGCGCAAGGCGGCTCTGTTCACCTTCCAGGAGTGGGGTGACGCTCTTGTTCACCTGGAAGACCACTACCATCAAATCGAAGAACTGCTGGACAAGTCTCGCACTTTGCTCGAGGCCGAAAGAGGCTCGATCATGCTGGTCGACGCCACCACCGATGAGCTGGTTGTTCGAGCTGTGCGCGGAGTGGACACCGACACGGAAGAGATGATTCGTGAAGGCAGTGTTCCCAGTCTTCGGATCAAGGTGGGCGAGGGTGTGGCCGGCCAGGTAGCCCAGTCAGGCTCACCCAAGATCGTCCAGGACGTTCGTAGCTCAAACGATTTTATCCAACCAGGTCAGAGCTTTGTCGACTCTCTGTTGTGTGTCCCACTGACCCTGGAAGGCCTAGTGTTGGGAGTGATGAACTTCACCAATAAAAGAAAGGGTCAGCCGTGGACCCGGCGTGATCTGCGCCGAGCTGTCCGTTTGGCCGAACAAGCCGCCCAAGCCCTCAACAATGCTCGACTGTATCATCTGGCCGTCACCGACCCAGCCACCGGCTTGGCCAATCGAGACCACTTCCATCACCGCCTCCAACAGGAGATTCTGCGCTCCAAGAGAGATGGGAAACCGCTCACTCTCTGTTTGATCAAAGTCGACAATCTGGGCTGGCTGCGCAGCCAGTTCGACGCCGGCGCCGTCAACGACCTGATCGCAGGACTGGCCGAAGTGCTTCTCGGACTGGGGCGTCGGACCGACACGACCGCTCGCTTGGGCGAAGTGACCTTCGGCCTCCTCTGGCCGGGTTGCGAGATGGTCCAATCCCTAGAGCTTGAGGCTCGCATCTTCGAGCAAGTGCGCGAGTTCGAGCAGCGATACGCCCCCCCCGGCGCTAGGCTGCAGCTGCGGTTCGCCAGCCAAACCAGCGGCGAAAGGCACGACAACGAGATCGCTCTTTTGACCAGCTGCTACGACAGATTGCGTCAGACCGAACAACGCGCTAGCTGACCAAACAGTAACATTCTGTTGACTTTTGGGCGCAGGGCCTTCGGTAAGAAAGAAGAGAACACGCCTACCTACCACGTAACGACCACCGTCTCTACATAACCTCAACCAACCCTACAACGAAAGCACAACCACCTTTCAAAGCAGAAACGGTTAAGGAATCATTCATGAATTGCAGTCGTCAAGCAGTTTTCTGCTCGCTTCTACTGCTTCTTTGGGCCGCCGCCGGGGCGACCCCTCATCCCGGAAAACCCCACTTACGAGACGTGAGAGTCTGGTATTATCCCCCGTCAGGACCCCCGGTGACCGTTATTTGGTGGCGACCCGAGTCGCTCCAGATGACCGGTGAAACCACCTTTCATCGAGGCGGCAAGTTCCGAGTTCGCGTCGAAATGGAAGGTGGTTTTGTTAAAGGGGACGAGGTCGTCAACTTTCTCAGCATCGTCTTTCGTGATCGCAACTCGATTCAATATCAGATCCCTCTCAGTATGGCTCTGGTAAAGTCGGGCGTTCGTGATCTCTACTGGGAACCGCCTTTAAGTCTGAACCCAGGAGACCTCGAGTTCCAGGCTGCTCTCTGGACCGGAACCCTGCCACGGTTGACGAAGTTGACCAAGATCGCCGACCGAACAGAATTCTTAATTCTGGGCCACCTGGACTAGGCCACTAGAAGTCCGGCCGGAAAGTCACTTTGAGCGGCGGAAGCAAGTTCCGCCAC
>CAYRFU010000198.1:0-13875 GCA_964423525.1 uncultured Burkholderiales bacterium | reverse complement strand
GTGGTCAACACTCAAAGAGCCAATCAGATGGCTCGACTCCTCTTGGAACAGAACTATTTCGATCTCGGCGCCTACACCACAGTCCGCTCGGAAGTGAGGGCTCTGGGAAGCCGCTTCGATTTTTGGGTGGACACCCAACCTCCTACCTATATCGAGGTCAAGCAGGTGACTCTGGCCCAAGAGGGATTCGCCCTTTTCCCCGATGCCGTTTCTGCTCGGGGTCGCAAGCACCTCGAGGAACTCCGACAACTCAAGCGCCAGGGCCATCGCTGCCTCATGCTTCATTTGGCGGCTCGGGGCGATGTGAAAGCTTTCGGTCCGGCCCTGGAAGTGGACCCCGACTATTTCAAAGCCTACCGGACGGCTCTCGCAGCAGGAGTCGAATCGCTCTGTTTACGGCTGCGGGTCACGCCCGAAGGGCTTGAGCCAGACCAGCTTTTACCGCACCTTCCTATAGAATCGGGCCAGCCACTCGGTAGGAACCCCTAGCTGGTAGAGCAGGCAGAGCCAGAACATCAGATGGAGCGTCTTGACCACACCGGCCTGAAGAAAACGGCGAGCTGAGGTCGTGACCCTCTCTTTGAGGATGGTGAGCCTCCCCAACTTCTGAAGACGATGACCTAGATCGGGATCTTCCATGATTTCTAGAGGACGGTAACCACCAATAGCCTCGAAAGCATCTTTCCTGACAAAGACAGCCCGGTCGCCAAGGAGGGCGACGCAACGAGATTGGACCCAATCAACGAAGTAGTCGGAAAGCGTTAAGAGGGGGTGCTCGTGGAAGGGGACTTTGCCGAACATTCCGCCCACCACCCGGGGCTCCTCTAGGGCCGCTTGAATGGCCTCGATTGCCGTTTGGGGCAGACGGGTGTCAGCGTGGAGAAAGAGCAAAATGTCGCCGCCGGCGTGGGCAGCCCCCTGATTCATCTGAACGGCCCTCCCTCGGGGGGAGCGAACCAAACGGGCTCTCTGGCTGGCGGCCGTGTCGGTTCCGTCACTAGAGCCACCATCGGCGACGATCACCTCCCAGACTCCCTCCAACTCCTCGAGGTGAGAAAGGCAGCTCTCGATGGTGTGCAATTCGTCCAGGGTGGGAATGATGACCGAAACCTTTAACACGGTCGCCCCTTTCTTCTCTCAGGGGGAAGACCCTACATCGCGCTCTTGGAGGCCCCATGAAAAAATTGACAACGATAACTCTGACCGTGCTAGCGCTGGTCAGCTTGAGCTTGCTCGCGACAGCCAAAGAGGACAAGGTTCACCCCATCAAACTCCTCAGAGCCCGCATGCAGCAGGGGGCCGGTATGAGTGGCATCGGCACCTCCAAAGGAACGATGACCGTTTGGCTTCAGAACTTGGCTGAAGTTCCCGTCGATGGCGTCAAGATGGAGATCGAACTCTACAACGAGCGAAATCGGCTGGTCGAAACCATCGTCCGAGAAGTGGGCGAGATGGATGCCGGCAAGAAGGAAGTGTTGACCATCAAGTGGGACGTGATCGCCGAACGGATCAAGCGTCCCAGAATCTGGGTTTACTACAACGCTGGCGGACCCAAATTGGAGAAGTTCGAGGGCGACACACCGGTCTGGTAACAAAAAGAGCCCGTGTGCCTTCAAGGGGCGCACCGGCTGGGGCGATTAGTCGGCCGAGTCGATCCGGAGAAGGTGGCCGCATTCGGCCACTGAGCGGACCGAGTTGACGGCATCGGGGGTCCTCATCGTAGCTGTGCCTCTCTGCTAAAGTGCGAAAGACGAGTCCTTCCGCTGGTCGCACCTTATCCTGGCGCCGCTGGCTGCCTCGTGAACAAAACGTTTCCGTTCGGCCGAGGGGTCAAACCACAGACTTCAGCTGGGCCAAAGTGGCGGCCAATTCCTGAGCAGAACGCTGAATCCCGGCTTCTTCCTTCGGCCAAAGCTCCATGTCGATCAGTTGTTCGGCTCCACCGCGGCCCACCACGGTAGCTACCGACAGGCAGACGTCCTTCACGCCATAAAGGCCTTGCTGCAGGCTGGAAACCGGGAGGACGGCTTTGGCGTCGTCCACTACGGCGCGAACGACTTCTGCGATGGCGATGCCAACCGCGTAACCGGCTCCGCCTTTCAACCGAATGACCTCAGCCCCGCTGCCTTTGGCTCGCTCAAATAGGGCGGTGACAACAGTCTGGTTATAGTTGGCCAGGCTCGTTAGCGGAACTCCATTGACGGTGGCGGTGGACCACACCGGGACCATCGAGGCCCCATGTTCTCCTAAGATCAGGGCCTCCATTTGGGTTGCGTCCACTTGAAAGTGCTCCGCCAGCAGAGAGCGGAACCTCAAAGTATCGAGAACAGTTCCCAGTCCGATCACCTGGGAGGGCGGCAATCCGCACTGGTCGACCGCCACCCGCGTCAAAACGTCGACGGGATTGGTCACCACCAAAACAACACAATGGGCCGGCAAAGCTGCTTGACGAATGTGCTCGGTGATGCCCTGAAACAGTTCCACGTTGCGATTGATCAAAGCCAGTCGGGGTTCATCGGGCTGGCGTCGCAGGCCAGCCGTGATCACGACCAGGTCAGAGCCTTCGAGAGCCTCAAAGCCTGCTCCGTAAATCTTCTGGGATTTGGTGAAGGCACTGCCGTGCATCAGGTCGAGAGCCTCACCAGCGGCGCCTTGTTGATTGACGTCGATCAAAGCCAACTCGCGGCCAAGACCCCAGGCCTGAAGAGCGAAGGCGGCGTTGGAACCCACCCGGCCGGCTCCTCCTACGATAGCAATTTTCATACTGTCTTGACCTCCAAAGCTTCGAGCATGTCTTGGACCGAGGTGAACTTGACTCGGGGACGGTTCTGGGCCCGGCCGTTTCTCTGTTCTAGTTCGTCCAAACGCTTCCAGTCTGAAAAGCGCACAACCCGGGTTCGGCCTTCCAGTAAAGTGAGGATATCTTTAGATTGGGGCTGGAAACAGCGTCCTTCGGCTACGTCCGCGAGCAAACTCGTGACCGTCTCTTTAGCACAGGGCTTGTTGGTCCCGATCACTCCGCTCGGTCCTCGTTTAATCCAGCCGGCCACGTAGAGGCCTTCCACGAGGTCGTCTCCGTCGGTCACCCTTCCGGCCTGGTTAGGGATGACGCCCCAGGCTTCGTGAAAAGGCAGGCCAGCCAAAGGTAGGCCACGATAACCGACCGAGCGTAAGACCAAGCCGGCTTCGAGCTGTTCTGTTTGGTCGGTGGGACGAGGTCGCAGCTGGCCGTCGTCGCTTCGATACAGTTCGTTGCGGACCAGGTTGACGCCGGCCACGGCCCCCTTCCCATCAGAGAGCAACTCGGTGGGAGAGGTCAGAAAGCGAAGAACGAGACGACGTGCTCGGCCTTCGGGTTGGCGCTGGCTAAATTCAGCCAGCATCTTCAACTTCTTCTCGGCGGTTCGATCGGGATTGTCGGCCAGGTCTTGCTGACTCAACAGGTCAGCCTGGGCCTCGTTGGGAGCGACGATCAGGTCCGCCCCGGGTAACTCACCCAACTCTTTGGCCTCGGGATTGGTGAAAGCTGCTTGAGCCGGCCCGCGTCGACCCAGCATCACGACTTCACGCACCCGGCTTCGTTTGAGAGCCTCCTCAGCATAGTCAGCGATGTCGGTATCAGCCAACTCCTGGTCGGTGCGACAGAGGATGCGAGCCACGTCAACGGCCACATTTCCGACCCCGACCACGACCACTCTCTCGGTATCGAGGTTAAACTGGAGGTGGCGGTAGTCTGGGTGGCCGTTATACCAAGCCACGAACTCGGTCGCGGTTCGGCTGCCCTTCAAGTCCTCCCCTGGAATGCCCAACCGTCGGTCTGTTTGAGCTCCGGTGCAAAAGATCACTGCGTGGTAGTGAGCTTGCAGCTCTTCCAGACTGACATGGTGACCGTATTCGACGTTGCCGAAAAAACGGAACCCTTCCCGAGCCGCCGTCTTGTCATAGCCGACCGTGACTTTTTTGATTTTCTGATGGTCGGGTGCCACCCCTCCGCGCACCAATCCGTAGGGGGTCGGTAGTCGCTCGAACATATCAACCTGGACGTTCGTTTCTGGAGCTCTGAAGAGATGGTCGGCTGCGAAAAAGCCGGTCGGGCCCGAGCCGATGATGGTCACTCGGAGTGGGTTGGACTGGGTTCCTGGAAGTTGCATTCTGCCCCCGTTCACGATGGTGGCTGGATCCTTAGGCGTCAGCCCATTCTTTCCCTACCCAGGATTCAAGCAGTCAAAAAAGAACCCGACCCCCATGAAAACGGACGTAAAACCTCCCGAACTCGAGCAAACAATCCAGCGTTCGGTGGAATGGCTAGAGAACAATCAGATCGATAACCGCTATTGGGTCGGATTGCTTCAGACCAACTGCACGATGGAGGCCGAATGGATCCTGGCGATGCACTTTTTGGGCGTCGAGGACGATCCTAAGAAAGCTGGGGTGGTAGCCAATATTCTCAACCAGCAGCGGGAGGACGGTTCCTGGGAGGTCTATTATCAGGCACCGGCCGGTGAACTCAGCGCCACGGTGGAATGCTACGCGGCCTTAAGGGCCTGCGGCTACAGCGCTGAGCACCCGGCTCTGGTAAAAGCTCGAGACTGGATTCTCTCTCATGGAGGAGTTCCGAAGGTCAGAGTCTTCACTAAAATCTGGCTGGCTCTGATCGGGGAGTGGCCCTGGTCGGGCACCCCTACCCTACCCCCCGAGCTGATCTATTTTCCTCACTGGATGCCTTTTAACATCTACCAGTTCTCGAGCTGGGCCCGGGCCACCATCGTTCCTCTCTGCATCCTGTCGGCCCGTCGGCCAGTGCGCCCTTTGCCGCCCGCGAGTCGTCTCGACGAACTTTTTCCTGAGGGACGGGACAAAACGGACATCCGCCTACCCCGCAAAGGTCCCCTTTACAACCTCTCGACCTTCTTTCTGGTAGCCGACAGAGTGTTGGAACGCTATCAGCAAAGCCCCCTTCAACCTGGCCGCGAGACGGCCATCAAGCTCTGCCGGGAATGGATTGTCGACCACCAGGAAGCAGACGGATGCTGGGCCGGTATTCAGCCCCCCTGGATCTATTCCCTGATGGCCCTCCACACCGAAGGGTATGCCCTGGACCACCCTGTGTTGGCCAAAGGGATTCGATGTTTTGATGCCCCCTGGGCCCACCATACCGAGGAGGGAATTTTTCTTCAGGCCTGTACCTCGCCGGTTTGGGACACCCTGCTGGTGGCCCTGGCCCTCATCGATTGCGGTTATGATTGCCTATCAAGCCCGATGCTCGACCGAGCCGTAGACTGGATTTTGGACGAGCAAATTCTGGCAGGAGGCGACTGGCAGGTCCAAGCTCCCGGGGTGGAACCAGGCGGGTGGGCCTTCGAATACGAGAACGACCGCTACCCTGACCTCGACGATACGGCCGTGGCCATCATCGTCTTAGCTCACTTGAAAAAGAGCCGCCAAGACCGGGACCGGATAGGTAAAGCCCTGGAGAGAGCCCTGGGGTTCACCCTGGCCCTCCGTTGCCGGAACGGAGGCTGGGCTGCCTTCGATAAGGACAACGAGAAAGAATGGGTCGGTCTGATTCCCTTCTCAGACTTTGGCGAGACTCTGGACCCGCCCAGCGTGGATGTCACGGGCCATATCGTGGAAGCTTTGGGTTGCCTGGGTCGGGACTTGTCAGACCCTATCGTGGCTCAGGCCGTCGACTACATCCGCAGTGAACAGGAAGCTTGCGGGAGCTGGTTCGGCCGCTGGGGTGTCAATCACATCTACGGGACCGGGGCGGTCCTGCCGGCGCTGCGGGCAGTGGGCGAGAACATGGAGGCCGACTACGTCCGTCGAGCCTGCGATTGGTTGGTTTCCTGCCAAAATGAGGACGGGGGTTGGGGTGAGACCTGTGCCAGCTACATGGACGAGAGTCTCTGGGGGAAAGGCGTCAGCACCGCCTCCCAGACGGCTTGGGCCCTGATGGCTCTGCTGGCTCAGGGCAGCCAAGACTACCGCGCTCCTATTGAAGCTGGTTTAGGCTATCTCATTGAAACTCAGACCGAGGAAGGTAGCTGGGCAGAGCGACACTTTACGGGCACCGGCTTTCCTGGCTATGGATTGGGGGCTCGTATCGATGTCTCTCGTTCAGGGAACACCCTACCCCAGGGGCGGGAACTGGGCCGGGGCTTTATGCTTCGCTATCATATGTATCGCCACTACTTTCCCATGATGGCGCTGGGCCGGGCGCGCCGCTATTTGGCTACTCCTTAACGGGCAAGACGCAAAGCGCCTCGACTGTTCCTTCCGGCGTAAAGCGAAACCAGATGCCCTGGCTCTCGTAATTGAGCGATTGGGGGCTCTCTTCGGCGGGAGTTCCCAAAGCGGCGACCACGTTCTCCCGAGTGGAATGGACAGAAAGCCCTTCTTTCGTGGCTCCACCATAACCGGTCCACTCTTGGTCCGAGGGGTGGCACACGATCATTTCGAGGACATCGTCTGCAAAGACCAATTCGAGCCCTTTGGAGTGGTAGAGAGAGTAGCTGCTCGAAGGCGCGAATTCGTTGATGTCACGCTCCTCGGGCTCACCCAGCCGCTGCTCGATGTCGGCCTTGGTTTCTCCCAAAGAAACTTGCTCGACACCTTCACCAGCTTGAATAGTGACGGGCAGAGCGGGGGTCGTGGGTGCTTGGGGTTGAGCGCCGCAGCCCCAGGTCAACCAGGCTAAAACAGAAATGAAGAAAAGTCGTCTAAACACGCCCGCGCCTTCGTAGTCTCCTTCACGACTCCTGTAAAACGTGTCTTTTGAGCTTGCCGAAAGACGTGCGAGGGAGGCTTTTGAGAAAGACCACCGAGTCTGGGGCCATGCCTTCTGGGAGCCGGCGTCGGCAGAATGCCAGTAGCTCACTCTCTGAGACAGACTGGCCGGGACGGGTGACCACATAGGCCCCCAGGCTTGTAGGCTGTTCGGCCGGTCGACCAGCTACGGCCCCTTCCAAGACGGCCGGGTGCTCATAGAGAATTTCTTCGATGTCCCGGGGGTAGATGGTCCGCTGCCGGAGCCGAACGACATCCGAGAGGCGATTGATCAGGAAGAAATATCCTTCATCATCACGGAGGGCTAGGTCGCCTGTACGCAACCAACCCTGGTAAAAAACCTGAGCCGTGGCTTCGGGGTCGTTCCAATATCCGCTCATCAACTGAGGCCCCCGCACCCACAGTTCCCCTACCTGGCCGACTTCGAGTTGCTCCAGCGTGGTGGGCGAGACGATGCGAGCGTCCGTACCTGGTAAGGGAAGCCCGATTGAGCCAGCTCTCCGTCTCCCATAAATTGGATTAGCGTGAGTGCAGGGCGCCGCTTCGGTCAAACCGTAGCCTTCCACCAGGCGACCTCGAGTCACCTTCTCAAACCCCTCTTGGAGTTCGACCGGAAGAGGCGCGGCTCCGCTGATGCAGGCTCGGATCGAATTGAGGCGATAGGCTTTCAAGTCGGGCCTCGCTAGCAAAGCGGTGTAAAGAGCGGGGACGCCTGGGAAGAGCGTAGGACGAAAACGGTGGCAACAGTTGAGCACGTCCGCCGGGTGCGCAGAGGGTGTCACGACCAGCGACCCAGCCACCGCGACAGAGAGATTGAGGGCGGTTGAAAGACCGTAACTGTGAGAGAGTGGCACGGCTGCGAGAACGCGTTCGCGAAGCTGACCCATCTGGGGATCCCAGGCCACCAATTGGGCAGCGTTGGCCGATAAGGCGCGGTGACTGAGGACGACTCCCCGTGGAGGCCCGGTCGTCCCGCTGGTATAGAGGATGGCAGCAGGATGGTCGGGGTCGACCTTTTCCAGTTGGATGCGAGGCGTGACCCCTCGCATCAACGAACCCCAACGCAGCACCTTTCTTCGGCTTCTGGCACCCAAAGCCCGTCCCACGGTGCGGGTGAACCAGCGCCCCAGGCTGCGAAGATATTCCCTCCCCGAACAGAGGATGGTTTGTTGGGGTCCATTCTCTCGAAGAACATTTTCCACCCCATCTGGGAGGGGACGCCGAATCACCGCCACTCGAGGTTGACTGCTACTCAACTGTCGGGCCAGTTGACTCGAGCCTGAATCGAGCGTGGTCACGACGGCGATCGCTCCTCGCCAGAGTGTCCCATAGAAAGCCACCACGAAATGAATCGAGTTAGGGAGCATTAAAAGGACGCGGTCGCCCGACCTGACCTCTAACTTGGCCAGCACGGCCGCAAACTTTTGCACCTCACTCAACAGCTGCAGGTAAGAAAGATCCCCCCGGCCGGTCCAGATAGCGGCCCGCCGGGGGAAACGTCTGGCCGACTTCAAGAGATTGGCGGTCAAAGGCTCGTTCGAAGGTTCGAAGTGATGGCACACCCCCTCGTCGTAGTTCGGCACCCAGAGGCGGGAAGTCATTAGACCCGACTTTGACTCGGGCCGAGACGAGACCTCCGAGGACATCGGTCTCGCCTGTCAAATCTCGAGATCCGCATGCCTGTTCGTGACTGGATGACTCCCAACCCGATAACAGTCGAGCCTCACCTCCCCTTGGTCGAGGCCGTCTCTCGGATGGTCCAGCACGGGGTAAAGTTTCTGCCCGTCCTCGAAGAGGGTCGCCTCCTGGGCGTTTTGAGCGGTCGCTCCATCATTGCTAATCTCATCGGGAGAGACGCCGACCCCAAAGAGAGCGCCCAACTCCCAGTCTGGGAGTTCTACGACCAGGTGGAGCCCCTGACGCCCGGCACTGAGGACCATCGGGCTGTTGAGATGATGTTGGCTTGTGCCTTCTCGCTCCCCGTGCTGGAAGGGGACCAACTGGTGGGCGTGGTTTCTCAGGGCAACCTGCTTCGGTTCCTGGCAGCAGAACTCAATGAAACAGACCAGATAGCCTCTCGTCGCCAGGTGGTCACGACTCGACTGGGAGCTTTGTTGGCGGTGGTTCGAGAGACCTCCACGTCACAGGACCAAAACCGCATCCTTCAGGTGATCTGCCGCCACCTCTCGAGCGTCATGCCGGTCACCAAGGCGTGCTTGATGCTTTTGCCAGCTCAAGAGTCCACCGCCTTCCTGCAGAGCGTCTTTAAGGCTGATGGCTCCCGCTGGCAAGGTCATACCCAGTCCGTTCCTCTGGCCGAGACTTTCAGTGGTTGGGTGTTCTCCCAGAAGACTAGCCTCCGCGTCTCTGACCTAAAGCGAGTCACCCAACTCCACGACTACCCTGAAGAATGGAACGATGGTAGTGGAGCTTCCCTTTCGGTTCCCCTGGTCGACGAAGGACAGGCGCTTGGTCTTCTTCACTTCTGGAGTGCGCGAGCCGGCTCCTATTTGGATTCTGACCTGGAACTGCTCGAACTGGTGGCCGGCCACGTCACCAACTCCATCCTCTTTGGGCGTCGTCTGGAGATCGAGAACCAGCTAGTGCAGCAACTCAAGAGAACGAATCGGATCAAAGACGAGTTCCTAGCCGTTGTCACTCACGACTTGCGTAACGCTCTCCAGGGGATCCTGGCCAACACTCAGTTGCTGGAAAGAATGGCTCGAGACGACGCCACTACCAGCCAGATGGCTCTGCGAGTCATCGAGAGTGCTCGCTACATGGCCGATCTCACCAACGACCTTCACGATTTAGGCCGCCTGGGACTAGAGGCGCTCAAGCTGACTCTTCGACAGGTCGAACTCGATGAGATGGTCGAAAGAGTGCTCCACGAGAATCGCAATCTGGCCGAACTGCATGGCCTCGACCTTCGCTTCAAGAAGTCCCCGGACAACCTCTCACTTCGGGCTGACCCTCTGCGACTTCGCCAAATCTTGGCCAATCTGGTCTCCAACGCTATCAAATACAACCGCCCCCAGGGCTGGGTCGAAGTACGGACCAAAAGAATCGGCGACCAGGCCCTGGTGGAAGTCGAGGACTCGGGGGTTGGAATCGAGCCCCACGAGCAACAGAGGATTTTCGACCTCTTCCATCAGGCCGCCAGCAGCCGTAAAGTTCAAGGCAGCGGTCTGGGGTTGACCATCACTCGCAGGTTAGTGTCGCTTCATAAAGGTCGGTTAGAGGTGACCAGCCGGGTGGGCGAAGGGTCCCTTTTTCGGGTTCGCCTCCCTCTCTCGGGACCAGGGCGTTTCGTCTGATCCCGCCCAGGGAAAAAGGCGGAGGACATGGCCATCTTGAGACTGTTTCTGCTACGCCTGGCCCAAAGCGCCTGGCTGAAAAAATTTGTCACCAAATTCCCTCTCGCCAAGCGAGTGGCTCGCCGCTTCGTCGCCGGTGAGACTCTGTCTGACGCCATCGAAGTGGCTAAAGACCTGCGACGCCAGGGCTTACTGGTCAGTCTCGACCTGCTGGGCGAGAACGTCCACACAGCCGAGGAGGCGAGCCGAGCCGCTCAGGACTACAGTCTGATTGTCGACCTTTTGGAGAACAATCGGCTCGAGAGCAACGTTTCTCTCAAACTGACTCAGCTGGGACTCGACCTCGGTTCAGAAGTGTGCCTCGACAACCTCTACTCCATTCTCGACAGAGCCCAGCAAAACAAGACCTTCGTGCGCATCGACATGGAGGGCTCAGAGTATACCGAGCGGACGATGGAGGTCTTTGAGAAGGCGCGACAACGGTATGACAATGTCGGCATCGTGATTCAAGCCTATCTCAAGCGGAGCCTCGAAGACGTTCGTCGGGCTAACCGCCTGGAAGGTCAGGTGCGCCTTTGCAAGGGAGCCTATGCCGAGCCTCCTCGGCTGGCCCTTCAAAGCCGGGAAGATGTTAACCAGAACTTTATCGAACTGATGAAAGAACTGATGCGTTACGGACACTATCCTGCTATCGCCTCCCACGATGAGGCCATGATCGCGGCCGTGCTCGACTACGTTGAGGCTAACCAGCTCGACCCCTCTCACTTCGAATTTCAGATGCTCTACGGCATCCGTCGTGATCGCCAGATGGAGCTTCTCACTCAGGGCTACAACGTTCGCGTCTACGTCCCCTACGGCACCGAATGGTATCCCTACTTTATGCGTCGTCTGGCCGAAAGGCCAGCCAATCTCTTTTTCTTTCTGACGGCTCTCTTCAAAGGATGATGGATAGTATCGAGACTCTCAAAGCCCGCAAAACCAACTGGCCGGCAGTCGCGCTCGCCGTCGGCTTGGTTCTAAGCCTGTTCCTCAACCTGGGCCTCTTTTTGGCCTATCTTAGCTCAGCTAGCTCCGGACTATCGGCTACCGCCTCGCTCCAGGAGAAACTGGTAGACGGTAAGGCCAAAAAGGACGACAAGATCGTCGTCATTCCTATTCACGGCCTGATTATGGAAAGTATGGGAGCTGGCCCGGGCAGTGTCTCGAGTTTGATTGCGGCTCTCAAGCAGGCTGAGAAAGACGATCACATCAAGGCCATTATTCTCGACATCGACAGTCCCGGCGGTGGAGTGACGGCCAGCGACAAGATGTATCATGAGTTGGTCCGCTTCAAGCAAAAGAAAAAGGTGCCGGTGGTGAGCCTCTTTCACGATGTGGCCGCCTCGGGTGGCTACTATGTCGCTATGGCTTCTGACCATATCATCGCTCACGAAACCACCATCACTGGTTCCATCGGCGTGATCGCCAAGTTCCCCAACTTCGCTGAGGGGATGGACAAGATTGGGGTCAAGATGAACACCATCAAGTCTCTGAACAGCCAGGGGAAACAGTCCTTTAAAGATATGGGTTCGCCTTACCGACCGATGCGGGATCAGGAAAAGGAGCTGTTTCAGAACTTGATCACTGAGATGTGGACTCGCTTCACCGAGGTCGTCTCAACCGGCCGCTCCAAGCATCTCACCCTGACCCAGGTCCAAGAACTGGCCGACGGCCGGATTTTCACGGGCCCCCAAGCTCTACAGAGAAAGCTTATCGACAGTGTGGGGTATCGTCAGGACGCTTACGCCAAAGCCCGGGAACTGGCTCAAGCCCCCGAGGCCAAGATCGTTCGCTACCAAAAACAACCTAGCCTTCGTGACCTGATCAAGCTGGAAGCCGAACCCACCGGCTTGTCCTGGCTACAACAGTTCACTAGCGAGGCTCCTCGTTTTCTCTATCTTTGGACGGGCGGATGATCGAACTTCGCGAGGTGAGCCTGACCTACCCTGGGCCTCCTCCCGTGACCGTTCTCGAAAAGGTGACCCTCACCGTCGAGTCTGGTCAGTTCGTAGCCCTGGTGGGGGCCTCTGGCTCGGGCAAGACGACCCTTCTTAACATGTTGGGAGGACTCGACCAACCCACGGGGGGGAGTCTTGTGGTGGACGGTCTCGAGCTGACCTCTTTGAGCGATCAGGAACTCTCTCGCTACCGACGCGAGAAAGTAGGGTTCATTTTTCAGAGCTTTCACCTTCACCCTCATCGTACCGCTTTGCAAAACGTTTCGATCCCGCTCTATTTCGGCGACTCCCCCCTGAAGGCCGGCTTGATTCGGAGTCGGGAGCTGTTAAAGAGATTCGGACTAGAGGGCCTGGAGCATCGCCCCGTCTCAGCCCTGTCCGGTGGCCAAAGACAAAGAGTCGCCGTGGCTCGGGCCCTGGTCAACCAACCTCAACTCGTGCTCGCCGATGAACCGGTCGGGTCCCTCGATCAGGAGAGCGCCAAGCTGGTGGTGGAACTGCTTCATCATATCCAGCAACACGACAAAGTGACAGTCATCACGGCCACCCACGATGAGATCCTGACCGAGAAGGCCGATCGCATCTTCGAGGTTAGAGCGGGCCAGGCGCAGGAAAGAGTGAAAGCCTGATGCGACTTGTTCGTCTGGCCTTGGGAGAGGCTGGTGCGTCTCCCTGGAGGGCTTGGCCTCTGGCGGCCGGACTGGCACTCGGCGTGGCCTGCCTCCTTTTCCTGCTAGGACTGGCCGCTCGAGCCGAAGGGCTCATCAAAGAGCGAATCCTGGGCACTTTGCCCGACCGGATCCGGGTCCAGGCCTCCCCCTTTCGACTGGGCCCACTTCAAACTGGAAACGCCCTGGATGAAGACCTCATCGGTCAACTAGAAGAACTTGACTCTGTGGCTGAAGTGTATCGCCAGGCCCGCTTCCCGGAGCCCTGCCAACTTTATGCGAGCTACGGCGGCAAGCACCTGGTCACCGACCTGGTGCTTGAGGGAGTGGACCCCGGCCAGGTTGAGCCTGAACTCAGCCGAGGTCAGAGTTTCCTTCCGACTGGCCCCGACGAGCCTGTGCCGGCGGTGGTGCCACGCGCTATTCTCGACATCGTGAACGCCGGAATTTCGGTCAACACGGACCTTCCCAACCTCAGTCCCGAGGCGATCATCGGACGGCACTTCACTCTTCGCCTTGGCACTTCGAGCTTCCGACGGGGACCCTACACGGAGCAACGGTGCGTTATCGTGGGAGTTAGCGATCAGATCGGGGTGGGTGGTCCGGCCGTGCCCCTCGAGAGTCTAGAACAATGGTCCTCCAAAGCTCCTCAGGTCCACACCCTGACGGTCAGGGTCAAAGAGCCGGGCCAGAGCGAAGCTTTGCTGAAAAAAATCGAAGCCCTCGGGCTTCGCACACCTGGCCTGGAGACGGCCCAAAAGGTCTCCCAAGCCCTGGCCTGGGGGCGGCTGGCTGTTATCGCCTTCTGCCTGGCTATCCTTGGGGTGGCGGGGGTAGGGATCTCTTCGGGACTGACCCTCCAGGTTCGAGAAGAGGCGAGTTATATCGGGCTCTACCGAGCCGTTGGAGCTACCCGAAAGGACATCCTGGTCATTTACCTGAGTCGAGCCCTAGCTTTGGGAGCTGCCGGTGGAATGGCCGGGGTCTTGGGGGGGCTTATCCTGGGTGGCCTGGCCAATCAGGTGGCAGCTCGTCTGATTCCGGCGGGTGTGATCGGAAGCGAAGGTCTTTTTGAAATCTATCCCCCGGCTTTGCTGTTGGGGCTCG
>CAYRFU010000197.1:0-14014 GCA_964423525.1 uncultured Burkholderiales bacterium | reverse complement strand
CGCCCCGGCCGCTCCCGGCGTCTTCAGCCCTGGAGCCGTCGGCCAGACGGGCTTCCCTTCGACCGGCACACCGGTTCTCGACCAACTGATTCAACTCTTGATGCAACTACTCGGGCCGATGCAGCCTCCCGCCGCTTCGCCCTTCGGAGCCCCTCCCGTCGGACTGGGAGCGGCTGGTGGCGTCGGTAACGCGGGTAACGCTGGCAACGCCGGAAACGCTGGCAACGCCGGAAACGCGGGTAATGCCGGAAATGCTGGTAACGCCGGTGACGCTGGCAACGCCGGTAACGCTGGAAACGCTGGAAACGCTGGCGACTCCGGTGGCGGCCGCGGGCGGATGTCAATGAACGCAGGTAGTATGTAGTATCGACACCTCGGCGTGGGGGCGCCGACTAGCATCGTAGAGACTACCCTAAAGAACCCCGGTCGGCCGACCGGGGTTCTTCGTGTTGGCCGGTCAGTCTCGAAAGCTTGCGAGCTATCGTTAACATGAAGTTAACGTTTTCAGGTTTTTTTCGAAAGCCTCCGGAATCGTTCCCGATATACTAAGGACAAGAACCAGGGCAAACCAACCAAGCCACACTGCAGATTAGGCCATTTCTGTCGTGTGGAGAACTCTCCTCGGCCCTGACTAAGCGAAGTGAACTCCTGCCCACCCTGGCTGCGCCAGGGTTCTTTTTTCATGAACCGAACGCTTAAAAAAAGTGACTGAAGCAGACGCCATCATTCGCGCCCTCGTAGTCGAAGACGACCAGCGCCTCCAAACCATGTTAGTCTCAGCCTTTGACGATCTCGACGATCTAGAAGTGGCTACGGCTTCTAACAGCGAGGAGGCCCTGGCCCTGGCCAAAGAACGCGCCTTCGACCTGGTCGTGACGGATATCAAAATGCCTGGAGTGGACGGCTTAGAGGCGTTGCGGCGAATGAAACTCCAGCGTCCTGCGCTAGAGAGTATCGTCATCACTGGCTACTCCACCGAGGAAGAGTCGATCCGAGCCATCCGGTTAAGGGTTGGGGAGTATTTGCGCAAGCCGTTTCGGCTTGATGATCTGCTCGACGCCGTGGCCAGGGCCGTCAATCGGGTGCGAGAACATCGAGCTCGACAGAAGCAGGAAAAAGAAAAGAGTCAGGCCACGTTCTGGGCTCTCTCGGCCCTGTTGAAGACCCATCCCCAGACGGCCGAGCTCCTCAAGAAGGCCCCTCTGGCTCCTCGACTGGCGGAGGCCGTCGGCTATAACCGTCAGGTGGGCGAGAATGTCCAGATGGCTGTTTTAATCCTGGGTTACGAGCAACTCGCCGCCCCTCCTGAAGATTTTCGAACCGACCTAACCGAGAGTTTACTCGACATCGTAGAGGGTCGTAACGAGTCTCTTCAAGAACTCGTTCAAGCGGTTCTGGATTGGCCCAACGGGGAAGGCCAGATGGCCGAGCTCCTCGATGAGCTCGAGAGTCAGGCGCCCGAAGGCCAGAGAGGTCGAGAAGCTCTGCTGGCGGCGGCCTATCTGGGAGAGGTTGCGGGGGACGGGCAGGCGGCTCTCGAGACCTACGAAGAGCTCTTGGAAAAGGAATCTCGTCCTCATCAAAGGGTGGAGGCTTTGCTCGGAGTGGCGCGCATCTACGCGGCCCGGGGCGACCTCGAGAAAGGCCGGGAGACAGTCTCGAAAGCTGTCTTCATCAACGACCATCTCCCACCCGAGCTGAAAGCTCACAGCATGATTGAAGGGGGGCTGATCCTCGGCCGACTCGGCTATCAGGAAGCCCGCCCTCTCCTCAAGAAGGCGTTAGCCTGCTCTCTTCCTGACTCTACCGACCAATCCCGAGCTCGCCTGGCGCTCTCACTCTTGGGGGAAGGCAGTCAGCTTTGGATCGACCAGGCCCTGACGCGGCTTTTGACTCCTTCTCACCTTGACCTGTTGCTCGACGCCGCCTGGTGGCTGATGCCGGCCCTGCTATGGCGCCGAGAGAGCGGTCTTGAGACGAGAGCCCTTCGTCGCCTGGTGCGAGAGTTACCCGGGCAAGTCTACGCCCTACTTGAGTCGACCTCCCTACCCGAGACGGCTCAAGTCCGACTGGCCACGCTGCTCCTCGAAACGCGCCCCAGAGGAGTGGACTCTCTCCTGAAACAGCTGAACCGAAAGACATCTTTCACCAGCGTCCGAGAGCTCATCGAACAAGCCGAGACCGATTCCGAGAGTCACACTCCCTCGATGATCCGGTTTTTCTCCTTGGGAGGGTTTGAGGTCTTTCGAGGTGAGCAACGCCTGGGGAGTAGTGAGCTGGGGGGCAAGAAACGGTTTTTCTTGCTGGCCTACCTGGCCTCCAGCGAACGCCCTCTCAGCCCCGACGAAACAGTGGAGGAGTTTTGGCCAGAGCAGGGTCAGAAGGGTCATAAACTTCTGGGTCAGTCGCTGTCGGTCTTGCGCAAAGTGTTGCGGGGCGACGAGGGGAGCGAGGTCAACTATATCGTAAAAGACTCGAGCGGCCTGTCGTTAAGCCCTGACCAGCCCGTCTGGCATGACTATCTCGAACTGGTCAAACATCTGCAAGCGGTCGAGCATCTCCAGCCAGATCAGCCCTGGCGGCAGTCGGCTGAACACGTGGAACAGATTACTCGCCTCTACCGAGGACCGTATATGAACGGGTGCTACATGGAGTGGGCTCTCACCAAGCGCTCCAGCTTGGAACAAAGAGTGGTCAGCTGCCTGCTCAAGATGGCCAACCTGGCCGCTGGTCAAAACCTAACTCAGCAGACTCTTTACTGCGCCGAGCGAGTTCTCGAGCTTGACCCGTGCAATCAGGAGGCCGCTCTCCAAGCCATGGAAGCACTCCTGAGCCAGGGTCGAGGCGAAGCGGCCCTCAAGATCTTCAAAAGCTGTGAGAAAGCCCTCAAAAGCGAACTCAATCTCGAACCCAGCATCGATCTTCTCAGGGCTCAGCAGAAAGTACTGCTGCTGTCTTAAGCGCAGTGACCAAGCCACCAGCAGTAAGAGACGCTTTCGGCCTGGTTGGGGAGAAAATGAACGCCGACGACGTGGAGGTTTGAAGCAACCGTCTTCTGCCAGATCGGAACGGCTACCAGGCTGAAACACTCGCCATCTTCGGTCAAGAGCGTCAGAGTCGTGGTTTGTCGGAGTTCGATCGACTGGCGCACCATCACACGGGCCCCCTCGGCCGAGAGATTGATCGCCTGACCCGGAAGATGCTTTAACAAGACCTGACATTCTGTCTGCATCCTTTTGCTGTCTCTGCGGTCTTGGCAGCCGTCCATCAAGCACACTCCCTCAGCTAGAGGATAGCTGAAGGAGCTTAAAATTTTCTAAAAAATCAAAGCTCGCACCACGACACTAGCGCAAGTCAACCCGAAGGTGCCGGTGACGAACCCGGCCGTGCCATAAATAACGGCTCGCTTGTCGCAGGAATGAAACTCGTTTTGGCCTCCCGGGCAAACGCAGCGAAAGCCTTCCCCGTTATCATAGGTCAAGTCCTGAGGCGGGGCAGGAGGTTCGGTGGAGTAGACAGCCGGGATACCGAACTTCTTTTTGCGTTCAGGAAAACCGTACTGGCTGCGGAGAATCTTGCGGGTCTCGCGAGCCAGGGGGTCCACCCGAGTCTTGGAAAGATCACCCACCTCGATGGCTGTTGGGTCGAGCCGACCCGAGGCACCGGTGGAACAGACCACCGGAATAGCGCGCTGGTGACAGGTCGCCAAGAGGTAGCACTTGGCCGTGATGTTATCGATGGCGTCGACCACGTAATCGGGCTCGACGGCCAGGATCTGCTCAGAAGTTCGCTCGTTGTAGAAAAACTTGACGGCGTTAACCTCAGCCTGGGGATTGATCAACCTCAACCGTTGAGCCAGAATGTCGGCTTTCGACTTACCGATGGTGCCTTTCATCGCTTGCAGTTGGCGGTTCGAGTTGGTGATGCAAACCAGGTCAAAGTCGACCAGGTCGAGCGTCCCGATACCGCTGCGAACCAGAGCCTCGGCAGCAAAGGAGCCAACTCCGCCAAGTCCGACCACCATCACCCTCGAGCCCAGCAGCCGGGCCATGCCGTCATCTCCTACCAGGCGACCGATCCGGTCGAACCGTCGGTGGAGCCGATACTCGTCTTCGACAAAGCCTTTGGTGTCAACAGTCATGAGGAAAAGTTCGGTCCAGCCGAAACAGGTTCCTGGCATTGGCTGCCGTGCTTCGAGCCAAACTCCTCGGGGACACGCCTCGGAGCTGGGCCACGAAAGTCACAACATCTCCCAGACGGGAAGGCTCGGAGAGCTGATAAGGAGCGTCCGACTCCAGCAGCAGCCGGTCCGAGGGTACCTGGGCGGCCACTTGCTGGGCTTTAGGGTGATTGATGACGTTGCCGGCCAGGCCGATGAAAAAGCCGTTCCTAACGAAGCGCCGCATGCTTTCCAGGCTTCCCGAGAAGCTATGCACCACGCCCGTCACGGCAAAGTCCGACAACACCTCCCAAGCCCAGGCGTCCGAGCGCACTAGATGAAGGATCACCGGGAGTTCGAAGGCTTGAGCCAGAGTGAGTTGCTCCCGGAGGGCCCGTTCCTGGGCGGGATAGGTGTCTGGACTGCAGCGACGACTACGGTCAAGCCCAATCTCCCCCACCGCCACCGCTGTTTTGAGTCGACCTTCCAGAACAGAGGGAACCCCCTGGGTCGCCTCCCAGGGATGAACTCCAAAAGCTTGAGCCACCGGAAACTTGGCCTGGTGCTCCCAACGCCGCGGTCCGTAACCCACGGCGATCACTTTTACCCCAGCCTCTTGGGCTCTCTCCAGCGAGCCTGGTGGGCAGGCCTCGAGATGGCAATGGGTGTCAATCATGACCCGTCCGAGCACAGAGACAGATGACGACAGTCACCACGGTTCCGATCACAATAAACCAGGGCCAGGCAAGTTCGCCCTCATTCCAGAGCGAGAAAACCAGAACAGTGCTGGCCAGCGCCCCTAGCCCGGTGCTGACTTCGTTGCCTCGGCTGGTGGTAAAGAGAGCCACCAAGAAGATACCTAATAGGCCGCCATAAAAGAAGGTCATCACTCCTAGTGTGCTGGTTATGCTCCGCCAACGAGCTGGCCTTCCGGGCCAATTCGTGAGACGGTTCAAGATGGCTGATAAAGAGATAGAGCAAGAGCCCCACCGCCAGGAACATCACCGTCACCACCAACCCCACCAATCCGCTCAGCCACATCGAGCGCCGGCTACCCTGGTCGGTGCGGCAGGTCAGAAGGCGCTGAACCATATCATGGTCGGTACCGTGGGTGGCCAGGGTTAAAAAGAACCCGCCTACCACTGCCGTCACTACGTGGTAAGGGTTCGTCCAGGGGTTGCCCCCTCCAAAAAAGCGAAGCTTGCCGGCCGCTTGAAGCTCCCCCACGGCCTGCCCCCAAGACAGTTCGAGACCGTTCCAGAGCGAGACCAGCAAAGCGACTCCCGACCCTACCAGCACTACCGCCTGGGCCACATCCGTGTAAACGACGGCTTTGATCCCGCCCAGGGTTGTGTAAAGCACCGTGACCCCCGCCAAGACCCCAATCGCTAGCTGAATGGGCCAACCCGTGACCACCTCGACTGTGATGGCGGCGATGAAAAGCCGGGAGCCATCGGCAAAAAGACGACCGAAGAGAAAGAGCCCAGCCGTCACCTGATTGGTCCAAGGCCCGAAGCGAGTGCGGAGGAACTCATAAACGGTGGTGACCCGGGCCCGATAGAAAACCGAAATGAAGAAGTAAGCCAGAAAGATGCGGGCCAAGATGGTTCCGATCGAGAATTGGAGATAGGTGATGTCCCTTCGATAGCCCTTCTCGGGAGCCCCCAGAAAGGTGGCAGCGCTAATCTCGGTGGCCACCAGGGACAGGAGGGCCGCCCACAAGGGGATCGAGCGTCCTCCCAGGAGGAAATCCTGACTGTTCCTTTGACCTCGGCCAAACCAGACGCCGAGGCCCACCACGCTTGCCAAGTAGGCCGCCAAAACCAGCCAGTCCGGGCCTTTCACGAGACCAGGTCGCCCAGGTAAGGATAGTGATAATCCTCTCCCCGGGCGGCTGCGGCAGCGGCGTAAAAGGTGGGAACGGCCATGACGATCAAAAGCAGCGGAACGACGACCACCAAAAAGAGAATCAGGGCCCGAAAACCGAAGTCGGTAAAGAGCGGTCGCAGGCCGTAGATTGCCGTGCTCAGAACGGCCAAAATGGCCACTACCAGCCCCTGGTAGACGGAGGCCTGCAAGCCGTGACCGGCCAGAAATTCAGAGCGGCCCCGGTAGGCCAGGTAGAACACCAGAGGAAGCCAAAAAATGGGAAGGACTAGCCAGTAGGCCAGATGGATAAAGGCTGCTGCCCAAGACTGGGAGGATTCAGCGGCCACTAGAGGGTCAGGTGGCTAGCGTCGAGGCTCCAGTGAACTCCGTTGTAGACGACCGTGTAGTGGCCGCGGAATTTTTTCATCTGCCCGGCTTCGTAGACGTCTAACTCGACGGCCACAAGAGCCCGCTGAGAATCGAGAGTTTGAAGGTCTGTGACGCGACAGTTGATGTGACGAACAGGAGCGTAGCCAGAGGCGAAATCGACCAGGCTCAATTCGCTCTGCCACTGGGGAGAAAGGCGAGCGTAAGCGGCCGAGTAGGCCTCAGCGTTGACGGCTCGGTAGAAGTCCACCACCGTTTGAGCCGCATCGACAGCCCGAACCGGCCCGGTCGTTGGAGCAGCCTCGGCAGCGGCTTGGCGAGCCGAAAGGCCCATCGAAATCCCACTGAAGAAGACGACACTCAAGACGGCTACCGTCATCACTGAAAGAAAGGCCTGGCGGACCATATTACCGGCTGCGGGGAGCACGTTGTTGCGTCCCCAACTGGCAACGTTCTGGGTTTCGCTGAAGAGCCAGCTAAAGAATTCGAGTCCAAAGTGGCCGGCAGCCAGAGCGGCTCGCTGGATGCGATAGCCGACGGTGGGAGTGGGAGACAGCCGGGCGTTGGCCATCGTTTGCAAAGCCTGGATCTGCTCGACTGTCAACGTTTGGGGAGGCAAGGCGATCTCTTCCTGAACCGGTTCCTCCACCTTTTTGGAGGGCTTCTTGTCGGTCGCCTCTTCAGGAGTCGCCTCGTCGCCGGCTTCACCCTCTTCGCAACCTGAGACGAAGCGGTGACGCTTGAGGCTGATAGCGTGGGCGAACGAGCGTCCGCAGCTACAAACGTGCTTCTTCTTGAGTCTTCTCCTCACGGTTGCCATAGGTTGATACTAACCAAGGCCCCTGAAAAACATTTGAAAAGGTTGTAACCATCAAGAAAAGCCGGCCCGAAGGCCGGCGCGACTCGTTACTGTTGTTGGCGCCGTTGGCGGCGCTCTCGCTTGCGCTGTTTTTTCTCTTCCAACTTCTGCTGCTGTTCAGGCGTGAGAAGTAAGGTCAGAGTGGAGTGAAAGGCTTCTTTCTCGGCCTTAATGTTGGTTTTCATCCGCTCCAGAGCCTGACTCTGTTCGGCGGTTAAGTTGAGAGTTTCGTTCAGGTTCAGGCGCTGGCGGCGCTGGCCTCGGCGACCGGTTCGCTCACCCTCCTGGTTACTCTGGCGCTTGGCCCAGCGCTCTTTGCGCTCGGCTTTCATCTGCTCAAGTTGCGCTTTTTGGTCGGCGCTCAGAGTGGCCTGGAAGGCGTCTCGTTCAGCCTGAACGCTGGCTTTCATGTTTTCTCGGTAGGGTTGAATTTGAGTTCTCTGCTCCTGGCTTAAGCCCAGATACTCGGCCATCTTCTCGAAACGCTTTCCGCCCTGGCCGGCCCAGGCGGGAGCCAACAGAGACAGGCCTAAGAGAAGGGCACCGATGGTGTGGAATTTCATTTGCTAAACCTCCGTGGTTCGGTATGGTTTGAGTTTAGCGAGCCAGGCTTAAGCCGGGCTCGGCCTTTCCTTAAGACCAGCTAAAGCTTGACCAGCTGAGCCACCGCCCGGGCCACCCGTTGGCCGTCCATGGCCGCCGACACGATCCCCCCGGCATAGCCAGCTCCCTCGCCGCAGGGAAAGAGGCGCTCAAGCTGGGGATGATTCAAACACTCCGAGTCCCGGGGGAGCCTGACCGGCGAACTGGTTCGCGACTCCACCCCAACCACCACCGCTTCTTGACACAGAAAGTCCGGCATCTGGCGTGCGAATAGCTCAAAACCTTGGCGGAGAGCGTGGGCGATCCGTTCTGGGAGGACGGTGGAGAGTCGAACTGAGACCACCCCGGGAGTGTAGGAGACTCGGGGCAGCTCCTTCGACTGCCGATCTTGAAGAAAGTCCGTTAAGCGCTGGGCCGGCGCCTTCTGGCTCTGGTCATGACTAGCCCCAAAGGCAGCTTGCTCGACGCTCTGTTGAAAGGCGAGTCCGGCCAGAGGTCCAAACTCGTCCAGGAAGGGACGCAAATCCTCTTGCTCCACCTGGGTGACGATACCCGAGTTGGCCCAACGAAAATTGCGTTTTGAGGGAGACATTCCGTTGACCACAATCTCACCCGGGGCCGTGGCGGCCGGCACGATGATCCCGCCCGGACACATACAGAAAGAGTAGACGCCCTCCTTGGCCAAGCGGTAACTGGCGGCGGGAAGACAGGGGTCGCGGGGATCCTGGCGATACTGGATGCGATCGATCACCTCTTGGGGATGCTCGACCCGCACCCCCAGGGCATAGACTTTAGACTCCACCGTCAGACCCTTGCGGTGGAGAAGATGAAAGATGTCTCGAGCGGAATGACCGGTGGCCAACACCACCGCCTCGCCACGGTGGTGGTGCTCACCATTGCTGACCACCCCTTTGAGGTCGTTCTCTTCCATCAGCAAGTCGGTCACCTGCTGCTCGAAATGAACCTCGCCACCCAAAGTTTCAATGGTGTGACGGATCGCTTCCACGATGGAAGGGAGCTTGTCAGAACCGATATGGGGATGGGAGTCCACCAGGATCTCTGGTTTCGCGCCGTGCTCCACGAAAAGACGAAGGACCCTCTTGATGTCGCCGCGCTTGCCCGAGCGGGTGTAGAGCTTGCCGTCAGAATAGGTGCCCGCACCCCCTTCGCCAAAGCAGTAGTTGGAGTGGGGATGGACGGTGTCGTTCTGCATGATGGCGCGCAGGTCGTAACGTCGGGCACGAGTGTCTTTACCTCGTTCGAGCAGGACCGGCTTGAGGCCACACAACAGAAGTTCCAGAGCGCAAAAATAGCCGGCCGGTCCGGCCCCGACCACGATCACGTCACCCCTTAACCGGTCCGGTGCCTCGCTCATGATCGGCGGTGGCCCGGCCGGCTTTGGGCCTCGGTAGATTTCCACCGCCAGCACCACTTTCGGCTCACCTCGGCGAGCATCCACCGCTCGCCGCACCGGCACCACGCTCAGGCAGGCCGGTTGTTGCCCGAGCTTTTCAGCACAGATCCTTTGCACCTCATCGGGGTCAGCCGCCTGGGTCGGCGTCAACTTGAGTTCCAATCGCCGGGGTTTCATCCCCTTTTCATTCTGACTGGGCCCCGACTATCCATCCTGATTGGTGGCCAGAGACCCACCTGATTCACAAAGCCATACACGACTGGAGAGCTTGGTATCCACCCACAACATCGGCGGGATGCTTACCTGCCTTTTGGAGGATACTTGAGGCTATCAGCGACCGCATTCCGCTACGACAGTGGACCACCGGGTTGTCGGGAACTTCGTCAAGTCGGTCCTGTAAACAACCCAGGTGAATGTGTTGAGCGCCCTCGACGTGCCCCTCTTTCCACTCGGCGGCACTTCGAACGTCGAGAATGTGGTGCTTGCTTAAGTCGACCTTATCGGACTCGATACGGTGGCTGCTTTGCAGTTCCAGGTCGGATGGAATGTCTTCTTCGAGGTAGTATCCTTTGATGGTGTCGAGGCCGATGGAGCGTAAACCAGCCACGAAGAACGGCAACTGGGATTCATTTTTAAGCAAGAGAAAGAGCTCTTCGTCGTAGTCGAGAAGCCAACCGGCCCAGTTCACGAAAGCACCGCTGTCGGGGAGAAACAAAGACCCCTCGACATGACCCGTGGCAAAGTCGGCGCTGCCCCGAAAGTCGAGCAATCGCTCACCTCGAGCGACTCTGGCGCAGCCTTCCCGGCAACGGACCGGTAGGCTGCCATCCAGCAGGGGCGGTCCTACCTTATTGAGCTTTTTCATCATCGCGAAGTATTTCGGCGGCTCTGGCTGTCCGTCCAAAATCTGCTCGATGAAAGTCTCCTTGGTCTGACAACGCAAAGCCCAGTTGGCCTTTTTCTCATAACCGAGAACTGATGACGGCACAGCCCCGAGGGCTTTGCCACAAGCCGAACCGGCCCCGTGAGCCGGCCAGATCTGAAGGTGGTCGGGCAACTCTTTAAACTTCTGGAGGGAGTCGTAAAGGTCGGCCGCCCCTTGGCGCATGGTGTCTTTGAAGCCTGCGGCCTTCTCGAGCAGGTCGGGCCGGCCCACATCACCGACAAAAACGAAGTCGCCGGTGAAAGCACCGACCGGTTCCTCGCTAGCCGTATGGTCGGTCAAAACAAAGATGATATGCTCGGGGGTGTGACCCGGGGTGTGAATCACCTTCAAAGTCAAGTTGCCCACCTGGATCAGGTCGCCGTCACCAACCAACTGGTCTTTCTCCGAGAGAAAACCGTATTGCCAATCTTGGCCACCGCAGCGGGACAGATACAGGCTGGCCCCCGTCTCGTGAGCGAGTTGACGCGAGCCAGAGAGAAAATCGGCATGGATGTGGGTTTCGGTCACGTGGGTAATCTCGAGATTCTGAGCTTTGGCTGCCTCGAGATACGGCTTCACCTTTCTGGCGGCGTCGATAACGACAGCCTCGCCGGTGGCCTGACAACCCACCAGATAGCTAGCGTGAGCTAGGTTCTCATCATAAAACCTCTTTAAATACACAGACGTCCTCCTTCAGACAAGACACTCTTTACAGAAATGAGTTTATATGATTATATTTAAAAATGTCAATACGTTGTCCAAAACCCTCCTATCCGCTTCCAAGGCGAGCCTGAGGTGCTCAGCTACCTGCTGGCCTCGCTGGTTGGCCTCTCCCTGGCTCTGCTCGGTTCAGGAGGTTCCATTCTAGCCGTCCCGATCTTGAAATACACCGCAGGGCTTTCGGCCAAAGAGGCGGTGGCCACCTCGCTGGCCACAGTGGGGTCGGTCTCGTTGGTCGGGGCTCTGTTGGCCTGGAGAGAGAGACGGGTAGCCTGGCGAGAGGCGGCCCTCTTTGCCGTGGTGGCGACTGGAGGAACTTTCTTGGGTGTCAAAATCGCCGAAGGCCTTTCCGACAAACTCCAGATGGGGATCTTCGTGTTGGTCATGGCCTACGCTGTTCTTCGAATGATCACAAAGTCGGAAAGCTCGGAACCCGAAAACCACCCCTCCGAAGGCACCATCACAGCCGCCCTGAAGGCGTTGGGGGTGGGAGCCCTCACCGGAGTCGTGGGGGTCGGCGGAGGCTTCCTGATCGTTCCTGCCCTGGTGGCCCTTTTCGGGCTGCCGATGAAACGAGCCACGGGGACCTCCCTGGTGGTGATCTGCGCCAACAGCCTAGTCGGCTCGGCAACCTACAGCGGAGCGGTCGAGATCGATTGGCCCTTCACGGCTGTCTTCGTGGCTTCGGCCGTGGCCGGCCTGCTGCTGGGTATGCGGTGGGGCCGAGCGATCCCAGCCGAACGACTCAAGAAGGCTTTTGTTGGTTTGGTGGCCCTCGTCTGTGTCTACACGGTTGTGCGTGAGTTCTTATCTGGGGGAGGATGAGTTGACGCCACCCTCGGGGCTCGCTCGGCCCGATGGCCTAAAGGGGACCGAGGTCTGGGTCAGGGTTCTGGGCAGTCCATTCCTGGCGGCGGTCGGAGTTGGAAGTATAGGTGAATTCACTACCTGAACGACCGTTGCTCTCCTGCAATGTATAGACCTCGACGCCGTTGTCACGCTCGGCGACGATCTTGGTCACGGTCGGGTTACCCTGCCCGTCCTGGCCGGGGTAGAAGGTCAGACTTTGAAAGACCTCGTCTTTGAGAGGCTGTCCGGTGGCCCCGAGCAGAGGGCCAGCCAGGCTGAAGGCGACGTAAGCGGCCGCCTTAGAACTGTCGACCCGTAGGGTGGTGCGGTCCTCCATACTCGCCTTAATCGGGTTGGGACCGTAGCCCACCGGTCGTCCATTATTGCCCGCTATCTGGACCCGGTCTGACTCGACCTGGTGGGTCAGCTCAAGCCCCGACATGGTATGTGTCGTCGTGAGGTTCTGCCGGTTAAAATTGGTTTGCAGCCTACCGCTCTCACCACTATCACCACTATAGAATTGTCCTTTGATCTGCATTGTTAACTCCATTCGGGGAAATCTTCCTGTTCTCGACAGTATCCGTCAAGACCGTCACCATAACGTTAAACTGTTCCGGATCCAAATCCAGTCGCGCCGGAAGCTGGGATAACACTCTCAGGAGGACTGGCCAACAAAACGGGGGCACTCCAACCCCACGGGTTGTTAACCTCAATTTAAGATCGTCGTCATAAAACCCAGACCCCTCCGATCGACAGGGGAAGACGAGGGGCAACGATGAAGATACAACCACCAACTGTTGTCGATTGCCTCTGGGGCGAGTGCCGCCCGAGCAGACCAAGGCTCGACCGAGGCCGGCTCTTGGTTTGCCTCGGTCCCGCTTACGCACAAAGGGTGTGCTGGGCGCCCTGGTGCTGAGCCTGGTGAACTGGCTCCTGGGCTGGACTGTGAATTTTTCAGGTTGGTGGTAAGCCAGGCGCCAGCTGACTCTCAACCGTTCGAATTTGCGGAGATTTGACGGAAGTCTGCTAGTCTTGACGTATGGTAGTTTTGCCCAAGCGATTTCTCGTCCGGATAAGTTCCTCCGTCCACCCGGCCCAACCCCAGCCCAACCCCGAAAAGGCTGAGCACGGCCCAAACCTGGACCAGGTCGCGATCCAACCCCAGCCCCACCCCGGAGAGGCTGAGCACGGCTTAAACCTGGACCAGGTCGCGATCCAATATCGACCAGAAGGTTCCACCCTCCAGAGATTCCATCTTCTTGACAGGGTAGAAAAAGCTGCGCTCACCGCTCTCCCTCCGCTCATCGGCCTGGCCGTCGGGGGATGGGTGGGTTACGGTATCGGTTGCGCCGCTTCAACCGCGCTGGGCTATGCTTGTGAAAGGCGAGAGAACTTTAACGGCCGTTTGAAGGGCGCCCTCACGGCCGGGTTGGGTGCGGCTGTCACGGGCGCTGGCGTGGGCTGGTTTGTGAATGCTCCCGGTTTCTTTTCAGTGGTGGCTATGGGCAGCGGACTGTTGTGGCCGACCGCCCGAAGGTTTGGCCTGCAATTCAACCCGGAAAAACCCGATCCCTTGACTCGACACAAGCCTCGGCAGGCCGTAAGGCCAGAAGTTTTCGCCCCGATCTACTTGAACGAACTTAGTCATAAGCTGCCTTCTCTGGACCTGAGGACCCTGCCGGTCGATACTCCGGAGAAGGCTGCTCAAAGCATCACGGAAGCGACGGCACGAGCCGGTCGCATCGATTCGCTGCCTGAAGCCAGAGAAGCCGCCGAATCAGCCATTCGAGAACTTCTTCCTCCAGAGCGCTTAGCTGAGGTTACCCCTGACACTAGCGACCTCCCCTATCCTCACGCGACCTTTCGTGGATATTTCGTACCGACCCGGCTGAAGGAGGAAGTAGGGGAAGCTTTCCACGCTTTCGTAGAGGGTCACGAGAAAGACCATTTCGAAAAGGGGGACGTGTATGGGACACTCGTCCATCAGACGCTGGCCCACGCCGTTCTGGAGTCGTCCGCAAACAATCGTTGGTGGGAGGTCGCTCCTGCCAAACTCTTCTTCCGACTGGAACTGACAGACGCTCAAAAAGCACAGGCCGACGAGTTCCGCTGTGATCAGGCCGGTCTGCGGCACGCTCTGGAGAAGGGCCATTCGCGTCAGGACATTTACCAAGAGGTCAAGCGCTTCTTTGCTGGCGAGGCCAGGCTCACCCGACCAGATTGGATTCG
>CAYRFU010000196.1:0-14017 GCA_964423525.1 uncultured Burkholderiales bacterium | reverse complement strand
GGCGAGCTCGATGTCTCTTGGCAAACCGTGGCTTTCAAGAAGATCAAGTTCGACTCGCGGGAGAACGTCGGCTATGGAGATGTCAATCTGCCCGACCACGAGATGCACACCACTTCCTTCTGGTTCACTCTGGGTCACGAACTGCTCGGGCAACTCGGCTATACTCGCAGCGACCTCCTCGACGGTGTCGTGGGTTTGGCTTACGCCCTTCACCACCTGGCTCCGTTCTACCTGATGTGCGACGTTCATGATTTGGGTCGTTGTGTGGGGGATCGGGCCGCCACCTGGTTCGCTGATGAGGGTCAGACCCGGGGACGCTATCAGGTCACCGACAACCAGGAAGAGACCGAGTTCGACCAGGAGAGTTGGCTGAGGATCGGGGCTGCTCCTGAGCCTCCCAAGTCGGCCCTCGAAGAGAAGCTTGCCGGGATGCAGGAGTTTGAGCCGACCATCTTTCTCTACGACAATTATCCTGGGGGCATGGGTTTTTCCCCGCAACTCTATGACCTCTTCGATAAGCTGCTCAGCCACGCTCGCCATCTGCTGGAGACCTGCCCCTGTGAGTCGGGTTGTCCATCTTGCGTTGGTCCCCCCAACGAGGTGGGCACTGTGGCTCGGGAGGTGGCTCTTTCAATTCTGAAAGGTCTTGCCGTGGAGAGCGAGGCTTCTGCCTTGGTTGCTAGCTAATGATGCTTGGAGCTGGAGGCTATCTTGGTGTATACTCAAAAGACCCTAGCGCCGAGCTCCCCGGCCTGACGGGAGAAGTCCTATTATGCGCAACCGACGCTGGAACCCGCGTCACCTCGCTCCCCGCTCGACCACCCGCCACGCAGTAGCCGTGGAAGCCGCCCGTCTCCTCTATCGCCGAGAGTTCAAAGAATACTTTCAGGCTAAGAGAGAAGCGGCCCGCCGCCAGAACACCACCGTCCTACCGACCAACCGAGAGATTCATGATCAACTGCTGCTGATTGCCGACCAGACGGAAGGGAAGGAACGGACCAGACGTCTGGGTGCTATGCGGAGGCGAGCTCTCCAGTTGATGGAACTCTTGGAGGAGTTCGAGCCGAGGGTGATCGGCTCCACCTGGACGGGTCACATCCGCAAGGGTTCCGATATCGACCTTCACCTTTTTTTCGACGATCTGGGCGCTGTCACCCACCGACTGGACCAGAACGGATTGGCCTATCAGGTTGAGGTGGTTCATAGCCGTAAGTTTGACAAGGAGATGGAGTTCGTCCACCTCAAGCTCTTGGCAGAGGAACCGTGTGCCGTTGAGATGACGGTCTACCCACGACAGTGGTTGAAAGTTCACCCGAAGTGTTCCATTACCGGGGGGCCTATGGCCCGGGGCACGATTTCCGAGTTGCGGACCTTGATCGCCCTGGAGCACGGCCAATGTCTCCCTCAGACGACCAGGAAGCCAACCGCTCTGGCTGAGCGGTTGGCCAAGTCACCGGCACCTGGTTGGCTGGACGAGTTGCTTCCTGAGCTGGTGGCCTGTCGCGGTGTCGAGCAAAATCTCGACCACCATCTCGATGTCTATGACCATACCTGGGCAGCGGTGCGAGAAGCCGCCAAGGACCAGTCGGAACTCCACCCAGATCTTAGCGCCCACTTGGCCGAGCCAGGCCCGGCTGGCTGGCCGAAATCGGCGATCCTCAACCTGGCCGTCCTCTGCCACGACCTCGGCAAGCCCAGCTGTTTGAGTCGAGATCGGAGGGGAAGAATTCGGTTCTTCGGTCACGAGCAGGTGGGCGAGGAGATGGTGCACGACGTCGGAGCCCGTTTGGAGCTGCCGAGTTCAGTGACGGCGGCCGTGGCCCAACTGGTGGCTCTTCATATGGAACCCGTTCTCATCCCCACTGGAAACGCCGAACCTTCCCGTCTTTATCGGTTGTTCCAAGCGGCCCAGGAGCTGCTTCCGGAGTTGATGCTGTTGAGTCTGGCCGACTTGGCGGCCGCGCGCGGTCCTGAGCAACCGATTCATCGCTTAGAAGAGCAGAAAGAGTTTGTTCGGGAAATGCTGGAACAGTATTTCGAGGGGGGCTTTTTACGATTCCCGACCCCTCCGATTTCAGCCATCGATCTGGCTGAAGAGCTGGGGCTGGAGGAGGGGAAGGTCCGTCAGGCTTTGCTTGAGCGCTTGACGGAAGCCTATGTCGACGGAGAGTTCGTGGGCCGGGAGGATGGCTTGATGTGGGCAGCCGACCTGCTCGAGAGTCCCTTCCAGGAGTGGCGTCGTTAGAGGTGGCGGGGGCGAGGTGAGACTGATGAGGGGGCCAGCTGAAAGGTAGCAAGAGCTTCGCCTCGTTTTCGCTCTTCAGGTGCTAGGCTGGGGCTATGAAAGGGTGCTCCAGGGCAACTATAGAACTGCGAGACACAGGCCATGCTAGATTTTCCCCCCCAAGAGATCGACTATCCAACCAGCGACGGTCAACCGATGGGTGAGACCGATCTGCATCGTGACCAGATGATGGACCTGATTTCGACGCTAGAGGTCCACTTCGAAGAGGTGCACGACACCTATGTGTCCGGTAACATCCTCCTCTACTACGTGGAGGGAAACCCGCGAAAGCATATCTCGCCGGATGTCCTGGTGGTCCACGGAATTCCCAAGGTCAAAAGAGAGACCTATCGGGTCTGGGATGAAGGCAAAGCTCCCGATCTCGTCATCGAAGTCACCTCCAAGTCCACTCGAGCCGAAGACCTGGGCGACAAGAAAGGACTCTACGCTTTTCTTGGAGTTCAAGAGTATGTGCTCTTTGACCCGCGAAAGGAGTATCTTCAGCCTCGACTGCGCTTCTATCGGCTTGTCGGTGAGGAGTATACGAGGGTTGCCGGTAGGCTGGTTTCGGAGACAACTGGCCTGGAGTTCCGGGTCGTCGACGAGCAGCTGAGACTGTTCGAGATCGAGACCGGGAGAATGCTTCCCACTCCCCGCGAGCGGGCTGTCGAAGCCGAAAAGAAGGCTAACGAGTCCGAAAGGAAGGCCGACGAAGCCGAAAAGAGGGCACTCGAAGCCGAGACCAGAGTTGAGCAGTTGGCGGCGGAGCTCGCTCAGCTCAGACGCCAGTTGGAGAAGGAAAAGTGACCGTCGACAGCTAGGCCAGCTCACTACGGCCCGTGGCCCCAACGGCTTCGGTCGGAAGGTCGGCGGCGCCGTTAAAGGTGTCGGGGCACGGTGATGTCGCCGACAGTCACCGATTCCTCGTCCTCCTCTAAAACGATCGGGTCCGGTTGAGATGTCAGCGCTTTCTGGTAGGCCGCTTCCTCTTTTTCGTAGGCTTTTACGGCTTTCCAGTAGTCTGCTTCCACGGGGTAGATGTGTTGAGCGGCCAGATCGATGCCGATAAACATTCCGATGAAAAGAGCTGGGACGCCAGGTCCGATCACAAGCTCATCGGGCAAGCGCGTTCCGGACAGCGCCCAGGTGAGGCCGAAAGAGGCGGCCAGGCCCAGGGCTCGTCCGGCCCATATAGCGGCCTAACTGGGATTGCCTCCGGAGAAGTGATGGACGAGCCAGTCACTGACTCGCCAGGCGCCGTAGCCTAGAATGGAGCCGGCCGTTAATCCGGCCGCCCGACCAACTAGTCCGCCGGCGGCGAAGGAGGCCGTCACCGTCGAGGCGACCGACAGGCCCATTGTTCCGAGTATGACGGGCCATTCGCCTGCTCGGTAGAGCCAGTGAGGTTTTTCCGGCTCAACCGGTCGCTGGGGCAGAAAGAGGTCTTCGACCGTCAGCTCTTGACTGGTCGCGACGGCCTCTCCCAAGAGACGAGGAGTGTTTGGCCTGAGTTGCCCGACTTGCAAATCTGGACTCCTTTACTTAAATAGCAAGCTTCACCCCACTCTAGTCGGATTCAAAAAGCAAAAAGCAAACGAGTCGTTAATATCCCGACCCACTGAGGGGTCAGCGAGTTCACCCGCAAACGAGGCCGAGGCGGGGGTGGCCAGAAAGCTGCAACCACTGTGGCAGAATAATCAAGCTGCTCTTGCCTCCTCCCCGGTCAAGCCTGAGAGAAACGCACTATAGGCTAAGCCCAGCTCGGGGAATCTGTCGATCGGGTGGGGCGACATCATTCGCTTCAAGACATCGGCCACCCGGGCCGAGAGGACGGCGCGGTCCTGAACTTCAAAGACGGCCAGTCCCAGGGCCTCAATCCGGTGTCGGCCGAGTCGTTCCAGGGACCGAAGCTGGTAGCGAAAAGGGAGCGTGTTGGCCAGCAGAGTCCACAGGATGGTGCCCAGCAGGAACTGCTCGGTCAGAAACTCTGCTCTGGCCGGATCGGCTTGGCGGACCAGACAGCGGAAATGGCGGCTGGCCTCGGGCGGGACGAGGATGGGAAGGCTCTGGAGACAGTCAAAGCTCTCGGCTCGATGAGTCAGAGACTGGGGCCAGCAAAGCTTGGCCCGACCTTCCTGTACTCGGATGTTTCCCAGCACGACTGAACCGTGGGTCCATCCGGACTGATGGATCGAGGCGAGAGCTTCGAACACATCCAGAGCGATTCGGAGGCGGACCGAGGCTGGCAGAGACTGCCATTTAGCGTCAAAGACCAGAACTGGTCGGCCCTCCACTCGCTCGCGATAGGTCACCAGATTCCCGCTCACTTCAGCGTAGTCGAGAATCCTCTGGACCCGGCCTAGGTCTCGCCCAGCCAGAGCGAGGTTCTTGCTCCAGAAAAGTTCGCGGTCTTGAGGTCGTTTCGATTTCATCACGTGGACGTCGCTCATAGCTTGATTTTAATGGGTCAGGACGCAAGCCACAGTGATGGGACCCACCGGCTTCAGGTCGCTTGAAGGAAGAGTTGGGTTGGGCCAGAACCCGCCAGCCACTATGATCGATTTTGACGCTATCCCCGTCCCAGAACAGCTGAAGCCCTATGTCGTTCTGGGAGGCCCGTTCCTCGAAAAGATTATCTATGCTGTCGTCCTCCTATTCGTTGGTAAGACGGTGGCCGGATGGCTCGAGAGTCTGAGCGAGAAGTTCCTGACCAAAGCCAAAGTCGACGTGGCTCTAGTGGGCTTCTTGTCGTCGTTGGTGAAATACGGGGTGATCGCCGCGACCATCATCGCCACTCTCGATGCGGTGGGAATTCAAACCACCAGCCTGGTGGCCATCTTCGCTTCGGCTGGTCTGGCTATCGGTCTGGCCCTCCAGGGCAGCCTTTCTAACTTCGCGGCGGGCACGCTCATTCTGGGCTTTCGTCCCTTCAACATCGGGGACATCATCGACGCCGGTGGGGTGGCCGGGAGAGTCGAGAAGATCGGCTTGTTCACCACCTCTTTGCTGACCCTGGATAACGACATCATCATCGTCCCGAACGCCTCCATCACGGGCGCTCCCATCACCAACCACACAGCCAAGGAGTATCGGCGAGTGGCGACCGACATCGGCGTGGCTTATGGCGAGGACCTTGACCAGGCTGAGAGGGTTCTTCTCGAGGCCGCGAGCAAAAATTCTATGCGTCGCCAGGAACCTGGGCCGGATGTTTTTCTTACAGGCTTTGGCGCCTCTTCAGTCGATTTCAACGTGCGCATCTTTGTGGAACCGAAAGACTATTGGCCCGCCGTCCACGAGCTGCGTAAGCAGGTCTACGCTGACCTCAACCGAGCGGGCATCGAGATCCCCTTCAATCAGATCGTCGTTCATCAGGCTGATTCCTGATTTGTGTGGCCGACAGCCTGGTCGCGCAGGGCTCCGGAAGAGCCTTTAGAAGAGTTACCAAGTGATTCTCTGGGCCACCCATTTAAGGTCTGCCTCGGCCGTTCATTTCGAACTCGAGCCGGGCCGCTATCGTTTGGGACGAGCGACTTCTGACGATTCCGACGATAAACTCTCGGTCCCCTTTGACCAGACCCTTTCCCGGCGAACAGCCAGGCTCGAGTTCGACGGCTCCAGGCTTCGGGTCGAGCGCGATGGGAGCCGTCATCCTCTTTTTTGCGATGGCCACGAGAGAGATCAGTTTTTTCTTTCGCCGGGACAGCGGTTCTCGGCGGGTCAGACTGTCTTTGAGCTAGCCCACGAGATGGCCCAAACTGTCACCGAAACCGAGCTTGAGCGAGCTCGGGTCAGCCGCCCGGAACAGGTTCTGAAGCTGATGGTGCAAATCGAACCTCTGCTGGCAGAGAACCTCGCTCCGGCCGAGTTGGCCGACAAAATAAATCAGCTTTTGCCAACCTCCAGAATGGCTCTGTTTGGATTGACCCCACTAGAGCCGTTCGGGACGGTAGAACTGATCCCCAGTAGAAGCCTGGTGGCCCGGGCCTGTCAGGAGCGAGACCCGGTCTTTTATGAATGGTCTGGCACCAGTCCTGACGAGCCGACCGCTTCCCAGGGCGAGTCCTGGGCTCTTGCTGTTCCGATTTTTTCGGCCACCGAGAGAATGGTCTTCTATGCCGTCGGAAGCCACTCGAGCGGAGAGTTAGAACGCGGAGCCCTGTGCCTGTTGGCTCGGATGCTGGCGGACCATTTGCTAGCTCGTCAAGCCCTTGAGATCGATGCCAATCCGGAAAAGGGGTTTCTCAACATCTATAGTTTTGGGGCCTTTGAAGCGCTGGTGAATTCCCTTCGCCTCGATCGCGAGTGGGGGGGTAAGCAACTTTCCTGGCTTTTGGCTCATCTGGCAGCCGCCCCAGGCCCGGTCTCAGAGGACCGGCTGATTGAAGCCTTCTGGGCTACCGACTCTCACAAAGGGCGAAAGAGTCTCTCGGTGGCTCTCTCTCGGTTGCGGCGACACCTGCGTGATGCGGGAATCACTGGCGAGGTGCTGGTGCGCTCGGCGGCCGGTTACAGTCTTGAAGGAGTTCCTTACTGGCACGACCACGATGAATTGCTCAAAACGGCCAAAGACCTCCGAAGCACCCCCCTGCCCGCCGTTAAGCTTTCCAAGGGTCACAGACTCCTAACCCTCCATCGTGGACCTTATCTGGAGGGTTGCTACCTGGATTGGGCTCTTCAGCACCGCTCTGACCTGGAGTCGCTTCTCCACGATTGCTTTCTCGAGGCCGCCCAAGCGGGTCTGGAACTCGAGGAGTTCGGACCGGCTCTGAGCCTGGCTGAGCGGTGTGTGGAGCTGGATTCTTGCTCTCAAGAAGGCCACAAAGCGATCATGCTGGCCCACCTCGCTATGGGCCGGCCCGACCAAGCCGTTCGTCAGTTCCAGACCTGCCAGAAGACTCTGGCATCAGAGCTCGATATCGAGCCGTCCACGGCTTTGCTCGAGGTGCATCAACGCGCGCTTCTCTCTTACTGATCTGACAATCGTTATCGGCTGCCGGTTGCCAGGCTGTCAAAACGCTGGCTGTATTCTGCGGCCGAGAGTGTTCTGACTCGAGCGTTCTCATCGTAGACCCAACCGGTTCGCAGCGCGATCTCTCGTTGCCAATTGTGAGTCTCAATAGGCTCGCCCTGGGGAGGTGCCCAAACCGTAACCTCATCTGACATGGTGACCACCTGGCCGTCAGGTTGAACAAAGATCCACCGGGCTGCTTTCTCTAACTCAGCCGGCCACCAGGCCCGCTCGCCGCTGGTGAGGGAAAAGCCGTGCACCAGGCCATCCCGGGTCGCGCACACCAAGAGCTGGCTCGCCTCATCGAAAGCCATATCATTGACCGGCGCGCCGACTTCAAAGTTCTCAACGACTTCGCCTGAGCGGTTCCAGACTCGAATCCCCTGCTGTCCGTCGCTGCCGGCCAGTCGAGTCCCGTCGCGACTGACGCAAAGGAGTTCACTTCGAAAATTTCTGTCGAGCGCGAGGGGCTGCCCGTTCGACGAGAGAGAGAAAAGTTCCACTGTGCCATCTTCCCAGCTCACGACCAGGTCTCCCTGAAGGGAGAAAGTTGTTTGGATTGCCAAGAGACCGTGTCGCTGGGCTTCAAATCGGATCCTCCGATGACGGTCAAAGACAGTGACTCCCCGCGAAGCCCGTTCGGCGCTCAGGACCAGGTCGGGACTGACAAAGAGGGCGAGAATTTTTTGTTTCTGTCCAGGAGTGAGGCTATCGATAGCTCTCATCTGCCAGACGGCTGGGCCCCCTTGGCCGAGGACAGGATCCAGGACGACACCATCGAGGCGAAACCTGACCACGTCTTTTTGGTCCCGGGGAACCTCGGAGAGCCAGGGGGGAAGAGGCGCAAGAGTTCCATCTCTCAGGTCCATCAGCTTCTTCTCAACTCGATTCTTGGGGTTTTTCCAGAGGCACCACCGTCCGCTCGGGCTGGGCGCCGTGGCAGTCTCGATCCGATAGCGTTTGGGGTCGGCGATACGGAGCTGGCGGGCCAGTCCGTCCTCCAGGCGAACTTGATAGCCTGGGTTTGGAGAGTGCTGGTGAGCCCTGGCCATCCATACCAACCCACTGGCCCTCCCCCGGGCCAGCAGCGAGACTCCCATTTCGAATTGGGATCGGATCAGTTTGGCTTGAGCCTGCCGCGCCTGGTAGACTTGATAAGAGGCTGAGCCGAGTCCCAATACCAGGACCATCACGGCCAGTAATCCTACCGCCAAGCTGAGTCGGTGGCGAGTCGAGAACCGCTCTAACCAATAGAGTCCCGTCAGAGGTCGAACCTGAAGAGGCAAACAGTCGTCTCTGCGTTGGAGATCGTTGGTGATTTCTGAGGCGGTGGAGTAGGAGCCCTTCAGGCAACCCTCCACAATGGCAGCAAGTTCGGGGTCTACCCCTGGATTGTGGGCCCTCACGGGAACGAGTTCAGCGTCTTCAAAGAAGGTTCGATAAGCTTCCACCTGCTGCTTACCTGGACGGAGCTGGCGTAGGGTCTGTCGGTCTCGGGGGGTGGCTCGTGGGAGCCGGCCGGTGAGAAGCTGATAGATCGTGGCCCCCAGGGCGTGAAGGTCCCAGCCGACTTCAGGTAGCCTTCCCTCGGTCTGTTGTCGGGGCATGAACCAAAAGCTTCCCAGGTGGGAGTCGGGACCTCCTTCGAGCACGGCTTGCCCGAAATCCACCAGTCGGGCTTGACCCTCTTCCCCGACCAGGACGTTGGCAGGCTTCAGGTCGCAATGGAGAATCCCTCGCGCGTGAACGAACTCAAGAGCTTGCGTGATCTCTTTGAACCAGCTGACGATCTCGGCGATGGGGGCTTGGCCCGCATCGGACGGGACTCTTGCGGCCAACGAGCCGGTAAGCAAAGGAGTCACGAGGAACGGAGGGTCGTGCTGGAGGTCGGCGTCGACCAGAGTGACAATGTTAGGGTGATCGCTGACCCGAGAGAGGCGGTCCACCTCGTCCTGAAGTCGCGTGTTCACCGCATTGAGAACCTTAACGGCGACGGCCTGCCCCGTGCTGTTCTGAGTTGCCTGATAGACGACACCGAAGGCCCCGCCTCCCAGTCTCTGCCCCAGGGTGTAACCAGGTAAGCTGGGCGCCTGGGTGCTGATCGAGGCTGAGCGAGTGGCCTCGAGAGAAAGCTCAGCAGCGGTGGCCGTATCGGCTGGTTCCACCTAGGAAGCTTTGACAGACCGACATCACGGTCCTGTGAGGACTCTCTATCGAGCGGCCGCAAAAAAGCCCCCGGTGGGTGCCGGGGGTTGGCGATGACGTGTCTGGCGGAGAGGGAGCTCTGGTTTGTGTGTAGTGGTGGACTCAGGCTCTACCCGGGTGGTGCCGGTGGGCAGGGCCATCTCGGTGAAATTTCGCGAAATCCCTCAGATGAGAGCTGGTCCCGCATCAACGAAAGCCCCGAGTAAGTAGCTTTTCGAGAGCGGCCGGAACAGGTCCAAGCCCCGGTCCGGTAGTTCCATTCGCATAAGACAGCGTCTTTGCCATCCTGGTGTAGGAACTGGCGAGTGGTGGTCATAGGTCCCCCCTTTGGAACGATGACAGTGAGAGTGGGTCGGAGAGGTCGGAAGTGGTCAGTCGGCGCCAAATAAACACTTACCCACTAGAAAAGAGGGTTAAACCATCGGTTTGAGGCTAATGGCCTACCAGCAGTTTCCAGGCGGCTTCGGCCTGGCGGGCTTGATCTCGCTCACCCAGGGCATCGAGAGCCAAATGGAGCAGGTAGCTTTCCAGGTGGTTATGGTTGTCATTGGCTTCTTCAAGGATTTGAAGGTAGCGGCGACGGGCCTCATCTTTCTTGCCTTGGCCCTCAAGCTGCAGAGCCTGCAAGCGGCGAACGGAGAGAGCCAAGGGTCGGAAAAGATGGCACTCGTCGAGAAGGCCGCGGAGATCCTCGTGAACCCCGAGAGCCAGGCGGCATGACTCCAGGGCAACCCGAACCTGGAGGGTGTAGAACGGGAGCTCATTGGTCTCGTGGCAAAAGGCTAGCGCCTCTTCAGCCAGGCTCAGGGCCTTTTCGTGATCGCCACGGTGGGAGGCCATGGCCCAGTCGCCCAAGCGTTCCAGCGTCTCCAAGAGCGGCAATCTTCGGTCGGTTTTAAACTTGTCGGCCTGTTTTTTGTTCCATTCGTAGGCCGCTTCGTCACCCAGCAAACCGGCCGTTCGCGCCACCTGAATGTGAGCCAGAGCCAGGTCTCTCCGGTTTCCTACCGCTTCGGCTGTAGCCAGAGCCGTCTCGCCGTGCTCACGGGCTTTACCCACTCGACCCAGGTGGGTGAGGACACCGGTCAGCATGATGTTATTCATCGCCAAACCGTGGACATCACCGAGCTGCAGCGACAGGTCGGCTCCTTCGTGGCAATAGCTGAGGGCATCCTCCGGTTGGCCGGCCAAACAGAGGAGAAAGCCGGCATCCCGGATTTGGTTGGCTTTGTATGCCCCGTCCTTCAGGGTTCGGGTTAGGCGGATACTGTTGCGTAGGCGGTTATGGGCTACTTTGACCAGGACTCCGGGGGCGTGGAGAGCTAGAAAGCCGAGATACATCTCGGCCTGGGCTTTCATTTCGCGCTCATCCACAGTATTGGCCAGCACCTGCTGCATCACGGCCAGGTCAAGACTGGCGAAGAGCCATCCTTTCGGTCTGAGGAAGAAAAGGACCCTGGTCAAGCGATCGCAGATGCAGTGGGTCTCTCGGGCCCGAGGCTGGTCTTCGCGATATTTTCGGGCCGCAGGTGGAAAGCGGGTGGCGGCTAAGAGACGCTTGGCAAAGCCGGGAAAGTCGACTACGTTGCGATAGATGGGGCGGTAATCAAGTTCGGCCAGGCCCTGAAGCAGGCAACGGTGGGCTTGCTCGACATCGCCCAGGTCGTCCCAGCAGACCCCCAGTTTGCGCAGCAGCCGAGCTCGGTCGAGCGCCTTGTCGGAGCGTTCGAAAAGCCAGGTGTAGCGCTCCAGGGCCGATTCCGTCAGGCCGGCAAAGTGGGTGACGTCGGCCAGTTTTTCATACAACTCCGACAGCGGCATCAACTCGGCTGTCTCGGGAAGGTTGCTGGCCATTTCGTAGAGTTCTCTAGCCTTATCGAAAGCGAAGGCGTGAGCTGAGACGTCGGCGCTGCGGAGAAGATGCTCGGCTGCCTCGACGGGCAGACCGGCCAGTTTATAGTGGTGGGCCAGCTCGAACACCACTCCTTCGTTTTGACCGGTTCCCTCAAGTGACCGAGCCACTTTGGCATGGTAGGCTCGCCGCTCGTCGGGAGGGATGGTCTCGAGGACGACCTCGACGATAGGGTGATTGTAGAAGCGAAACCTGCCTCGCTCCTGGTCGTCTGCCAGGATGCGCCGACGAACCAGCTGCATGAGTCGGTCGAGCAGCTCCAGTTCAGGCACCCGGACGGCCCCCAAAAGGACTTCGAAGGAGAAGGCATAGCCCATCACCGCCGCTGTGCGGACGATTTCAATATCCTGAGCTGACAGCCCGGCTAGTCGGCGTTTGACCGCCTCTCGAACAGTGACAGGGACTCGAGAACCGCCAGCCGAGGTACGGGGGAGAGCGGCTGTATCGAGAGTCCACACTTCGTTGGTTTGCGAGAGACGACCCTCGGCTACGAAGGTCTTCAGAATCTCTCCCACAAACAGCGGATTGCCCTCTGTTTCTTGGTAGAGAAGGTCGATCGTCTCCGGTTCTACCTCACCCGTCCCGAGCATCGAAAGAATGGCCTCGACCATAGCCTCTTTGCTGAGAGGCTCCAGAGCCAGGCGGTCGACCGGACGGGTTCTCTCGAGGGTGGCCACCAGGGACTCGGACTGTTCCCGTGATTCGTCTCGAAGGGTCACCAAAAGAGCCACTTCACTCTGTTGACTGCCCCTGGCGAAATAGTGGAGAAACTCGAGGGAGGCCGGCTCGGCCCACTGGAGGTCCTCCAGTATCACCAGCAGAGGCCGCCGAGAGGCCTCTCCCAGCAAGAGACGAGTCATGCCTTCAAAGAGATGGTACTTGCGCATGGGGTCGTCCCAAGCGCTGGCCTCGCTGCCCTGGCCTAGCTCCGGGAGCAACATCGATAAAGCCTCACGGAAGTTTTCTAGGTTACCCTCCAAGCCCCGGCGGGCGGCCAGGCGGAGAGGCTCGACCCAGAGTTGGTAGGGAAGCGACTCGACCTCTGAAGCGGCCCCCTGGATGGTGGCCCATCCTGCACTGCGGGCCCGACCTAAAAATTCCCCAACCAGGCGAGATTTACCCACCCCGCTAGAGCCGGTGATGAGGGTCAAGCCCTGGCGCTTGTCGAGCAGTTTCTCAAGCCGGTTGATTTCTGGCTGGCGACCAACGAATCGGGGGGCCAGCAGCTCTTGAGAAAACGACGGTCTGGCCAGGACCGGTTTGGAGACGGCCGATTCCTCGAAGCCTTCCAAGGTGTCGGGGCCGAAGGTCTCGCTCCAACGGTTTTTGAGTCCCTGGCAGTTCGAGGGTCGGTCGCTGGCCTCTTTGGCCATCAGGTCGTGAACCAGGGGAGCCAATCCCGTCGGGAGAGGGCCTGCGACCTCTTCCAGCGGCCTGGGAGTGGTGTGGAGGATTTGACCCAGGACTGTGACCGGGTCCGACCCCTCAAACGGCATCCGCTGGGCTATAATCTCGTAGAGCATCACCCCGACGCTGTAGAGGTCGGTTCGCAAGTCTAGCTCACCAGCGGTGATCTGCTCCGGCGACATGTAGTGGACGGTGCCGATCACCATCCCTGGCGCCGTCAGACGTTCCTGCTGAGTGAGTTTCTCCTGACTGGTGCGCTCGGTCTTGCTTCGGGCCAGACCGAAATCGAGCAGACGCGGAACACCCGAGGCGTCAACCAGGATGTTCTCTGGTTTGAGGTCTCGATGGATGATGCCCAGGTCGTGAATGTAGCTGAGTCCTTCAAACAGTTGGGCGAAGAGGCGGCCTAGTCGTTTTAGCCAGGTGGGGCGTGAGACGTAGTCGCGGTCGCGGTTGATACAGTCTCGGAGGTTGGTGCCGAGAACATACTCCATGGTGTAATAGGGGTCGTCCTGAAACTCGCCGTAGTCATAGACGGGCACCAGGCAGGGATGGCGGAAGGTGGCGGCCAGTCGATATTCTCGCTGGAATCGCAGCCGTTCCAACCGACCCAAGCCGTTGCCTTTCAGGAGCTTGAGAGCCAGCTCTTGCGCGTCTTCGGCAGGCCGGACCCGATAGACCCAGCCCATGCCTCCACGGCCTAGCACTCCCAGCACCTCATAGGAGTCGATCTGTTTCGGGTGCTCCAAGGTCGTCACTTGCTGGCCGGTTCAACGAGAGGGCCATCGGGGCCTCGTTTTCAGACTTTTTTAGGGCCAGTTGACTACTCTAGTCGCGGAGGTCCAACCAATGGTAGGAGCGCAATTGAAACGACTCTCGCTAGAACCCATAGTGATCGACCGAAGAGCCAACGGCTTGGAGGGTTTCCTGGGTTGGTTAGTCATTCGCGTCGGCATGATCGCGGGGGTCATCTTCGGTCTCGTCTTCGGAGCCTTCATCGGGGGTTTTGCGGGTTTTTTTGCGGGGTTGGGAGTGCGTCGCGGCCCCCTCTTCGGCGGTCCCGGGGTCTGGGTTGTCTCAGACCTGCGCAAGAGTGACCGGCTTCCGCGTTTTGTCAGGGCTCTTGTGGCCAGTCTGGTCGGCGCCTTGATCGGTTTCCTGACGGGGCCGTTCTGGTTCCAGTTCGTCGGCCTCAACGGCG
>CAYRFU010000195.1:0-14156 GCA_964423525.1 uncultured Burkholderiales bacterium | reverse complement strand
TCATCCTGATCGCCAGCGCTGTCATTTGGGGCGGTCTCTAAACTGTTGGCCTTAGGGCCCGTCCAAGAATAAATGTGTCAATTTCTAGCTTCGAGGCGCCTCTCTGACAAGGAGCGTCGAACGCTGAATACCGGGTTGTATTTGAGAGAGGCGCGACGCAGTCAGAGGGGATGGATCGGAGCTAGAAATGCGCTATTTATTTTTTGACGGGTCCTTAGATAGGAAGTTGCTCGCCAAGCACTGTCCACCCTAAGATGGTCTGAGATTTTTCGCGCCAAATCCCGCACCTTTTTGAGAAACTTTTCGGCTGCGAACTCGTCATCTTGACGGATTTTTTCTAGGGTGAGACGGAGATCGAGACGGGCTCTTCGGGTCCAGACGACCGTCAAGTCTTCTCTTTCAGCCACTGCTCCATCTCTTCCATCACTTCTTCGTGGGGGATGACGTTGCCGCGGGCAACATCGTCCAAGCCCTCTTGCACCTGGGCGATGAAGCGGGCCTTTTCAACCTCGGCGGCGATCTTGTCGAAGGGAGCGTTTTCGGGAAGGGCTTGGACCATCTTGAGTAGATCTTGCTTGGTCATCGTTTCTCCATTCATTGAGTGGCAAAATCCTGAACTCGTTTTTGAAGAGAAAGGCGTCCAGCAGCTTCATCACAACTTGTTTGTCGTCGTCCGGTAGCTGCTCAAGTTCAAGAAGACGCTTGCGGAGTTCGGGGTCTTCAAAGGGGGCTTCATCCACAGAATCTTCAGGCTCCATCAAGCTTGAAACGGAGACCCCCAGAGCATCGGCCAAGCGCCGTAAGGTGTCTGCCGTCGGCTGAGATTGTCCTCGCTCACATCGGCTGATGTGGGTGAAATGAATTGCGGCGAGTTCTCCGAGTTCGCCCTGAGAGAGCCCTTTGTCTTTACGAAGAGCGCGAAGCCGCTCTCCAAATTTATTTGCCTTAGGCGCTGAATTTCCCATGGTTACGATGAGTTCTATTTCGATATTACAGGGCCTTGCCTCTAAAGTCGAGAGAATTTCTCCATGTCAAATTGAAGCAAGTTTGCATAATTTAGATTTAAAAACAATTTTTTGCAGCCCTTAACTTGAGACAGAAAGGAAACCATGATTCGCTCCTACGACCGAAAGCGATTGCTGAACCTGGCGAACTCGTTCCCGACACTGCGGGGGGTTCTCGATACCTGGGAACCTGACGATGTGGAGTGGCGCTGCGGTCGCTTCTCGATGCGAGACATCTGCGGCTGGGACGAGCCTCATCTGGCGGCCTTTGCCGACTGGGCCCAAGATCCGTTCTGGCCCTAACAGAGAAAGGAAGCTGATGAACGAGAAGACCCGTATCCAGCGTTGGTGCCGCCTGGCACTCCGTTTTCGCTGCGTCCAGATGTTCCTCGAACGGGGCCGATTGCCTGACGAGTTCGAGCCGCGCCGTGATCTGACCCGCTACCTCGAGCTGGGCCGGCCCGACCTCGCTCGAGAGTATTGCCGAGCCCTGTTCCTGAATCAGAACGGGGGCCGCTTGAGCGGCAACTCCCTCCAGCAGATGGTCTCCTACCACACCCAAAGGGCAGCCGCCAAGCGCCCCTGATTTTCCTCTTAGTTGATCCTGATCGGCTGGGGTCCTGTACCGGTGTGACAAGCTTGAAAGCGCGTCTTTCAAAGGCTTGCTAAGACGCTTTGGACCGACCCGCGCTGGTCTTGAGCCACCCCATCACCACTCCACTACTGTGGGGGATCTTCCCAGAGTTCGGGCTTGAGCAATGGGCCAATCTAGTGGCCAGCGTGGTTCACCCGACCGACCTTCCGACCGGCCCCTTTCCATTCGCGGGTCCTGGGGCGACTTTGTTGGCAGCCTATCTCGCCGAGAGTCCCTCCTCGGGAACCTGAAAGGCGCGATTGAAGCGAGAAAGATAGTTTTTCCAGGCGATGGCGGCGGTCAGCTCAGTGAGTTGCTCTTCATCCATCTCGGCCCGAAGGGCTGCAAAGAGCGAGTCGTCCACCCGGGCCGGGGTATCGGTCAGTCCGTCGGCATAGGCCAAGACCAACCTTTCCAGGGGCGAAAAAGCAGGATGGTCCTGATAGTCGCCCACAGCCTGGAGCTGCTCTTCAGTCACCCCTTTTTCTCTGCCGCCGGCAGAGGCTGAGTCGCTTCAAAAGGGGCACCCGATCCTTTGAGCCACCCGAAGTTGAGCCAACAGCTTGAGCTTGGGGTCAAGTGTTTTGGCCGCCTCTAGAGCGGTCTGCATCTGACCGAAACCAAAAAGCACGGGAGTGGAGTAGGCGTGGATCCGCAGAGGGGTCACGACTTTTCCCAATTTCCAGCGAGACACCTGAAACACCAGACGAGCGAACCAGCCGCCTTTCTTCACCCCTTCCAAGCGACTCACGACGGGGACCCTCCCAACACCAGGCTGAAACCAACCACCATCCCGCCGAACAACAGCAGCCCGGCAAAAATCATCACTCCCATTCCGCTAGGTGGAAAGGAGTCGAACCGAACAGAGGCCACAGCCTTAGCGGTTTGCTCTCCCACTGTGGCTGTCAAGGTGACCAGGCCAGCCCTCTCCGGTGTCCAGCTCAGGCGGCCTTCCGCATCGGTCTTCCCCAACGGAACCTCCTTTGAGACCTTACTGTTAGGCACATAGAGGGCCACCACTTCAGCCCCTTCCACCGGCCCCTCGTCTACCACGGTCACAGCCACGGCCTGACCTCGAACCGGGTATTTCTCAGCCACTTCGACTTCCAGGGCGAAAGCCGGCAGCATCAACAGGATCAGAATCAAAACTTTCTTCATCGTTGTCCCCCCTGACCAGGTGCCCGAGTCAGAACCCCCGCCAACACGGCCGGCACCAGCACCCAGAAAGCCAGACCCAATCCTGGCAGCCAGTTCAGACCCCCCAGCTCCCAGTCTGAACCGTAGAGAACACCCCACTCCTGATAGAGAGAGAACCCGATCACCAAGCTGATAGCCAGGGGTGCGACATACTTGAGCAAGACCTCAAACCACAGGCCCAATTTCAGTTTACTGGTCTTGTTGACGGCCTCCCTGACTTGCTCCAAACCGCCACCCCAGCCGAGCAGCAAGCACTGGGCCAACCCGACCAGGAGCAGTCCGTACGAAAAGGCCCAGTGGTCGACAATATCGAGCAGGGTCAAGCCCAAAGTGCCGTTGCTATCGAGCCCTTTGTCGATGACCTGGGGAAGCCCGAAGGCGATACTGATGGCGCAGCCGATGACACAGAAAAGGATCACCACGTGGCCGCGGTCCATCGAGAATTTATCGTTGAGGGCCGCAACCAAGGCCTCCACCAGAGAGATACTCGACGACAGTCCAGCTACCAGCAGAAGAGTAAAGAACCCGATTCCAAAGACCAGGGTCAAGTCGCCAAAGGCACCGATACCCTGGGGAAAGACGAAGAACATCATCGAGATGGTGCTGGCTTTGGGCAAAATCGAGAAGGAGAACAGCACCGTGAAGATGGCCAGCCCGGCCAGATACTCAAAGCCGCAGTTCATACTGGAGATCAAGATGGCGTTGCTGACCTGGTCTGAATCCTTCGGCAAGTAGCTGGCGTAGGCCGTCATGATCCCCATCCCTAACGAGAGCGAGAAAAAGATCTGAGCGAAGGCCCCTTTCCACACATCCGGGTCGCTCATGATCGAAAAGTTCGGAGTGAAAAGCAGTTTGACTCCCTCCAGGCCGTGTTCGAGACGCATCCCCTGGACAATCAAGACCAGCATAAAGAGCCACATGCAAGGCACGAAAATGCGCACGGCCTTCTCGATGCCACCCGTTCCCGTGTAGCAGATGACGGCGTTTAAAACCCATACCAGGATCACGAAAGCGACCGTCTTCCAACTACTCAGCATCGCGAAGAAATAGCCGTAGGGGTTGGCCAACTCAGCCATCGCAAATCCTTTGAGAGCGGTGCTCTCCTTCCACAGGGCGCCGAAGGCTCCCAGGAACATCCCCACTACCCAGGCCAGAATGGTGACATAATAGGTGCAGATAATTCCGGAGTTGAGCACCGACCACCAGCCGACATACTCACCCACCGGCCCGGAAACTTTTCCCAGCGCCTGCGGGGAAGCTCGGTCGGTGAGGTGCCCCAGCCCAAGCTCCATGATCATCACCGGGATTCCCAACACGAGAAGGGCGATCAGATAGGGCACATAAAACGCGCCGGCCCCGTACTTGTAGGCGTTGGCACTGAAGAAGACGATATTGCCAAGACCGATGGCCGACCCGGAGGCGGCCAGGATAAACCCTAGCTTCGACCCCCACTGCCCTCTGGATTCGGTATCACTCATATCCTCCAGATTAGGTTACAAAAGACTCCCTGGCTGAGAGGGACGATGTAAACTTTTGGTCACCCCGCCACCCCGCCGAAAACCCGTGGAGTTAACGGAAAAGAAAAGCCTGCTCCATCTCAACCTCGGTCATCTGAGGCACCTCGTCAGCCCGGGTGGCGTAGTTCGGGAAAGGGAAACGGAACGGGATCGGAGCCGGAATGAGAGGCTGGTCCAAAATCATCGCACCGGGCAAAAGCCGGGTGGCCCGCTCGCGCACCTCGGGGGTCAAGAAACGGTAAACATCGGCCGTCGACTCAGCCCCGTCGAGGCGACCCACGACCCGGATAGCAGCGTTCCGAGTGATAGCGCCCTCCACATCCGAAGCCGACTGTTGAGCCCCGATCAGGATGACCCCCAGAGAGCGGCCCCGAGCCGCGATATCGACCAGGACCTCCTTAAGCGGACTATGACCGTGGCGGGGAGCATACTTGTTCAATTCATCAAGCACCACGAAATAGAGAGGAAACCGCTTGCCTCGTTCCTTCGCTCCAAAGACAGCACTCAAGAGAGAGCCCACCACAAAACGCTGACCATCCTCGTGAAGACTGTTAATGTCGACCACGATGACGTTCTCATCAGGAGCATCAGGACCCACAATCTGGAAACTCTTCACCCGGTGAGTGACCAGGTGGCCGAAACGAGGCACCATCGCGTGGAGTCGACGGAGAAAGGCGTTGACCGTTCCCGCCTGGGTGCCCCCCGTCCACTCGCGAGCCTCACCTTGCTCCAGTTGATGCTCGAGAAAATCGACCAGGCCCCGGAAGTCCTCGATCACCTCCCCCTCCAGAGCGGGACGAGGATCGCGTTTCTCCTGGGCCAACTTGTCCAGATTGTAGCCCACCCCGCTGGCCGGGGGAATCATGACCACCGCTCCTGGCTTCCCTTCCAAAGGGAACGCCCAACGAGCCAGCTGAACCCGAACCCGCTGCTCCACAAAGGAAAGTTGGTTGCGATTGTCATCCACATCGGAAAAACAAAACCGAAGCAGCCCACTCCGAATAAAGTCGTAAGGAGTCCACCCGTAAGGGATGAGCTCGTCCGCCGAACGCGACTCCACGTCGGTGCAGGGCGTGCCGGCGGCGTGGCGAGAGAGAGGAGCCGTGAACGAGACGGAATGAAAAGGACCCGGCTGTTTGACCTGCAATCGCTGCCACTGATGGGGCAGATCAGGGTCTTTGCGACAGCGCTCTTCGTAGGCTGAGGAAGCCTTGTCGAAATGGAGTAAATCCTCGCCCTTGACGTTGAAAATCAAAGCTTTGGTGCCGGCCGCGTGAACTCCCAAAGCCTGACGACCCTGTTCAGTCTCGGTCAGAATGTAAAGCAGGTGGAGAGCGAACGACGTCTTGGTGGCCACCCCCGACACCCCCGAGATAGAAACGTGTCCGCCTCGGGTGCCGTCCAGAAAGTCGAAATCGAGATAGATCGGCTCGCCCGTGTTGTCGAGAGCCACCGGCAGAGGGCGGTTCATCTGATCGAGATAGAGGGCGTTGCGACGATGCTCGGCCTGAGCCCTCTCAACCAGGGCTCCAGGGGCGGGGGGCACCCAGATTTCAGGAACCGTCCGCAACACTTTGATCTCGGCCGTCCGAATGGAGGTGCCCGGCATAGTCTGATCCCGGGCGATGCGGGCCGTGTCGCTGGCGAACTGGGCCCCTTCCATCCTCCCGAACACTTCCGTGACGATGCCGTAGGTGGTGTGAATCTCGCCGGTGGGCAAAGTCTGAGTGGTGGCCACCAATTCATCCAGTTGGATGTATCGGTCGTCGTCGAGCACCACCCGAAACTTGTTGGTGCTGCCCTCCACCACGCCGTCGACCAGGCCGACACGATCAGGATTATCCATAGCTGCCTCCTGCCACTGCCTGGCGGGCCGCTCTAGTTGAGAGAGCCGTATCGCCGCAGCGACGGCGAAGCTCTCTTTCCAGGGCTCCCACCGGTTGAAGATTTTGAGGGGCTCGAGGATCGACGTGGGCCACCCCAGCGTAGCGGGGTAAGGCTCCGCAGACCTCGTTGAGAGTGGCCACCGCCGTCTCTCGCCCTACCGAAGCGCTCATTTCAAGCCGCACCACCCCGAACCAGGGGTGGTGCTCGGGGCCTCGAGCGGCCAACCGAAAATAGCATGAGTGGCGTTCGGAGATGGTGAAAAGACTGGTTCTTTGGCCGGTCTGAAGCTCTCCCACCGCGGCCTGGGCCGACGGCTCCAGCAAACGCCGATGGTGGGTCTTGACGTAGCCCACCACCCCCTGGAGATGCTGTCCGCGAGAACCGTGGAGCGGTCCGTCAAGGCAAACCAGGTGACCGGATTCGGCCAACCGTTGAGCCAGCAACCACTCTTGCTCGCGCATCAGCATCTGAAGTTTCTGAACCGGCCCGTCCACCGATTGGTCTTCCAGAGTGACCGCCTCCCAGCACCAGCCCCCAGGCTGCTCGGGTAGCTCGGCTCGTTTGCCCGCTCCGAAAATAGCCAGCCGGCGCACCAACACCTGCTCGAACCCGAGAACTCCGTCCCCTGATGGAACGACCGCTCCCACCGCCAGCACGCCGGCGATGCCGGGCGTGGGCGATTGCCCCTCTTCGGCGTGAAAAAGTTGAGCTTCGACTCGGCGCACCCCGTCCACAAAGGCCAGCCTGGTGGTCACGGCCGGACAGGTCACCGAGGTTAAAGAGGAATGCTCCCACACCTCGGCCTGACCCTCTGGTCCATCGGCTTCAGTCTGGTGAGGTGCTCCGTATTCGGGCGCCCAGGCCCCGGCGTAAACTCTGGCCACCCAGCCGAATTTGGATCAGGAGTCCCAGCCTCCTTTCGAACAAGATTTTGGCCAGACCCGCCTTCCCCCCCGGACCGTCTTGGTGTATACTGTGGTGTGCCTGACGCGCCGACCATCCTGGTTGTCGACGACGACCTGGCCCAGCACCTCTTAGTCAAGCGGCTGCTAAAAAGCGAGCCCTACCGGCTGGCCTTTGCAACCGATGGCCAAGACGGCCTCTCTCAAGCTCTCGAACTGACCCCCGACCTGATCCTGACCGACGTGGTCATGCCCGGAATGAACGGCTATGAACTGTGCCGCGCTGTCAGGGAGAACGAGTGGCTGGCCGAAGTCCCGGTCCTGATGCTGACCGGCTTGGAAGACGCCAGTTCGAAAATGAAGGGGCTCGAAGCTGGGGCCGACGACTTCATCAGCAAACCGTTTCGTCCCAACGAACTCCGGGCCCGTATCAAGACCATCCTCCGGCTCAACCGCTACCGCCGGATCCGCAACGAACGGGCTCGTTTTGGCTGGGTGGTGGAGCACGCCGAGGAAGGCTATCTCATCATCGACGGAGAGGGCCAACTCCAATATAGTAACGCCAAAGCGAACACCATCCTGAGTCTACCCAAAGACAGCGAAGACCTCGACCTTTTAGCCCATCTGGAGCGGCAGTTCACAGCCAACCCCGAAGGGGCCCTGGAGCGTTGGCCCGAGCTGTCAGACCAACCGTTCCAACTGGTTCGCCCTGAAACCAGCAACGCCCCGGCCGCCTGGATTCAGGTCAACTCCACCTCTCACAGCGTCCAGGGCCGGATCGAACGACTCCTTCAGCTGCGAGACATCACCGCCCAGATGTCCACTCAGCGGAGCGTTTGGACCTTCAACTCCCTGGTGGCCCATAAGCTGCGCACTCCCATGACCAAGATGATCTGGGGCCTGTCTTTCATCGTCGACCGGGCCCATCGACTCGACACCAAAAAGATCGTCGAGTTCGCCAAGATGGCTCAGGGCGGAGTGGAAGAGCTCAAAAACGAGCTCGACGATGTGCTCAGCTACCTCTACGCTCCCAGCGCTCTCCCCGAGGGCTCAGGCTTCTGTCTGGAGCGACTGGAATCGGTGGCCCAGGAGGTCGCCAGCCAGCTCGAAATCAAGCCGATCCGTTGCCACCTGGACGCTCAGGGCCCCGTCCGACTTTCCGACCGGGCCCTGGAGATGGCCCTTTGGGAGCTTTTCCAGAACAGCAAGAAGTTCCATCCAGAAAACTCCCCCCAGATCGAAGTCGAAGTGGGCGTTTCCAACGGCTCGGCCACCGTGCGAGTCCGAGACGACGGCGTCACCCTGAGCCCCGAACAGCTCCGCAACGCCTTCCTTCCCTACTACCAGGGGGAACGTCATTTCACCGGACAGATCCCGGGAATGGGCCTGGGTCTTTCCATGATCAGCTCGATGGTGCTGGAGGTGGGGGGCGACTGCCAGATCCGAAATCGGGAAGACCGGGACGGAGTGGTGGTCGAGCTTCAACTACCGGTCGAATGATCGAACTCCTGCCCCAAAACCGCGAGGACGTGCAACTCCACCTTAAGAGGCTGGGATGGATCGAGCCTGAGGAGCGCCTGCAAAACCTTAGCCCGGCTGGTCAGGGCAACATGAACCGCACTCTCCGAGCCGAACTGGAAGAGCGAAGCCTGATCCTCAAGCAGGCCGTCCCCTTTGTAGCCCGATACCCCTCCATCCCGGCGCCGGTGGAGCGTCTCCAAACGGAGGCGACCTTCTACCGCTCTCTCACGCCCGAACTAGCCCGTTTCACCCCCACCCTCCTGGGCGAGGACCGAGCCAACAATCTTCTTTGTCTTGAGGATCTTGGCAGCCAGGGCGATTGTCTCGATCTCTACCAGGGTGGCGACCTTCCCCTGGCTCCTCTGGTGGACTGGTTATCGGCCCTCCACGAGATGGACGGTCCTCTCCTCGCCAACCGGGCCATGCGTGAGCTCAACCACACCCATATCTTCGAGCTCCCTATCTCCTCCGAGAACCCGGTCGACCTTTCTCCCGAGCTCACTCGCCTGCAAGAAACCTGGACCCGAGACCAGATTCTCCAAAGGAGAGCCCGAGAGCTTGGCCAGCTTTACCTGGCCAACGAGGGACAAAGCCTGCTCCACGGCGATTACTACCCGGGAAGTTGGCTTCGCCAGGGTCGCCAGCTGAAAATCATCGACCCCGAATTCGCCTTCACAGGACCCCCAGAGTTTGATGTCGGGGTTCTGATGGCCCATCTCGTCATGAGCCATCGCGACCCCTCACCCGTGCTAGATCTCTACCATCGACCCCTCGACTCTCACCTGACCTGGGCTTTCGCCAGCCTGGAGGTGATCCGCCGACTGCTCGGAGTGGCCCAGCTTCCCCTTTCGACCGATGAAGCCACCCGCCTCGATTGGCTTCATCAGGCCCACGCAAGATTATGCGCCTGCTGATCGATAGCGACGTCGCTCTGGGAGTGGTCATAGACGGTGCCCCACGCGATATCGACGACGCTTTCGCGATCGTGGAGGCGATCAACTGTGCCCAGATCGACCTGGTGGGCGTCACCACCGTCTTCGGAAACGCTCCCCAGCCGATCGTCCACGAGGTGGCCCAAAAGGTGCTCAAGCTTCAGGGCAACCCGGCCCCGCTAGTGGCCGGAGCCAAAGCTCCTCTGAGCGAGGACGGCCGATCCAACCCGGCCGTCGAATTCCTGGCCGACCAGCTTCGGCGAAAGCCGGCCCACCTGGCCGCCATCGGACCCCTGACCAACGTCGGCCTGCTGGTCAAGCACTACCCCGAAGTGGTGGCCAACATCCTGTCCCTGCTGGTGGTGGCCGGACGAAGCCCTGGTCGTTCCTTTCGGATCGGGGAAGTGGCACCGGTGATGGATTTCAACTTCGAGAACGATGTGGAAGCGGCTCGCCTGGCCCTATCCAGTGGAGCGCCGGTGGTGTTACTCGGCTTTGAACTGACCAGCCAGGTGGTGGTCACAGAACAAGACCTCATCACCATCAGTCAGACCCCCAGCGAGACCGCTCGCCTATTCCACCAGGAGTCTTTAACCTGGTGCCACTGGTGGACCGAGACCTTCCCGGCCGACTCGGGCTTTCACCCCTGGGATTCCGCTGCCATCTCATGGCTGCGTCGTCCTGAGAACTTTCTCTCCGAACCCCGAGGCTGGCACATCCGCTCTGAGGAGGGCACCCCCTGGCTCGAATGTTCCTCCGACTTCGAAGGGCCTCGCCTGACCTTTTGCACCGGATTTAGACCGGGTGGCGCGTCGGCTTTCATCGAGGAGATCGTCACCTCGATCTATTGACAATGCCAATATTACCATCTATACTCTCTCTATCGCGCCCCGACTCGTGGGTCTTACATACCATTCCTTGTCACGGAGCAGGTCGTAGGTTCGACTCCTACCAAGCCGACCAACCGGCTTGTAGCTCAGCGGTAGAGCAGCTAAAGTATTCGACGGCCGACAAACTTGCGCGAAGAACGAAGCAGCCTCTCAGGGCGAGAGGCTGTTTCGCTTTCTATGTTAAGGAGGTCTGGGGGGCAGCTCCGTTTCCTTCTGCTCCTAGCATACCAGGCCCGCGCCGCTTGGTGCCGTGAACCAGCACACATTTGGCGGTTAACTGTTAACAAAACTTTGAGTTCTGAGCCAGGAAGTTCAGAGGAAACTGCCGCTATGAATGTTCTCGGCAACCTGAAAAGCTTTTGGCGCAACCACATCGCGGGGGAGGAGCCGACGCCGAAGGCGGCCGCTGCGGCTGGCTTGGGAGTGGTCGGGATGGGGGTAGGTGCCTACATCGGCTATCAACGCTCGCTGGTGGATGAAGTCGTCATCTCGGTCGAAACTTACCCTGAGACGACCATCGAGTCCGTCCCCCTTCCCAACTGCAACGACCCGTTCTGCCCTCAACCCCAGTTGGCCCCACCGCGCAGCCTTCCTACCGGACGCATGCTGGAGAGGACGGTCGAGCATCACACTCAGCCCTTCCCTCGCACCGCCCTTCAGGGAGCAGCCACGGGTCTAGCCGTCGGTGCCGTCACCGGAGTGGTAGTGGCCGTGCTCTGGGACGTGGCTACGAAGTAACCTTATCGGGCTTCATCCTGAGCCGGACGGTACGAATCTGGCCGCGCTGGAAAATCACCACCGACTTCAGACCCATAGCCGTGTAGGCACCGATGGCGCGCCCGACGGCCGCCGGAATGTTGCTGACCTCATGGTCGGGGTCCTTAAAGACCAGGCTGGTCTGGTCGAGATCGACGATCACCTCCACCAGAGCGTGACGGTAAGAGTAGAGCCCCGGATCGCCGGGGTCGTCGTCGGGCCCCTGGTTGGGGTAGTCTCTCACCTCCGGCTCATTATGTCGAAAAAGCAAGCCCTGGAACCGTTTGATGCCGTTCTCCTCTTCCCGGTATCGGATGGTCACGGGCCGACGAGCGGCGGTTTGGGCCGCGATCCAGGCCGCTTCGTTAAGGGGACAATCCTCGATACAGATGCCGTCGACTCCGGAAAGAAAAACCGAGCAACGACGAAGATTGTAAAAGTCATCCCCCCCTCCAAACACGACCTCAGCAATTCTGGTCTGCTCAAGAATCATCGGTAGCATACTCCTTTAGGGCGAAATCCCCGGAGGTCAGGGTAAAATTGTTCTTCCTTCCGTCGGCGGCGTAAGCCACCACCACCTCACAGGCCACAGCCACGGTCATCATGACCAGGTTGCGGGTGAGAGGATAATCACAAACGTCATCCTGAGCGGCCGAGGGAACCCGGTAATGCTCGTTCCAGATCACCTCAGCGTAATCGGAAGCCAGCCCTACATGGAGGCAATCGAGTTGTTGGTCTTGACAGAATTGGGTCACCACAGCCCGGGCCAGGCTGTTGTCGAAACAGTCGAGCACCAGCTGGCTCCCTTTCAGAAGTTTCTTGACGGTGCCCTCGACCAATTCCTTAACCACCCCTTCCACCTCCGCTCCCACGGCCCGGTAAAGGTTATTGGCCAGGAGGGTGGCCTTGGGAGCGCCGACATCGCCTCGCTGATAGGGCTGGGTGGAAAGGTTCTGCTCCTCGACCCGGTCTCGGTCCACGACCTTGAGCTTCTGGCAGCCGATCCGGGCCAGACTCTCGGCCAGGTTCGCCCCCAGCGCCCCGGCCCCACAAACCGTGATGGGAAGGTCTCGCAGTTTGGCGAGGCTCGACTCGCTTCGAGCCAGTCTCTCGTGATGCAGTCTATCGGTCATTCGAAAGCCCAGTCCTCAGCCTTCTCCACCACCCCCACCAGGGATTGAAGATCGAACTTTTCGTCTTCTCCCGAGAGGCAGATTCCGGCCGTCAAGACGGTCATATTCTGCTTGGCGATAGCTGAGTTGTGCACCATTCCGCTCGAGTCTCTCCACTCGACTACCCAGTAGTCCTCGCGGTCGGCGTAGCCGAGCAGCTCGCCTCCGCCGGTGAGCAAAGCTTCCTGGAGACGGTCTTCGTCCCTTCGTTCGGTGAAAAGTTTGAGCCGAGACACCACCATCTCGTAAGCCGTCTTCATTTCGGGAGTCACCCCAGCCCACCGGATCTCACCCTCGCCCTCGGTGAGGGCCTGGCGCATCCTCTCGGCCTGGCGAGGGCTAGCTCGCCGATCGGGCTTCTCGAACCAAAAATGGGCACCATCGAAGCGGGCCACGACCTGCTCAAAGGCGTTCCCCTCTTCCACCAGCGAAACCGGAACGGGCTCGACCCGACCGAAGCGCTGGTGAGCGTCACCCTCCTGGGCCGGATAGGCCAGCCAGGTCCGGCCCGTCAAGCGATAAACCAAGCGTAGATGGAGGGGCTTGAGCAGACTGAGATAGGCCTCGACCTGGGGGAGGCTGGCCGGACGAACCAGTCGGGCCACCGTCCCGCTGGCCTGAAAAACGCCCCATCCCTCGAAGTCGCGCGGTCGAGTCGAGAAGGTCGACACCATTCCCGCCACCCGAGCCCGCACTTTGGCGTTAGCCACGGCCGGGGCTACAAACTTCTGATTCTCGAAGGCTTCCTCTTCTTCGGCGACGCGCTCAATCAGCCGTCGGATGTCCATCGAACCAATCCCACTCCCAGTCGGGCCGGAGCCGGTGGGGAGTCACCATCGTGATGGTGCCTTTCTCAAAGAATAGCATCGCTTCTCCCGGTTTCAAATCGTAGGCCTGGTCAAAGCGCCGAGGGAGACCAACTCGGTAATCGGCCTCCAGCAGCTCCAGGAAGCCGGTCTTGATCAGGGTCACCAAACTCACCTGAAGGGGGACGCTCGGGGTGGCGAATCGGGGAAGATTCTCTTGACCTCCGTGGAACCTCCACACTTCCCAACGAAGCAACCCGCCCTCTCGATCGAGCTGGCCCAGAAGCCTTTCGGCTCGCTCCAACTCTTCGGTCGGACCGCTCAAAGTGAAAAAGTGGCCGGGGACGGTGTTATGAATCTGAACCTGAGGCAGATACCGAGCCAGGAGTGGTCGAACCTTCGCGGGCTCAGCCCGTTCCAACTCAACCAATCGGGAATCGGCCACCGCCATCGCCATCAGGAGCAAGACCAGGGCGTATCTCATCGTTTCTCTATCGCTCTCACTGCTTGAGTCATCTTCTCGACCACGGCCGCCGCTTCGGCTGCACTCCTCTCTTGTTGCCATCCGGGACCAAAAAAGCGGAGGGCTTCGTGAGCCCGCTCCAGGTTCATGGTCAGAAACTCCCCCCGGATCAACTCGGCTCCCTCCTCAACCAGAGACCTTAGCTGGGTCGTCATCTCGTGAAAAGCCTGGTCGCGGACCAGGTCAGTCAATGAAGCGTTGGGAACGAGGCTCTGACCCCCCGCCAGAATGAAGCCAGGATACCTTCCCAAAGCAGCCGTCGCCTCCTCTAGCGAGGCCCGGAAAGCTCGCATCCCTCGAACCAGGACGAGCTGCTGATCCTCTCCTCCCAAACACACCCAGGCTGACCAGGCCTCAGGCGAAGCGAGCCGCCGAGTCATCCAGGGCCGGCCCCGAGGGACCCCCACCCGGTCTG